>JBAXRM010000003.1:0-72462 GCA_037131225.1 Nostocales cyanobacterium ELA583 | reverse complement strand
CGGAAAATTGTCTGAATCAGGATGTCCAGGATTTAAGGATTTTCAGGATTAAGAGGTATTTTTCAATTACCTATTACCTATTACCTATTACCAAATTATTATGACTGTTAAAACTTTAACAATAAATGACGAATTGGTGAGCGCTCGTGAGGATGAGACCTTACTAGAAGCAGCGCAAGAGGCGGGTATTCATATTCCTACATTATGTCATTTAGAAGGTGTAGGCGATGTTGGGGCTTGTCGTTTATGTTTGGTAGAAATTGCGGGAAGTAATAAATTACAGCCAGCTTGTGTGACAAAAGTTGCTGAAGGAATGGAGGTAAATACAAATAGCGATCGCTTACAAAAATATCGGCGGACAATTATAGAAATGTTATTTGCTGAAGGTAATCACATTTGCTCAGTTTGTGTGGCTAACGGTAACTGTGAATTACAAGATTTAGCCATAGAAATGGGTATGGATCATGTGCGGTTAGAATATCAATTTCCTCAGCGTCATGTTGATACTTCTCATCATCTTTTTGGCATAGATCATAATCGTTGTGTGCTTTGTACTCGTTGCGTGCGAGTATGTGATGAAATCGAAGGCGCACATACTTGGGATATGGCGGGAAGAGGTTCAAAATCTCATGTAATTACTGATTTAAATCAGCCCTGGGGAACTTCCCAAACTTGTACTTCCTGCGGTAAATGTGTTAATGCTTGTCCCACAGGAGCGCTATTTGATAAAGGTTCAAGTGTTGGAGAAATGGTGCATGATCGGGGTAAAATAGAATTTTTAGTAACCGCACGAGAGAAGAAACAATGGAATTTTTAGTCATTAGTCATTAGTCATAACTTAAAGTGAAATTTTATGTTACAGAATATGCAAGAAATATTTAGGCGCATTCTATTAGTAGGAATATTAACCACATTTATATTCCTAAACTTAGCAAACCTCACTTCTGGAAAAGTAATGGCTGCGGTTACTCAGTTAGAAAATCCCCCAGGAGAAGTTATTTATCGCTCACAAACAAAATTAGATGACCAATCAGGAAAAGTTTGGCAGGTTGTATTATTTAAACAAGTGTATTCTGAGCAAAAATCTACTACAAATCTTCGCTTGGTTGGGTTTCCTAGTATTGGTGAATTAATTCACCCCCAACCTTTAAAAATCACCTCAAATACAGGTGAAGTTTGGAATGCTGCTGATGTATTTTTAGAGGAAGCCCCAGCCCCAACTATCGGTCAATATGACTTTACAGATATTCTGCCCCAATTACCTCCAGAATCTTTAATTTTGTCCATACCTTTAGCTAGGACAAAATTCATTAATATCTCAGTTCCTGCTTCTATCGTTAAAGAATGGCAATCATTAATTTCAACTGACAAGGCATAAATATGACTAAAATCAAATTAGCAACAGTATGGTTAGGTGGTTGTTCTGGCTGTCATATGTCCTTTCTCGATTTGGATGAATGGTTAATTTATTTAGCCTCACAAGTAGATATAGTTTATAGTCCCATTGCTGATATTAAAGAATATCCAGAAGGTGTAGATATAGTATTAGTTGAAGGGGCTATAGCTAATGAAGAACATTTAGAATTAATTCACAAAATTAGAGAACGAACTAAAACAATAATTTCCTTTGGTGATTGCGCTGTTACTGGAAATGTTACTGCTTTAAGAAATCTTGCTGGTGGTGCTGAACCAGCCTTACAACTAGCTTATATTCAACAATCCGATGTTAACCAACAAATTCCTAACTTACCGGGTATTGTTCCCCCTTTATTAGATAGAGTTGTCCCTGTCCATAAGGTAGTACCTGTTGATATTTATTTACCCGGCTGTCCCCCTTCAGCCCCCCGGATTCGTGCCGCACTTGAACCATTACTAAAGGGAGAAAAACCAGAAATACAAGGACGGGAAATGATTAAGTTTGGTTAATTACTAATTATCACTAAATAAATTTCTTCTTCTTTCTTCTTATTTCTCCTAACTCCTAACTCCTAACTCCTGACTCCTATTTTTCCGAGGTGACTTATGTTAACAGCAGCAGATGTAATGACTAAAGATGTGGCAATGATTCGCAGTTCAGCCACAGTCAAAGAAGCAGTTGATTTAATGAAAGCTAGAGATTGGAGAGCATTAATTGTAGATCGTCGTCATGAACAAGATGCTTATGGAATTATCACAGAAAGCGATATTGTTTATAAGCTAATTTCTTATAGCAAAGATCCGAATAAAGTCCGTGTTTATGAAATTATGACTAAACCTTGTATTGTTGTCAATCCAGAATTAGGTTTAGAATATGTAGCCAGATTATTTGCTAATCATCATCTTCGTCGTGCGCCTGTAATTAGTGGTAAACTATTAGGAATAATCTCACTTACTGACATCTTAGCCCGCAGTAGTTGTCTAGAACAACCGCGCTCATTTTTATTAGAACAAGAATTACAAGATGAAATAAAAAAAGCTCGGATTGTTTGTACAGACAAAGGTATTAATTCCACAGAATGTGCAGCAGCTTGGGATGTAGTAGAAGAAATACAAGCAGAAATTGCTCACCAACGCGCCGAAAAACCTCTCAAAACTGCCTTTGAAGATTACTGTGACGAATATCCAGAATTCATAGAATCTAGGATTGATGATTTGTAATCCTCATAATTAACAACTGACAACGAATTAATTATGAAAACAATCATTATTGACCCCGTTACCCGCATTTAAGTCCACGCCAAAATCAGCATCTTGTAGGTTGGGTAGAACGAAGTGAAACCCAACAAATTTAGGAAAATGTTGGGTTTCCTTGCGTCAAACCAACCTACAATTTTCTCACAACTAACTAATTATGAAAATAATCATTATTGACCCTGTTACTCGTATTGAAGGACACGCAAAAATCAGCATTTATTTAGATGATGAAGGTCAAGTAAATGATGCTCGTTTTCATGTCACTGAATTTCGTGGATTTGAAAAGTTTTGTGTTGGTCGTCCTTTTCCAGAAATGCCGGGAATTACTGCCAGAATTTGCGGTATTTGTCCAGTTAGTCACTTATTAGCATCAGCCAAAACAGGCGATCGCATTTTAGCTGTCACAATTCCCAAAACAGCCACTCAATTACGCCGTTTGATGAATTTAGGTCAAATTCTCCAATCCCATGCTCTGAGCTTCTTTCACCTCAGCGCACCAGACCTATTATTAGGTATGGATAGCGAACCTGAAAAACGGAATATTTTTGGTTTAATTACGGCTGAACCAGAATTAGCTAGAGGTGGGATTCGTTTACGGCAATTTGGACAAGAAATCATTGAATTATTAGGAGGGAAAAAAATCCATCCTTCCTGGGCTATTCCCGGTGGAGTTCGTGACCCTTTAACTGAAGAAAATCGCACTCACATTCAGCAACGGATTCCTGAAGCAAAGACCACTGTACTTAATGCTATAAACTTATTTAAAAGCCTATTAAAAGATTACGAAAAAGAAGCTCAAACCTTTGGTAATTTTCCCAGTTTATTTATGGGTTTAGTCAGTCCTGAAGGTTTATGGGAAACTTATGATGGAAATATCCGATTTGTTGATAGTGCTGGCAATATTGTTGCTGATAAACTCGACGCTGCTAACTATCAGGAATTTATTGGTGAAGCAGTGCAAGCAGACTCTTATTTAAAATCGCCTTACTATCGTCCTTTAGGTTATCCAGATAGTAGCAATCATTGTCGTTTAGATAGTGGAATGTATCGCGTTGGACCATTAGCAAGATTGAATATTTGTACTCACATTGGTACACCTTTAGCAGACGCGGAATTAAAAGAATTTCGCTCTCATGGAAACGGCACTGTTAAATCATCATTCTTCTATCACTATGCGCGGTTAATTGAAATTTTAGCCTGTATTGAACACATAGAAATAATCCTTGATGATCCTGATATTTTATCAACTCGTCTGCGTGCAGAAGCTGGGATTAATTGCCTAGAAGCAGTTGGTGTGAGTGAAGCCCCCAGAGGGACATTATTTCATCATTATCAAGTTGATGAAAATGGTTTAATGTTAAAAGTGAATTTGATTATTGCCACTGGTCAAAATAACTTAGCAATGAATCGGACAGTTGCCCAAATTGCCCGTCATTTTATCCAAGGTAATCAAATCAAAGAAGGAATGTTAAACCGTGTGGAAGCTGGAATTAGGGCTTTTGATCCTTGTTTAAGTTGTTCAACTCATGCAATGGGACAAATGCCTTTAATCATAGAAGTAATAAATAAAAACGGCGCTGTAATTAATCAAATTTGCCGTAAGTGACATAAATGCCCACCAAAACCCTGATCCGGTAGAAGCTGGACTTTTTTATCATACAAAAAACCAAGTTCAAAGCCTCTCCCCGTTGCGGGGAGAGGTTTGGAGAGGGGTTCCATATTTGGTTAAATTATCAACCGTTTGCAGTATAGCTATTTAAAACTTGACGCGACTATAGAAAATTCCTTTAACAATTTCCGCAGCAGTGACATAGAGTGCAACTATTGCCATTAAAATGAGTACAAAACTCAAAGGTAAAGCTTGAAATCCTAACACAGACGCTATGGGAGTATAGGGAATAATCAACGTAATTAAAGCGATCGCTATCGTAGCACTAAATAAATATGGACTAGGTTTACTGTGAAAAATAGATTGACGGGTACGAATTACTAACACAATCATAGATGCAGAAATTACCGATTCCATAAACCAACCCGTCCTGAATTGTGCTGAATCTGCGTGTAGTAAAAACAGCAACGCCCCAAAAGTGAGATAGTCAAATACAGAACTCAATAACCCAAACACCAACATAAACTTACTGATAAAGTGAATGTCCCATCTTCGCGGTTTACTCACTAATTCCGGGTCTACTCTGTCAGCAGCAATGGTCATTTCGGGAAAATCGGTGAGGAGGTTAGTTAGTAATATCTGCTTGGGTAATAAAGGCAGAAATGGCAACATTAGAGATACACCTGCCATACTGAACATATTTCCAAAATTGGCACTAGTGGCCATAAACACATATTTCAGAGTATTGGCAAAAGTGGTTCTTCCGGCTTTGATTCCCCCCAATAGCACGTCCAAATCTTTCTGCATGAGGACAATATCTGCGGCTTCTTTAGCCACATCTACAGCCGTATCCACGGAAATACCCACATCCGCAGCGTAGAGGGCAGAAGCATCATTAATACCATCACCCATGTAGCCTACAACATTTCCGGCTTTCTTCAACGCCACAATAATCCGCTCTTTTTGGTTTGGTTCTATTTCCGCAAAGATGTTAACCTGATTTACCTGATTTACCAAAGCCGCATCACTAAGTTTTTGGATTTCAGATCCCGTTAATAGCTTAGTTTGCAGTAGTCCTACCTGCTGACTAATATTAGCAGCAACGGCATGACTATCACCAGTGATCATCTTCAAAGTTACACCTAAATTTGCCAGATCAGTAATTGTGGCTTTGATGTCTGATTTCGGTGGATCATACAAAGCAAGATAGCCCAAAAAAGTAAAATTGATTTCATCTTTGAGGGTGATATGATCAGTATTGACAGTCCGATAGGCAACACCCAAAGTCCGAAAGCCTTGACTACCCAAATCTTCAAATTTTTGCTGAATTTGCTGCCTGATTGGTTCAATATCAACCACTTGATCTTCTGCCATTTCTACCGTAGTGCAGATAGCGAGAATATTAGCAATTGCTCCTTTTGTAACGACTAAACGATCATTATTTTGACTCAATAAAATACTCAAACGTTTGCGGTTAAAATCATAGGGAATTTCATCTAGTTTTTTATATTGAGAAATATCAAAGGATTTATGATTGCGAATTGCTTCGTCAATAGGATTAACATAACCTGATTCAGAAATAGCATTTAAATAGGCATAAAAAAGAATGCGGTCACTCTCTTTACCAGCTACATCCAAAGCCGAGCGAATTCGCACCACACCATCGGTTAAAGTCCCCGTTTTATCAGCACATAAAACATTCATACTTCCGAAGTTTTCTATAGCAGGTAATCGTTTGACAATCACCTGTTTCTTCACCATCAACTTCGCACCATGAGCTAGATTAATACTAATAATTGCTGGCAATAATTGGGGTGTCAGTCCTACAGCCAAAGCCAAGGAGAACATAAAAGAATCCAAAACCGGACGCTGGAGATAGATATTAGCCGCAAAAATCAGGATTACCAGCGTTAAAGTCACTTCCAAAAGGAAATAACCAAACTTGCGAATTCCATTTTCAAACTCAGTTTCTGGGGGTCTAAATTGTAAACGCTCCGATACTTTGCCAAATTCCGTAGCTTTGCCCGTATTAACCACCACAGCCGTAGCACTACCACTCACTACATGAGTCCCCATGAATAGGCTGTTTGTGCGTTGTCCCAGCCCAGTTTCCGCAGGTAATACCCCCGGTTCTTTAGCCACCGGATAAGTCTCTCCAGTTAGCGTAGCTTCATCCACCGATAGAGTTTGTGACTCTAAAACCAAACAGTCTCCAGGAATACTATTACCAGCCGACAATAACACAATATCTCCGGGCATAACCTCATCTACTGGCACATCTTGGGCTTTACCATCTCGGAGAATACTCGCTTTTATTTCCACCAATTCCAGAAGTTTTTGCACCGCATCAGCAGCGCCTCGTTCTTGCCAAAAACCTAGCAATCCACTTGTGAGGACAATTACTAGAATAATAACCGCATCAATAGCATCTTTAAGAAAACTGGAAAGAATTGCCGCTGCGATCAAAATCAGAATAATCGGACTATTAAACTGATTCAACAACAAAGTTAAGGTATGAGAATGCTGTTTTTGCTTCAGGCTATTTGCACCGTACTTACTCAGGCGCTCTCTAGCATCTTCACTACTTAAACCCTGTGGAGTGGATTGTACCTGTCCAATTACCTGTTCCGCAGACAAATTCCAAAAAGTGGATAATTGGGGATTCATTAATTAATTCTGAAAATAATTGAAGGTTAGGTAGAACGCAAGCCTTACCTAACCTAATTTTAATAGTCTTGGTTTTTATTTCTCAACCCAACATCAACATCCTGACTAAGGATGACTTAAAAGTATTGCGGATCTCATCTCCCTGAAAGGTTACGGTATTGGTTTTCTGTAGCCTTATCATTGGAAATACTATTATCCATAGACTTCCTAACTTGAGCTTCAAGTTTTGATTTTTGTTGCCGACTGGCATCTTTTACATCTTCAACTGTATTCCGAACTTTGCTTTCTGCTTGTTTGACCTTCCCCATTACCTGATCTTCTTTATTGCCTGTAATTTTACCCATAGTTTCTTGAGCTTTACCTTCAATATCCTTCCCTATTGCCTCTACTCTATTCATAGCGGCAATTTGAGTCTGGGCTAGACTAATTGGTTGGCCCAAAAAACTTGCAGCAAAACTTTCCTCAGCAGTAAAAGCCGTGAAACTTCCTAGCAATAAAACCAAACCAATGGTGAGGAAAAATCTACGGAATTTTTGCAATAAAATCATGGAAATTTGTTCCTTAATATGTGGGTAGTGAATTTATAAATGCAATCTTTTATCTTTTTTTATTAGGTACGGCTGGGGAAACTTTGGCTAAAACTTTCACACTTTTAACACCCTTAATTTGTTTGGACAGAGGATCAATTTTATTTAATTGTTCTTGATTCTGTACAGTTCCACCAACAACAATTGCCCCATTTTTGGCAACAACTGTTAATTGACTAGCGGGAATATTGGCTTCCAGTTTAGAGCGGACTTCACTTGACAGATCAGTATTAGCACGATCTGCACTTCCCCCGCTTAGATTGCGTTGCTCACGGGCGCGAATATCTGCATTAAGTTGATCTCGACGGACTTGGCTAGTCGCATCTTTTTTATCAGTTTGGACTGTTTTGTCAGTAACAACCTTACCGGGTTCTACTGGAGAATCTGGCGCATTGCTGCTAGTTTTTGAGCTATTTTCACAGGCAACTGTTCCCAGAAGTAAAATACTGCTGAGGACTAAAAGTGTAATTTTTTTCATAGTTCAAATCCTTGAGAATAGACCTTTGACATAATACTTTTGGAAGTTATAACAACTTTACGTAAAACTGCATAGAATCTTAAAACTCACTAATTAACATTATCCGCGTTCCATTATTTTTGAGATTTTATTCTATGCAGATTCATCTTAAATTGGTATTAACTTTTTTCTCACAAATTAACTCTCACAAGCGCGAAACGACAGGGTTTTCACGACGGCTAGTTTCTGGAGTATTGTAAACTTCCCACTCCCGCATCCCTTCGTTTTTAAGTATTCTTTCCGCCCGCAGGACTTCCGCTTCTGTCCCATCTACAATGACCAAATAATCTCCTGCGACTACATAATCATGATAGACTTGCGCCCGATGTTCAGGAATGCCTAAACCTACCAGTCCGCCAATTAAACCGCCCACCGCTGCTCCGATAACTCCACCTGCTAGAGTTGTTACCAGTGCCGTAGCTGCTGCTCCTGCTAACATAATTGGACCAACTCCAGGGATAGCTAGAGTTCCTAACCCGACAAGCAATCCTGTCAGTCCTCCAACTGCTCCTCCTGCCTCTACTCCTGTTTTTGCTCCCTCTTCAACACGAGTTCTATCATGCCTAGTTTCATGAATTGTGTCATGCCTGGTTTCATGACTTGTTTCAATGGGTTTTTCAACTCGTGTTTCACCAATTTTGTACCGCTGATTCAAGTCTTCTGCATCTTTAGCAATCACAGATACATGACTCATATCAAATCCATTATCTCGCAGTTCGCTAAGAGCATTTTCTACCTCTTGGTGACTAGAAAAAACTCCTATAGCTCGTTTATTTTGAATCAAACTCATTTTTTTCTCCGCTTTAAAAGGGAACAACTGGCAGGTAAAAAGGGTAATTAAGAACTAGTACCGCTTCGCGGAAGTCAAAAATCAAAAGTCAAAAGTCAAAAGTAATATGGAATCAGCTTTTGGACGATTGAGAATGGTTCATTAACTTACGCCGCAGTGTACTAGCTACAAAAGATCAAAAAAGCCTTATTTACCCATGTCTACCTGCCTGTGTAATCTAATCAATAATTTCTTTTGCTTGATCTTTTACATCTTCCACTGAGTGGCGAATTTTAGCTTCTGCTTGTTTTTGCTTGCCCTCGGCTTGAGTTTTGGGATCTCCAGTTATATCCCCTACGGCTTCTTGAACCTTACCTTGAATGTTTTTGGCAGTTGCCTTAGCTTTATCTTTCATACTCATAATTTGCTCCTAATGGAAAATTTATGTGAAATTGGAAAATGGGGATTTTAACGAAACTCTCAACAAGAAATTATCTTCTCTCCACATTTGGATGTTCTTGGGTGTTAACATCCAATTCCTCTCGCCGCAGAGTTTCTTCTCCTTCAATAGTTTCGTGGTCTACAACTTTATTGACTCTGACTTCTTCACGCAAGAAAGCTTCCTTATGAATGTCCGCAGTTTCCTCGTAAACATCTATACGAGTCACTTCACCTGTGCCAAAGCTGACGCTACCTGGTATAACTGCTTCCCCAGCGTCCGTAGGAGTTACCCGTTCGATGACAACCCGTTCCTTATCTATTGGCACTGAAACCTTTGCTGTCTCAGTTTCCGTATGTTTGCCAACAATGACTTCTCCCGTTTTAGCCCGGATTTTGTTGGCAATTAATCTTTCTTGATATAGTTTGAATGTTTGATGATCCTGCTCATTTAGCTCATATAAAGCAGGTTCTTGTTTATAGTCGTAAGCACTACCATTGTGGAGAATAGGCTTCTCCGGTGGGGTAGCAACAGCGCTGGCAGCACCTCTAGAAGACGGGGCATCTAATCCCACTCCCCTAGCAGCCGATGTATCTAAAGGTGCGGAATTTTCTAAGAATGCTTCCGAACGATATACTCCCCTCACCTGTTCTTCATAGTTATAATCAACTTCTCGGTGTTCACTAAATTCCGGTAGATTCTCCGCCTGTTGTTTAGTCATTCCCACTGTATAAATCCGTTCTGCACTATGGTCAATGCGCGAACGACCTACGGGTAACAAAACTTTTTTCCCGAAAATCCATAAGCCCAAATCAACAACAAAATACCGGAAATGTCCTTGGTCATCTACTAAAATGTCGCTGACTGTGCCAATCTTTTCTTCTGGGCTGGCATACACACCCATGCCCTTGATGTCTTTTCCTTGAAATGTTTCCCGATAATTTGGATCAAATTCTTTGATTTTTAAAAGAGACATACTACTTTTATCTCCACTTTTTAGGGATATGGCAGTTAACAAACTGTTACAGGTTGCCGATTTTGCCCCTGTCTGAGTTCCACCATCAGTTGATTTCAACGGATTATTCTCAACAATTAGAACCTGGTAAAATTAGGTTATGAGTTTTTATCTTTTCAGTTCTAATATTTATACGTTAGATATTTTTCCGATTAAGACCGTCCATCAAAGGGTTGATTATGCTTGTATGCCACAAGAGGGAGATTTACCAGTAAATACGGTATTGAAAAGTGTATAGATTCGTTTATTTTCAGATAATTTAAAAATTACTTTTTGGAAAAATGGCAAATAGTACACTCGGTGTCGAAAAATTGCACTAAAATCACTACGGCGGTACTCTTTGGGTGTGAGGTTTGAGGTATTTTTAAGTCAGCTTGACGATAAAATTAAGCCACTTCCTGCGGCCTCTAGGCTTACTGCGCTCAAAAATTAGAGAGTTAATCTATGTTTCAGTTGTTAAGCCGGGTTTTGCTATGGCTCCTAATTGGTGTTGTAGCCTATTCTTTGTTTCAAAGATTCAATCCATCAATAACTTTTGTCGGCAGATTTCTTTTGGGACTGGTCATAGTTGTTTTAGCTTTAGCATTTCTCAACCCTAGTGAACCAGCAGTAGCTTCTTTGTGGCGGTTTATCTCCTTTCCACTCAAGCCTTTAGGTGCTTCGGTTTTAATGTTGTTTTTAGCCGCTCAAAAAATCAAAGGCGGTGGCATAGATAAACCAGGAGGTTTCCTTTTAGGATGGGCGTTGACGGTTTTACTCCTAGCCAGCACTCCAGCGATCGCTTACTTCTTAGTTAGATCACCAGTTGCTACAGTTAACGGTATGAACCCCAATCAGCAAGCTGCCTCATCTACCTTAGTAGCCTTGAGTCCAGCAACTGCTAATTTCACGATCTCAGATATTAGGCAAAATATCATCCCACCTACGGTAGAGATAAATTCTCCCACCGTAGCCTTCAATAGTTTAAATACGAATATCCCTTCTTATCTACTCCAAAATCCTCGAGCAATCAGCACCCGTGGATTACGGGTAGAAGACTTTGTTCCTAATGCAGAAACACTGCAACTTACTACCCAAGTATGGGAAAGTTATCTCAACCAGATTTATGTTTTCTTACGTGGTCGGACGTAATTATTTTGTTAGTTGTCAGTTGTCAGTTGTCATTATTTTTAATTCCTTCTTTGTTCTTCCTCCTGACTCCTGACTCCTGACTCCTAACTCCTAACTCCTAACTCCTAACTCCTGACTCCTAACTCCAGACTTCTGCATGGCTAAATCTCACAGACTTGCTAAAATCGCTGATTATTTACGTCCCCATTGGCGCGAAACTGTCTTAGGTATTACTGCCTTATTCGTTGTCAATGGTTTAGGCGTATATATTCCTTTGTTAATCCGCTCAGGGGTAGATACTCTTTCCCAGAGTTTTAGTTTTCGTCAGGTTATTCATTATGTAGTGATGATTGTCCTACTTAGTTCCGCTATGTGGATGATGCGAATGGCTTCTCGCACTTCAATATTTGGTGTGGGAAGACAGGTAGAATTTGACCTCAAACAGCGGATTTTTCAACACTTACTCAAATTAGAACCTGCTTATTTTACGATTAATACTCCTGGGGATTTAATTAGTCGCGCTACCAGTGATGTAGATAATATTCGGCGGTTGTTAGGCTTTGCTATTTTGAGTTTAACAAATACATTTTTTGCTTATACTCTAACATTACCAGTCATGTTGTCTCTGAGTGTGGAGTTAACATTGGCATCATTAGCAGTTTACCCGTTCATGTTTCTGATAGTGCATTTGTTTAGCGATCGCTTGCGTGATGAACAAACCGCCGTCCAAGAGCAACTTGCAGAGATCAGTGAACTAGTACGGGAAGATATTAGCGGTATAGCGCTGATTAAAATTTACGCCCAAGAAGCAAATGAGCGTCAAGCATTTAATCAGAAAAATGAACAGCTACTAGCCACTAACCTCAAACTAGCAAAAAGTCGCAATACCCTATTTCCCCTCATTGGTGGGTTAGCAAGTCTCAGTTCCTTGATTATTATTTGGTTGGGTACAGCCAGGATATCCACTGGTTCTTTAGCCATTGGCGATTTTCTAGCCTTGCTAATTTATGTAGATAGATTAATTTTTACTACGGCTTTGTTAGGATTCACTATTACTGCTTATCAACGGGGTGAAGTTAGTATTGACCGCTTGGAGACTATTCTCAGTGTGACTCCCAAAATTCAAGACACACCAGATGCTATTCATCTAGATGTAAGCAAACTTAAAGGGGAACTGACAGCAGTAAACTTTAATTACACCTACCCCGGCGTAAATACCCCAGTTTTAGAAAATCTGAATTTTACTATTCACCCTGGGGAATTAGTAGCCATTGTTGGTCCGGTTGGTGCAGGAAAATCAACTTTAGCAAATGCTGTCCCGCGGTTATTGGATATTCAGCCAGGACAGTTGTTTTTAGACGGCGTGGATATTACCAAAGTAGCTGTGAGTGATTTACGGGGAGCGATCGCCTACGTACCTCAAGATAGCTTTTTATTCAGTACCACAGTCAAAAATAACATCCGTTATGGTGATCCCATCACTGCTGAAGAAGATGTAGTTTACGCCGCTAAAATGGCGCAAATTGACGCGGAAATTCAGAATTTCCCCCAACAGTATGAAACCTTTGTCGGAGAGCGAGGAATTACCCTTTCTGGTGGACAGCGACAACGCACAGCTTTAGCCAGAGCTATGTTAATTGATGCCCCCATCTTGCTGTTAGATGATGCCCTATCCAGTGTAGATAATCAAACTGCTACCCAAATTCTGACTAATCTCTCCACAGGGACAAAAAAGAAAACAGTAATTTTTATTACTCACCAACTTTCCGCTGCTGCCACATCTGACCGAATTTTGGTGATGGAGCAGGGTAAAATCGTGCAAGTTGGTCATCATTCAGAACTAGTAGAACAGCCTGGACTTTACAAAACTTTGTGGAATCAACATCAAGTAGAAGAATTACTACATTGAAGCAAAATGGATTAATATTTGTAATAATTAACAGTAATATTAATCACCAACTAGCATAATAATCTAAAGATGTTTAAAAATTCACAGTTAGTAGCTTCCGAGTCTAGTAATTTATTAACATCTAAACAGCAGCATCTTCTCAAGGCGCTCGCTATTTTAGTTGTTATTAGTTTGCTGACTTCAGCAGGTGGATCACCCATTGAACACTATGTTTCCACACCCTGGGAAGGGTTTATTTGGGGCATGGCAGATCCAGTGATTAGTTTAGACCGTTTTGCAGGTATTATGGCACTAGGTTTATTCTCCGCTAGATTTGCCTGTGGTAATTGGTTCAATATCACTTTTGTTATTGCTGCTGTTTGTGGACAACTAATTAATTTGTCTCCAGTTATCTTACCAGGACCAGCAATAGCGATCGCTATTTGTACTATGGCTTTAGGTGTAATGTTAGTTACACCAATTCCTATTCATTGGTTAGCAATAGCCATCTTTTCTGCCACTGCTGGTATATTTCAAGGCTACGCTGATGCGACATCTATCATCGGTGCAGAAATATTCACTGTTATTCCTTTTATAATTAGTGTTGCCTTCACCCAAACAGTAATTATCATGAGTGCCAGAGAAATAGGTATAACCTTTGGCATCAATGAAATTAACCAAATTTTACCTAAAATTATCCGCTTTGCTGGTTTAGTATTCTGTGCAATTGGGATCGTATTTTTAGGCTACTCAGTAATTTAATTTAGGGATTGGGGAATAGGGAATGGGATTAGTTAATGACGAATTAAAAATTATCAATACTGATTATAAAACTATTGCATGAATATTTAGGGATATTAATGTATGATTTTTTCCCAAGATTGGAGCAAACCAGAAATGATTGCCACTGGAGTAGAAGCAAAAATCAGTCGCTTAGAATCTATTGTTGAACAGATTGGGGACGCTGTTCTCTCAACAACTGAGACAATTGAACGTCTTGCGCAAAGAGTAGATACCCTGAGTCTACAGGTAGAAGCTCAAGGAAAACAAGTACAGCAGCAAGGTTATCAAATTTTTGCTTTGTGTGACGCTGTACAAAGTTTAGCTGACTCTCAGAAAGATTCTATAGAACAAATTGCTCAATTGTCACAAACCTTAGATGGGCTTGTATCCTTATTACAAAGTGAATGATTATAGCAGGAGTCAGAAACAAGAAACAAGAAACAAGAAACAAGAAAGAAAAATCTAGAACCTGAATCAGTAAGTCTTTATTATTTCAAACTTTTAACTTAGTCACCGCAATTTTGCCAGAAAAACATATATCAACATCACTATCAGGAGTCCGTTCTCGTTTACCATATTCTCCTATATAGTAAAAATCATCACCTTCTATTCGATAATTAACAGGTAAAGGTTTCGTACAAGGTTGACAAAATACCACTTCTGGATCTGCCTGTTGCGGTAACAGGTGTGGTAAATTGACATTCCAAAAACATCCAGGTTCTAGGGGAAGTTCCATCAAATCCGTGAGTAATGCAGATGTCCATTTAATAGCCGCATTCCAATCATAATCACGTTTACCATGACGATATTGGGAAACAGCAATTCCAGGAATTCCGTGCATTGCAGCTTCTCTGACAGCAGCGACAGTCCCAGAAATATAAGCATCAACACCCAAGTTTCCACCAGCATTAATACCCGAAATCACATATTTGATATCTTGAGCAATATGTGATACAGCAACTCGGATACAATCAGCAGGAGTACCACCTACAGCATATTCAACATCAGAACGCCGTTGCAGGTTAATTGGCTGATGGGTAGTAACTTGATGTCCACAGCCTGATTGATGTGATTGTGGCGCTGCAATAATTACCGATTTATCTTTTACGGCTTTGAATAAAGCGACAATTCCTGGTGCGTCAATACCATCATCATTGGTTAAGATAATTGTCATACTATGTTTGTTTTAATACTTATTATAACTGGTTTGGCTAGGAATTGGTGATGGGAAAATGATTATCCAAAACTTGTTGAGTATGGGAGTTTAGCATTAACAAAGGTCATTAATGAAAATTTATCTAGGATTTACATCCAGGCGATTCAACATTTAGGACTGTGAATTAAATAAAGTGCAAAAGTAGGGTGTGTTAGCAACAGCGTAATGCACCATTCCACGTTAACTCAGAATTGCAGGTTATTAAATTTGCGTTCCTTACCTAAAGATACCCAAAAAATTTTAAACCGATTAATATCATTTTTCATTTTTACTAGATAAATTCGTGTCACTTTACGGATTAAAAGGTAATTTTAGGAACTCAATAAATGATTTATTAATTCTTTCGACAAGCATTGAGCATAATGAGCAATTATAGAATTATGATGGTCTTCTCCAAAGATCGCCTGTTGAGAATATGGGGAGGTGCGATAGCGAAGTTCCAGAGGAATCACTCGCTTGTCGTTAATCTAAAGTATCTAAAGTAGATAATGACTTTAAATTCTGGAAATCCTGATATGGCTTGCGCCACGCTACGCTATCAGACAGTTTCTCTAATTACCAACTTACCTTAGTTATTTGCCCAATGTCCCAGTTTACCACCTTGTATTAGTCAAGGAGAAACAAAAGTTGAAATAGATTATAAAAAATTGAATCTTTATGCATAAATTATAATATTTATTAAATATAATATATAGCAAATCAGTTACGCTTGTAAACATAACAAAAATTTCACCAAGTTTAAATATTTCATTCTCGCATGAGATAATTGTAAAATAGAAAAAAGCCCAGAGGTATAATTACGGTTTACGCACGCCCCTTAGCTCGATTAATTGAGCAATTGCAACGGCTCCCTGGAGTTGGACCCAAAAGCGCCCAACGATTAGCTTTGCACATCTTAAAAAGACCAGAAGCAGAGGTAGAAGCCTTAGCTCAAGCACTTGTTGACGCGAAAAAACAGGTAGGTTTGTGTCAAGTTTGTTTTCACCTTTCCTCAGATCCAGTATGTGAAATTTGCCGTCACCCTCAGCGAGATAATACAACTATTTGTGTAGTTGCAGATTCCCGTGATGTAATTGCTTTAGAAAAAACCCGTGAATATAAAGGTAAATACCATGTTTTATGCGGCGTAATTTCCCCAATGGATGGTATCGGACCTGAACAGCTAACTATTCAAGCTTTAGTGAAACGGGTAAGCGAACAAAAACCCCAAGAAGTTATTTTAGCCATTAGTCCCAGTATTGAAGGAGAAACCACAACATTATATATAGGTCAATTACTAAAACCATTTACAAAAGTAACCAGAATTGCCTTTGGTTTACCCGTAGGTGGCGATTTAGAATATGCTGATGAACTTACCTTAGCCAGAGCATTAGAAGGACGCAGAGAGCTAGATTAGACCTGGAATAATTGCCGGATAAAATCTTCAATTGAACCTTAGAAAATCTTGCTTTTTCCGCCTTTGCATGAGACAAAAATAGATTTCGTCAACTTTCTAAGCTGTTACCAAAATGTTTTTTACCAATTCCCTAGAAAATCAACGCCAAGAATGGAACAATAACATTAACACTCAGCCAAATAATCTTAATGCTTATATTCGGCGAGGGATGGTTTATTTTAAATTAGGAAAAATTGAGGAATCAATTCAAGATTTTGATCATGCAGAAAAGTTAGATACTCAAATTACTCCTTATCTTTGGCAAAGAGGATTAGCTTATTATTATGCAGAACGATTTGCCGAAGGTGCAAAACAGTTTGAATATGATTTAACTGTTAATAGTCAAGATGTAGAAGAAACAGTCTGGAGATATCTTTGTATGGCTAGGTTATCAGGGGTTACAGAAGCCCGCAATTCTTTATTATCTGTAAAAAATGATCCGCGAAAAATCATGAAGTCTGTCTATGATTTCTTTGCAGGTAATTGTAGCCAAGAGGATGTTTTGAATGTGGGAAAATTGACAGGATTAAAAGGTAAATTTTACAGTCATCTTTATTTAGGCTTATATTATGAAGCTGAGAATAATTGCGAGTTAGCGCAGGAATATATAGTTAAAGCCGCTGATAAATATAAAATTGATGATTATATGTGGTATTTAGCCGTAGTACATAAGCAGTTACGGAAATGGAAATAAAATAAATTATACATCTCCAGGAATCGTGATTTGGCTTTTAGAAATTAATGCGGCGATAAACTTCAGTAAGGGGGACTTCTACGTTCAAACTATGTAGTAATATAGACTGATCAAGATGATCATAAACCTGCCATTGCCAGCGAACTGCTTGCAGCAGCGCTTCGCTATCGCTATTATCATCAAGTTTGTGATACTGTTCAATATAGGGTTCAGTTTGGCTAACTAGTAGATATTCGCAAAAGCTAGGAAGTGAGCGATATTTTCTAAATTTATCACCCCTATCATAACCTTCAGTAGAGGGTGATAAAACTTCCACAATTACCAGAGGATTGAGAATTTCGTCGGTGCGATAGCTTCGCTCGCCGCAGGCATCGCCATTAAACTCCGGTTCACCATTAATTACAAGGACATCGGCATAAGTACCATGATTAAACTCAGAAATCCAGATTCTTAAGTCCCCATTATAAGTTTGAAAATTAGTATCTCTGAGAGCTAAATTAAGTAAAGTAGTAATATTGACGGTAAGACGGCTATGAACTTCTGAACCTCCAGCCATAGCGATAATTTCTCCGTTACGATATTCATGTCTTTCTGCTGCGGTTTCCTCCATCACTCGATACTCATCTGGAGTGAAGTGAGTTGTTGTTATATCCTGAGTAATATTGGGGGGATTGGTTTGAGTAATAACCACGATCAAACCTCACGAATAATTGGTTTTATTTCAAGATAGTTCTTCCTTATCAATTCCACGATAACAAATTTTAAATCAATTGTCAAGCCCCAAATACAGTTTTTCGCGCTCGACAAAATGGATATTTATCGAGAAGAAAGAGTTTGGGCGCGATTGCTATTTCTGGGTAAAGGAAAAATTCATCCTTAAGATTCTTTGATCCCCCTTTATCAGTTGCTACATACAGTCCTAAACTGTAGGTGAGAGTTGAAAGGCAGTTGGGAGAAAATTTGTGAAAAAAGTTTTAGCAATTATTTTGGGTGGGGGTGCAGGTACTCGGCTTTATCCGTTAACCAAACTCCGCGCCAAACCAGCAGTACCAGTGGCTGGGAAGTATCGCTTAATAGATATTCCTGTTAGCAACTGCATTAATTCCGAAATATTCAAAATCTACGTCCTCACTCAATTTAATTCAGCCTCTCTGAATCGTCACATTGCACGCGCTTATAACTTCAGTGGGTTCAGCGATGGGTTTGTAGAAGTGTTAGCAGCACAACAAACTCCCGAAAACCCTAACTGGTTCCAAGGTACGGCTGATGCTGTGCGTCAGTATATCTGGATGTTACAGGAGTGGGATGTAGACGAGTTTCTGATTCTTTCCGGTGATCACCTCTACCGCATGGATTACCGACAGTTTATCCAGCGCCATAGAGATACAAATGCGGATATTACACTTTCCGTAATTCCTATGGATGATCGTCGCGCCTCAGACTTTGGCCTGATGAAAATTAATGATGCCGGTAGAGTAATTGACTTTAGCGAAAAACCCAAAGGTGAAGCTTTAGCACAAATGCGAGTTGATACCACCATCTTGGGATTGACAAAAGAACAAGCCGAATTACAGCCATATATCGCCTCAATGGGGATTTATGTCTTTAAAAAAGATGTTTTAATCAAGTTGCTGAAACAATCTTTAGAACAAACTGATTTTGGCAAAGAGATTATTCCCGAAGCGGCTAAAGACCATAACGTTCAAGCCTTCTTATTTGATGACTATTGGGAAGATATTGGGACAATCGAATCTTTTTATGAGGCTAATTTAGCCCTCACGAAGCAACCCCTCCCTCCCTTTAGCTTCTATGATGAAGCAGCACCAATCTATACACGCGCTCGTTACTTACCCCCCTCTAAACTGTTAAATTGCCAAATCACAGAATCCATGATTGGTGACGGTTGTATCTTGAAAGATTGCCGGATTCAACATTCAGTTTTGGGAGTGCGATCGCGGGTAGAATCAGGATCTGTAATTGAAGAAACCCTAATCATGGGTGCTGATTATTACCAACCATCCGTTGAGAGACAATGCAGCTTAGAACAAGATGATATCCCCGTCGGTATTGGCACAGACACCATTATTCGCCGTGCCATCATTGATAAAAATGCCCGCATTGGTAATAATGTGAAAATCATCAATAAGGAAAACATCCAAGAAGCAGAACGTGAAAAACAAGGCTTTTACATCCGTAGCGGCATTGTTGTCGTCCTCAAAAATGCTGCGATTCCTCATGGAACAATTATCTAGTTAGTAGTAAGTTGTTCTTTGAACACTGACCACTGACCACTGACTAATGACTAAATTAATTTTGCTAATTGGCCTTCCTGGTAGCGGTAAATCAACTTTAGCAAAACAACTACTGACAGAATGCCCCCAGATGCAGCTAATTTCTACAGATGTCATTCGGGGGCAACTTTTTGGTTCAGAAGCAATCCAAGGTTCTTGGCTGCTGATTTGGCGTGAACTGGAACGACAATTACAACAAGCCATAACCACAGATCAAGAGGTCATTCTCGATGCTACCCACGCCCAAAGGAAAAACCGTCGAGAAGTGATTACCCTCGCCCGTAATTGTGGCTTTAGTTATATTATTGGTATCTGGCTGAAAACTCCAGTTTGGCTATGTTTAGCACGAAATCAAAAACGGACGCGCCAAGTTCCCGAAGATGTAATTTTCCGAATGCACCGCCAAATTCAGGATGCTCCCCCTAGCTTAGAAGAAGCAATGGACGAGCTTATATCCTTTTAATCATAAAAGAAGTACGGGAATTGCGCTGGTACATTCAGCAAGAACCACACTTGATTGTAGGGATTGTTTGTTAATCTAATATCAGAATATTTTTGCCTAGTATTAGACCAAATAAAAAAGAACAGGCATCAGGGTTAATTATACTCAAAACGGTTGGGACATGGACTTTTGTAAAATCACGAAAAACCTAGATTTGTAGCGGTTTAGCAGTGCTAAACCCTACCTGCTTAAATTAAATAACTAAGCCGTTTTGAGTATAACAATAGATATCAGATCTTAGAAAAAAACATAACGTAAATTTCTACAGGAGGCTAGTAGATGGCTGCAACCGACTTTAAAGACTATTATGCAATATTAGGAATTAATAAAACTGCCACTTCAGAAGAAATTAAACAAGCTTTTCGGAAACTAGCCCGCAAATATCATCCTGATGTTAACCCCAATAACAAACAGGCTGAAGCCAAGTTCAAAGAAGTTAATGAAGCCTATGAGGTATTGTCTGACCCAGATAAACGTAAAAAATATGACCAATTTGGTCAATATTGGAAACAAGCTGGTCAAGGTTTCCCCTCCGGTGGTTCTGGTGTGGATATGGGCGGGGTTGATTTCGGTCAATACGGCAGTTTTAATGACTTTTTGACTGAATTATTTGGTGGTGCAGGCCCACGCAGCGGGCGACAAAATTACTCCTATCGTACTTCCACTGGTAGAGCAAGTAACGGTTTTAACGATTTTGGTTTCCAAGATGGCGGTACTGGTAGCACACAAGATACAGAAGCCGTGATTACTTTAACTTTTGCTGAAGCATTCTCCGGCGTGCAGAAACGATTTAGTTTAGGAAACGAAACTATTGATGTGCGTATTCCTGGTGGTGCTAAAACTGGGACTCGTTTACGGGTGAAAGGAAAAGGCCAAATTAACCCCATGAATCAACAACGGGGAGATTTATACTTAAAGGTAGAATTACAACCCCATACTTTTTTCCAAATAGAAGGGGATAATCTTGTTTGCGAAGTCTTAATTACCCCTGATGAAGCTACATTGGGCGCGTCCATAGATGTACCTACCTCCGATGGTAATGTTAATGTTAAACTACCTGCGGGAGTACGTTCTGGTCAATCTCTACGGTTACGTGGTAAGGGTTGGCCTTTATCTAAAGGTGGACGTGGTGATCAATTGGTGAAAGTAGTAATTGCTCCTCCTAAAGACCTCACCCCTCAAGAACGCGAATATTATGAAAAAATCAGAGCCATTCGTACTTATAACCCCCGTAGTCATTTAGCACAAGTTAAATTGTAAGGAGTCTTGAAAGTATTTCCGTAAAAAACGATCCAAAATTATTATTTTGTACATTTTACAGAATCAATAGCCATAGGAAACATAATGGCGGAAAACTCTCCAAAATGCTTCACTTTCTGGCTTGTGGTATTTTTTTACCGCATAGTAAAGTGTTGTATATATTAGAACACTCTTAATTTATAAAAAATATTTACTTATGTAAAGGTTGCTCTTAAAGTTACATTTCCTATAGAATAAAAAGTGTGTGGTCAAGTCCTTGTGGATCTATAGGAATACTACTTGATTTTTGAAATATACGTAGAGTGAGTAATACCCACAGCAAGCTGGTTTCAGTGGATAATACTTACACTATTTACTACTTTTCAGCCATCATTTAGGATTACAATATAGTTAATTATTTTGTCTGAGTATTAATTCAGTCAAATTAAAACTATTCTGTATATATCTATGCCTATTCGTAAACCTTTCCACCATATAACATCGTGTGAGGAGTGATATTTTGAAGATAAAAAAACGTTCTATTGTACATTTAGGGTTATTGCTAACCTTACCAAGTTTACTGTTTTCTACAGCTATTTCAGTTAATCCTGCATCTGCGGCAGATGACATAATAGCTACAAATCAGGAAAGTGAATTAATCACACGTAAAGTAGCAACAGCCGCAGAACTAGCACAAAAACTTAAATCTATTCCTGGGCAAAAACCAGTACAAGTAATTGCCCAAAATGCTGACAATGACACCAATGAAGTTAATAAAATCCGCCAAGAGTTATTAGTTGAACCGCTTATCAAACTTAAAACATCAGCATCTAAGCCAACTTACCCACCTGGACTCAGTTTTGCAGGACCGAGTGCCTTCGGCGCTAACATGGGTGACGCTTTTGTAGGCGCATCAGCAGCAACCGCCGGTAATAGAGGTGACAGGCTAGAAGACATAGACGGAAGCATCAGCCTCGGTGTTGGTTTAGGTAACTCCCAAAAAACAGTTGGTCTGGAATTATCCTTCAACAACGGTAGTATCAAAAACTTTGGTAGTAATGGCACCTTTGACGTTAAAGCTCATCGGACTGTTTACACTAAAGGAACCAATCAAATTGCTGTAGCTGCTGGCTGGAAAACCTTTGCCCAGTATAAGACCGAAGCAAGTGGTGAAGCTATTAGACCTTCCAGCGCCTATGGTGTAGTCACAACTTACTCCCTTTTAAAGCCTAATGATCCTGTTAATAAAATGCCTATCTCCTTCTCGGTAGGGGCTGGAGGTGGCGACTTCCGACAAGGTGATGCCAGTACGGGCGTATTTGGTGGAGTCGGTGTGCAAGTCTATCCCCAAGTAGGTGTAGGTCTAGGTTGGAGTGGAGTTGGTTTAAACATTGGGGCTTCATACGTTCCTGTCCCTACCCTACCACTAACAATTACAGCCCAAGTTGCGGATCTCACCGATAACAGCGTCGGTAGCACCGTATTTGCTTTGAGCGTAGGTTATGGTTTCAATTTCTTGCCTAAATAAACACTTCAATATTTAAAGAATCATCATGTTGAAAATTAGAAATCTCCTTTTTGCCCTCACTCTTGGTTCTGCACTATCCGTTATTTCGCAATTACCAAACCAAGCCCAAGCCCAAAGTAATAGTCCCAGTCCAGGTACAGCAGGTACTGACAGTGGAGCAAATACTTCTGCCTCAACCGTGAGTATTTTTTCTTCCCCCGCGGGTAATATAATCAGAATCACTATCATACCCGGTGTTCCAGCCACTGTTACTAATGGGGTTTCCACAACAGGTAATCTGACAGGAGGTGGTACGGGAGGTGACGCAAATACGGCTGGTAGTCCAATAGTTACCGTTTCCGCAGCAAACACAGAATCAATCTCATCTAGTGTGACTGTGACAGACAGTGCAACAGGAAACACTATTGTAATTACTCTTTCACCCCAAGCCCAGGTTACTGTGAATCAAGTAGCTACTGCTATTACTCAGGCTCTTGCCAATACACCTGGTACTAGTATAGCTGCTGTTTCTTCCGTACTAACTGGTAGTGCTGGATCACAACAAGCAGCCGTTTCCGTGATCAGCAGTTTAACTACTGCGGGGATTTCCCCACAACTAGCACAAACATTAGTCACAGCCCTGACCGGATTGTTTAGTGCTACTCAAGCTTCCTTATCAAATCTGCCTGTAGCTCAAGTAACATCAGGACAGCTAGTTGCTAGTGCCACTAATAAAGCTTTAAAGCCTATTCCTGTTATTGCTCAATCTGGTGCAGCAACAAATGTAGATATCAACAAGCTAAATGATGCTATTGTTGCCTACAACGGGATTATTCTCGCAAGCGATGCAGAAACTCTCAAGAAACTTTATAAAGATACCGACTTCGTTGGTATTGGTCGCATTCTCAAAGAATTAAGAAATTCAATTCAATAGCGATCTATCACAAAAGTATCACTAAAAAGCACTGCCTCTACTGATATGTCTGACAGTGGAGGCAGTGCCAACGATGTTTCTTTAGCAATTGATGGTAAGTAGATACAGCAGTTTTCTATCAAATATGTATAAGTTTTATTTATCTTACACGAGAATTTATGATTTAATTTGTATCAGATAAGGATACACTCATTAAATCAAGGATTTATTTATGGGTAGTCGGTTTAGATCAAAACCCTCTGTTTTATTAGCGAATTTAGCTATATCTAGTTCCTTAATTGTCACATTTCCAGTCCAAGCAAAATTACCTCCCGTTGCACAAGTAATTTATGTTAACCCAGTTACTGGTAAAAATACGGCTGAAGCTGGAACATCCGCAACAAGTCCCTACAAAACCATTACATTTGCACTCAGTCAGGCTAAATCGGGTACAGTTATTCAGTTGGCATCTGGCAACTATAGTAGCGAATCATTCCCCATCTTACTCAAACCAGGAATAACATTACGGGGTGATGAATCAAGCAAAGGTAGGACAGTAGTTATTGACGGTGGTGGTATTTATATCAGTCGTACCTTCGCTAAACAAAATATTACCATTCTTGCAAATCAGGATACTACAATTGTTGATGTCACCGTTACCAATACCAATCAAAGGGGTACAGGTGTATGAGTAGAATCAACTAACCCCACTATTACAAACAATACATTTACTAAAAACTTCCAAAAAAGGCGGGCTATAGGGTCTCTATTTCATATATAGCAGCGGACAGGAGTATTAGGATATCCATTTACCATGAAATATCAATCAAAAACAGCACTTTTAACTGCTACATTGTCTCTATTCAGTATTTTGGCTTTAGAAATTACGTCAAACAACCTGCTGTGCAAAATAAATCTGGTGGTTTGTAATTATATTCAAGTTTCTACAGGACTAATATTTGATAGTTGAAATATACGTAGTTTTGGCGGGCATTGCCCACCCTACAATACTTAAAATTTTTCAAATATCATCTATGATTCCTATAGTTATCGGACCTAATGTGAAGAAAAAGATTATGGATAACGAATTATTAGGGAAGAGATAAAATTCTGATCTTTTCCCTGTTCTCTATTTTCTAGGATGTAATTATTAGGCATGATTTAATCCATATTTTTTCACTAGGAATCATGTTTTTCGCCTAAATCGCCAGTTTTTTCTGGTATTAATTACAACAATTTTTGTGATTCATCAGTTGTATACCTATCCTATTTCTGCGGCTTTGGGTAATACATTCGATGCTGATATTACAACAACCAAAATTGCTAATCAGGTCACTGTCAGAATTTTTACTAAATTTGGTTCTGGCTCAGGAGTTGTTATTAACCATGAAGGGTAAACTTATACGGTATTAACAAATCATCATGTGGGTGAATTATACTGTTGTGGCTATAATTTAAACTACTTCCGAGTAACCATATTTTTCTAGAAGTATCTCTATATCAGCATTATGATCTAAGAAAGAAAATAAATGTCTATAGAACAGTTTTCCATCTTTATCTAATACAAATTGTGCGGGTAAAGGTGCTCCTAATGCTTGTCCAGTTTTATAAGTCCGAAATGTATGACAACTAGAATCACTCAATAATGGCATTTTTAAACCCAAGTCTTGCACAATTATTTGACTTTGCTTTTTGTCGGTACTAGTAATTAATAAAACTTCAATTCCTCTATTTTTAAATTGTTCATAGTTTTCATTTAATGCCTTAATATGGGGATAACAAAATGGACAATATTGTTTTTCGGTGAAAATTCTTGTAAAGGCAATTATTACAGGTTGTTTACCTCGAAAATCAGATAATTTCAGGACATTATTATGAGTAATATCGGATAATTTAAAATCTGGTGTGCCTATACCCAATCGGAAATTATCTAACGGGGGTATAGGTAGAAAATTATGGAAAAATCGCTCGTTAAATAAGCCTGTAAAATCAGTTGATGTCAGCATAAAAATTCAAAATGCAGGAGTTAGGAGTCAGGAGTTAATGAATCACGTTCGCGGAGCGTCCCGTCAGGGATAGGGACGAAGAACACGAAGGAAGAAGAAAGAAGGAGAATTACTTGGTTGCTAATTCCCTAAATAGCAGCGAAATAAACTTTAGACTTCACAGGATCAGGATTCATAGTCTTGTCTCCTGGTTGCCAATTAACAGGACAAACTTCATCGGAGTGGGACTGAACGTACTGAATTGCTTTTAATGTTCGCAGGGCTTCATCTACATTGCGACCAAAGGCTAGATTATTAATGGTAGCGTGTTGTAGAACGCCATCTTTGTCAATGATAAATAAACCACGTAAAGCAATGCCAGCGGTGGGATCAAGAACGTTGTAAGCGGCACTAATTTCTTTTCTAATATCGGAAACTAGGGGATAATTTATATCACCCACTCCACCAGATTTACGATCTGTTTGAATCCAAGCCAGATGAGAAAATTCGCTATCAACAGAAATACCCAAAATTTCTGTATTTAGTTGGCTAAATTCTGTGTAGCGATCGCTAAATGCTGTAACTTCAGTTGGACAAACAAAGGTAAAGTCTAAGGGGTAGAACAACAATACAACATATCTACCGCGATAATCAGACAATTTAATTGACTTAAACTCCTGGTCTACGACAGATGTTGCCGTAAAATCGGGAGCCTGTTGACCAACACGGAGATATCCCTCTGTTCCATAGCTAAGTGTCATTAACCTAATTCTCCTTTAAGTTCATACTTATATTCATGTTTAATTAAGCATATTAGTTGGATTAAACTGATATAAATTTTGTTTTCTTGCTTAATACCTCCCGGTTCGCCCATTTAAAATCGAGTTACAAAAAAGCTGAACAATTTAATCAGGGTTTTCGGCTTTGATAAAAATGTACTACCCTACAGACTTTATGCGATAGCGAAGCGCTGCTGCAAGCAGTTCGCATAAAAATAGAGTTTTAGCGCCGGATGTGGTAGTTCAAGCTAAATTTCGGGAAATCGCTAAAACCATTACGACACCTGGATTTCTTGTTTTTTTGGCAATTTCTCGAACTCCAAAAAAAATGAGCGAACCGGGAGTAATACCTTAGCCATTTTTATGTAGATTGGGTTGAGCGAAGAGAAACCCAACCTTGTATCTTAGAGGAAGTGCTTGCTACTGGAGTATTTTATTATTCTCTAACTTAGTCGCTCTCACACAAAGCATGGGAGCGATTCTGCCAGGTTACAGGCTATTTTTTAGCATACTTACCAATTATTGTAGCCAAGTCTGGTATTGCCTCTTCTACGTGTTTTTTGGCGGAACTCCGAAACTTATCATAAGTTCTTCGCACAATTTCCCGCTTTGTATGCTTAACTCTTTCATCGGTAACGCCTAGTAGCGTATCCGCGCTTCGAGAGCTATTATTTATCAGATATTGCACTGGTTCGCCCTGTTGCACCCCTTCACTCCAGATGGGATCAAGTGCATTAAAGCAGGTTGGCAGGAGGGACTCAACAACATCGGGAATATATCCGGGTTTAATTCCCTTGAGAACGCCAAAAGCTGTTTTTAGTGCTATTCCAGTTATACCAGACTTAGACGCTAGTTGTGAGTCTATCATGTTGCAGCAGTCTTCTACAATCAATGCCTGATTGGGCGAATTCAACAGTTCATCGCTCAGTGCCATTTTATTGATCACAATTATATTTCCTCCAAAGGAGCATACCAAAATTTTGTTAAAACTGGTAAAATCATTTTTATCTACATACAATTTGCTGTGATTCAGTATTATTTGAAAAAATAGTTAAAGTTCGCTTGTATATAGCGGTATACAGTCAATGAGATACAAAACTTCCTTAAAAAACCATACACCCAAAGACTTTTAACTCTGTTCCCTGTTTCCTGCTGCCTGTTCCGTGCTATAGCAGGGAAATAAAAACCTCAGATATCATTAATTCCCCTGTTGAACTTATCCTCTTGAGAAGTTATTATGTGTGGGAATAAGATGCGTCTCGATCATGGCAAAATAGTCTAAAAAATAAAGAATAATTCACCAAGACAAAAATTTCCGGAGTTGATCAATTTTAGCTTGAGTATCATTATTCTCAATTCCCTAAGTAATACGGCAGAATATTAACTTCATTCTTGATATCACCCCCTGAATTGTTTGTTGACAAAATTTCTATTCAACTTTAACCGATTAAAATCAACCATAACAGTATGTCTTACGTATCCATTCTCAAAAATATACCAGAAATATTAAGCCAACCTACGGGAATAGCCGCCATAGCCTCCCTGGGTATTCACGGCGCTATTGCTTTAATTGTGCCATTAATGCCAGTTAACAATGCGTCTTCCAAAACTGACTCACCCAAAGCGGTAGGACTAATGGAACTGAGTAGTGCTGATCAAAGCCGATTACCGCAACCTCCTCGTACATCACAGTTAGCCTTAAAGCAACCTAAACTACCGCTACAGCAACAACTACCAGGCGCTAATTTGAGCAGCCAATTAACTAACTATCCCCCTTTACAAACAGAACTATCTAATCAGCCCGTATTACCAGCTATTCCTAGCTCACCAACTAACTATAATCTCTCTTACTTACCTAGCAGACAATCTATTGAAAGATTGACTCGTAGCAGTTTACAGACAGAAATGTCTAGATTGTCAGCGAGAAGTGCATATCTTCCCCCTACTTCCTCAACTTCTCCTTTTGTCAATGATCTAGATCAGAAAATTCGAGAAACCGGATCTCTGGGTATTAATAGATTGCCAGAACTTAGACAAAGTAATGGCATACCTGGAGAACCACTGAATAATCCATCTGCTGAACCCATTGATATTGGAAGTACAACAGTAGCCGGAATTTCACCACCACAAACAGTGGAATCCGAAAATAATGCTGTCAAAATTGTTCAAAATGGCGAAAAAATAGCTTTAGCAAATAATTCTCAGGGACAATCACCAGAAATTCTCACAAATGATTCTGGCTCAAAAGGTAAAAGAACTGAACAATTACTGGCTAAACTAAACTCATACAACACTCTCAGGCAAAACATTCGCCAAGAATATCCCAATATTAAAGAGAAAGGGGTAATTCGTGAAACCATCTCTATAGATACACCAGAGATGGAAGGTACAGTTGTGGGGAGATTAGTTGTAGATTCAGATGGCAAAGTTTTAGATATTAAGTTTCAAGAAGGAACAGAATCACCTCAGTTAAAATCTAAAGTCCGAGAGTTTTTTAGTGCTAATCCACCTCAAGCTGATAAACAACTAATTAGCTCTTATCCTTTCCAACTAAAGTTCCAAAATAATCCCAATGCTTCGGGAGTAAGTTCTAAGATTCAACCCTCAGCAACACCAAATGGTGAAAAAGTATTTGAATCTCAAATACAACCTTCAGTAACACCAAATTCTAAAAAATTACCTGAAATTAAAATACAACCTTCAGCAACACCAACTAGTGAAAAAGGATCAGAATCTCAAATCAAAACTTCAGCAACACCAAATAATCCTAAGAAATTACTTGAACTGAAAGTACAACCTTCAACAACACCAAATGGTGAGAAAGGCTCGGCATCTGAAATGCAACCTTCAGCAACACCAAATCCTAAAAAATTACCTGAACTGAAAGTACAACCTTCAGTAAAACCAAATGGTGAAAAAGGATCAGAATCTCAAATCAAAACTTCAGCAACACCAAATAGTGAAAAATTACCTGAAATCAAAATACAACCTTCAACATCTCTAAATATTAACAAATTACCTAAACCCCAAAATACTCAAAATTCCTCTGGGACTCCATCAGAAAATACGCTTACTTCTGTTACTCCACCAACACCAAGTAATAATTCTCCTGCTGTATCTACAGAATCTAATCAACAACTTATTCGGAAGTTAGTTGAAAATAAGGAAGAAAGAAAAAATCCTTAGTAATTAACTGTCAGGATATATATACTCAAAACGGTTGGGATATGGACTTTTGTAAAATCACAAAAAACCTAGATTTGTAGGAGTTTAGCACTGCTAAACTCCTACCCGCTTAAATCACATAACTAAGCCGTTTTGAGTATAACAGGGGAAAGGTGACAGAAAGCCATACACCAAGGAACTTTTAACCCTTTTCCCTGCTGTAAGTTAATTAAAAGACCGTAGAAATATTATACATGGACTGGATTACCCTTCTGCGATCGCTACAGTCTGACTTTCTTAAAAGGTTAACATCAAGTTGTTTACTTCATTGTGAAATAGAAGGTCAACATAGTGAATTAACTATTATTTCCGGTGATAGATTAAAGTCATTAAGGGAATTTTGCTGGTTAATGGCGGAAAAATATAAACGCACTTCCCCAGTTCGTGACGTTTTTATTAATAATCTGAAAGGTAAATTAGGCGAAGAAGTTGTTAAAGAACGGTTAGCGGATTTTATTACTGAAGTAGATTATGAAAAACGCTTTGGTGGTGATGGTAAAAGTGATTTTACTCTCACTGCTAATTCTTTAATAGGTGTTGAAGTCAAATCTCGTTACGGTAGTATTGATAGAGTTCGATGGTCAGTTGGTGCGGAAGAAGTAGAAAAAAATGCGGTAATTGTCTGTATTTTGATTCAGGAAGAAGTCAATGAAGCTCAATCTGCATATCACCTTTTTTTAGCTGGATTTCTCCCCACGCAAATGATTAAATTGAAAACGGGGAAAATTTCCTTTGGGATTAATCAATTATTGTATGGTGGTGGTTTATTTTCTTATTTAGAACAATTTCAAGTTTCCGCAAATGCTCATAAATATAATTTATCTCAGAGTCAATTAATTAAACCCCAATCTGCACCTGTTGATTTAACTATTTTCCATTTAAATCTCGGTGATGAATATTTACAAAAAGGGGAGTATGCAGCGGCAATAAATAATTATAATCAAGCTTTACAATTTAATAATCATGATGCTGATATTTATTATAAACTAGGTTTAGTTAATTATCAATTAGGTGACTATCACACAGCAATTACTAATTATAGTCAGGCAATAAATATTAATATTAATCATCCTCAAGCTTACAGTCAAATAGGTTTAGCACATTATTATATAGGAAATTATCAAATAGCTATAGAAGCTTACACCCAAGCTATTATAATTAATCCCCATATTGCGATTAATTATAAAAATCGCGCTGATGTTCGTTCGCATATTGGTGATACTCAAGGAGCAATTGAAGATTATAATCAGGCAATTAAACTGAATCCTGATTATGCTACCACGCAAAAAGATAGGCAAATATCTCGTTATTTATTAAATGATCAACAGCAATCACAGCTCTTAATTAATATTGATCCTGATGATGCTATTGGTTATAAAAATCGTGGAAATGATCGGGCTGAATCAGGAGACTATGAAGGAGCAATTGCCGATTATACCCGAGTAATTCAAATTAATCCTGATGATATTGATGCTTATTATTGTCGGGGTAATGCTCATTTTGATTTAGGGAAATATGCAGCAGCAATTACCGATTATACCGAGGTAATTAAAATGAATTCTCACTATGTTAATGCTTATTATAATCGGGGAAATGCTTTATTAGAGATGACAGATAAACAGGGAGCAGTTGAGGATTTTCATAAAGCAGCAGATTTATATTGGCAAGCAGGAAAATTAGCAGAATACAAAGATACACAAGCTAGAATTATAGAATTAGAAATAGAAGCATCTTTAGATATTTTAAATTTTTAATTCCCAGTAGGCCTACAATATTAAAATAGTGCTTGCGCTATCGCTCTTTAAAATTTATGAAAACAGTTTATAATAAAATAGTTATTAGTGAGTAACTTACCGTATATGAATAATAAGGGCAAACAAGTTTATAATTACACCGTCATTCTTGAAAGAGAAAAAGATGGAGGCTATCATGCTTTTTGTCCTCTTCTCAAGGGCTGTCATTCTCAAGGAGATACTTTTGAAGAAGCGATCGCCAATATCACGGAAGCTGTAGAATTATATCTTGAAAGTCTAATGGCTGATAATCAACCTATTCCTAAAGAAGATTTTATTGTTAAGCCATTAACTGTTTTAGTATGAGTATTTTTCCAAGTGTCAAAGCTAAAGATTTTATTAAAGTTGTTGAAAAATTAGGTTTTTATTTTGATCGTCAGAAGGGCAGTCACGCCATTTACAAGCATAATGATGGGCGTAGGGTTGTTATTCCTATTCATTCAGAAAAAGATATCAAACAAGGTACTTTAACAGGAATGATTCAAGATGTTGATATTGATAAAGAAACATTCTTCAATTTGTTAGGAAGATAGGATTTTTCAACTCATAGATAAACGCCTTATTTCTGCACTCCCTAATATATCATGGGCTTTCGCTAACATTTTGGGAATTTTTTCAGCCTGGGGACTATTAACAAGACATTCTCTTAAATCTAATTCATCTAACTTATCAGCCCGATTACCAGGAAACCAATGATCAGCCTGTCCTAAGAGATTATAACGCATTTTACCATAGTCTATCATGTCATAAGCTAAAGCTAAATTTAATAACCACAAAACTACCTGCATATTTATTTCCCCTGGTGTTTCTTCCCAAGCTGGTAAATTGGTTTCCCAGGTTTTTACCCAATCTTCTCCTAAAATATTGACTGCTTCTGACTCCAATCTGGAAATAATTGGTGGTAGGATTTCTGCTGCATTATCTAACAATTCTAAAGTTTTTAAATGCTCATCGAAATCAGTTGGTTTAGCTGCTCCTATACTTAATGTATGCACTTGAGGATGATTTAAACAAAATAAGTCATTAAAGACCATTGGACTTAAAGGCGCACACAAATCAACTAACTTTTGGGAAGGTTTATATAATAACCCACCTTTATTAGATGGGCTAATAATAAATACACCCATATCTAATTTATTTGCAGCTTCAATAGCAGCCCAATTCCATTGATTAATATAGTACCAGTGCAAATTCACATAATCAAATTGATTACTATTAATTGCTTGCAAAATTATATTTGTGGGAGCGTGAGTAGAAAAGCCAATGAATCTGATTTTACCTTCAGATTGCAACTGTTTTGCTACTTCTAAACAACCACCTTCACGAATACTATAATCCCAAATTTCCGCATTATTAATGCCATGCAAGCTAAACAAATCAACATAATTTAACTGAAGATAAGCTAACGATTTTTTAAAGGTTTGGCGAAATTTTTGAGGGTCTGCAACAGGAGAAACTTTAGTTTGGACTATTAATTTTTCACGAGGAAACTGAGGTAGGATTTTTCCTAACTGCATTTCTGATGTTCCATAACCGCGTGCAGTTTCAATATGATTAATTCCTAATTCTAGAGAACGGCGAATTACGGCTTCTAAATTTTCTTGATTATCTGTGGGAATTTCTTCTGGAATAACATCTTGCCATTTATATTGATATCGCATTCCTCCACAGGAGAAAACAGGCATTTGTAATTCTGTGCGGCCAAAACGTTTGTATAGCATTTGTGAATTTTTGTAAGAATTCAGGAGTCAGGAGTCAGGAGGTAGAAAGAATAAGAATTAGGAGTTAGAATTATTGAGAATGGTTTTTGTATAACTATCTAATAATCTACTAACTTCTTGCAGTTCTAACATTAATTCTGATGTATTAGCGTATCCTAAATCTTGTGTAAGAATAAGATAGTATCTACATTCTTCTAGAGAAGCTTGTGCAATATTCATAAATCTTACTTTATCTAAAGCTCCTTACACAAGAATCTGCTTTAATGCTGATTGTAAATTGGGATATTGAAACTCAAAACCCGACTCTAAAGTGCGTTTTGGTAAAACTTTTTGTCCTTCCAAAACTACCTTTGCCCCGTCTCCCAATATAGCCTCTATCGCAAATCCAGGCACAGGTAACCAAGAGGGACGATTCATGACGTTACCCATGGTTGTACTTAAATCATTCATGGTGACTGGTTGAGGGGCAGTGGCATTATATACTCCTTCCATTGTTGGTTTGATTAAAGCTTGGATGATTAAACTAACGATATCATCTAAGTGAATCCACGAAAACCACTGTTGACCACTGCCAATAGGTCCGCCGGCAAATAGTTTAAAGGGGGTAATCATTTTCCCCAAAGCACCACCATGACCCAAAACAATGCCAAAACGTAAAATTACTAACCGGACATTGGCATCTTTTACCTTACTGGCTTCTGCTTCCCATTCTTGACAAACTTGAGCTAAAAAGTCATTACCAGAAGCGCTATCTTCGTCAAAACTGGCAGTTTCGCTAGTTCCGTAGTAACCAATAGCCGAAGTATTGACTAAAACGGTGGGTTGAGGATTGGCTTTAGCTATAGCTTCAACTACTTTTTGTGTACCCAGTTTGCGAGTATTGAGGATTTCCTGCTTGCGTTCTGTTGTCCAACGTCCCTCAGCAATCGGTTCTCCTGCCAAGTTAACTACTCCGTCACAACCAGCTATGCTATCTTGCCAACTGCCAGATACACCAGGGGTATAGGAAATAATTTCTAAATTAGGAAATGCTGGAGAAGGAAAAACCTTTTGAGCAAAGGTAGTATTCCGAGTTAATACTAATATTCTATGACCTTCTGTGTATAGTTTTTCTACTAACCTACTACCTACAAATCCTGTTGCACCACTAATTGCTATTTTCATTGCTATTGCTTGTTGTTTATTACATACTGAGGAATGAGAATTAAATAAAGTACAAATCTTTATTTATATAATTTAATGTTGGGCTACGCTGTTGTTTCACCCAACCTATAAAGAATTATAAGTTAATAAATCTACGTTCTGTGACTTTATTAAACTAATATTTTGTTATTCTTCTAAATCTTCATTCATTCCTGGGTTGATTAATGTAATGTCGTATTCTATGGCATCAGTTGAAGAAATAATCTCATTATTTTGTAGGAAATAATAAATTGCCCGGATTTGGGGGGCAAAAATAACTTCATCTTCATTGTGAAGATTGTGGGCAGGAATTTTTTGCCCATTAATTATTAAACCATTAGAACTGGGTTTTCCTTTGGTATTACCATCCACAATTCGATAATAATATTGTTGACTATTATTAGGGGATGGTAATCTTACCAATGTGGCATGATGACGGGAAACAAACTGAGAGAATAAACGAATATGACAGTCTCGATCTCTACCAATAGAATAAACAAGGTTTTCTAAAATAAATTCTTTTCGTCCTTGGTCATCTTCGATAATTAGTAGATGAGTTTCATTCTTTACTGTTGCTATTGCCATGATAGGTACAATAATTACCTAAATTTTTATCAATCATAAATGTTATTGAATGATATTTTTTTGCAATTTTTTGGAGATTACAGAAAAAAGAATAAATCATTGACGATGAAACTACTGCAAAAATAAGATGGTTATTAAAAATTTATAAAAAGCTTGTATAATTTGCCTTCTTAATTTTTAATTCCGCCCTCGTTACTAGTACAGCACGGTATAAATAGACCACGCATTCCCAATAGATGAAAAGTCTACCCTGTATTCGTTTTGAATTTAACGTGATGCTACTAGGGAGCAACCCTCCTTAATAAAATTGAGTTAGTTACAACACTGACAGAGCTAAAGGCCATTAATGCCGCTGCACTGGCAGGACCGAGAACAAAACCCCAATTAGGTAATAGTACACCAGCCGCGAGAGGAATACCTATAGTATTATAAGCAAAAGCCCAAAATAAATTTTGACGGATGGTATTAAAAGTGGATCTACTTAGCTGAATAGATTTTACAACATCAGTAAGGGAATTTCGCATTAAAATAATTTCGGCAGTTTCCATTGCCACATCCGTACCAGAATGTAAAGCAATACCTACATCTGCTTGGGATAAAGCCGGGGCATCATTGATACCATCTCCTACCATAGCTACATAAGATTTGATTTTCCCAGATTGAAGCGATTGAATGGTAGCGGCTTTCTGGGCTGGGGGAATACCTGCCATGATATCAGCATTGGTGATTCCGAGTTGTTTAGCGATCGCATTAGCTGCTTCTAATCTATCACCACTGAGGAGCATTACTCGTAAACCCATTTGTCGCAATTTGTCTACTGCGGTTTTCGCATCTGGTCTGAGGGTATCACTAACAGCAATTAATCCCGCTAAATTTCCATCTACAGCCACAGCAATCACGGTTTTTCCTTCTGTAGCTAGTTTGTGTCCTTGTTGTTCTGCTGTTTCATGAATATGGACTTGGTGGTAATTGCACCATTCCCAGTTACCTAAAAGGACATTTTGACCGGCAACTACGGCAGATACACCCATTCCTGGTTCTGTGTGGAAGTCTACCGCACTGGGGATGATTAACTCTCTTGCTTTCGCTTCTTGCTGAATGGCTGTAGCGAGGGGATGATAAGTACCGCTTTCTACGGCTGCTGCTAGTTGGATTAATGATGATGGTAAAATTGATTCTTCAATAACGATACAATCAGTGACTGTGGGCTTACCTGTGGTGAGAGTTCCGGTTTTATCAAAAACCACTGTATCTAATTTGTGGACTTTTTCTAAAACGTCGCCACCTTTGATTAATAATCCCCGTTCTGCACCCATACCTGTGCCTACTAAAATAGCTGTCGGGGTAGCTAGTCCTAAAGCACAGGGGCAAGCAACTACCATCACGGCGATCGCTAATTTTAAACTAATTAACAATGCAGAATACTGGGTGTTAGGTGCTAAATGTTGGGGATTATGTCCCATATTGTGAGCCATTTCCATACCACCAGACATAATTACATCTGGCCAGAGGTGAGTTCCTAATAAATACCAAAAGGCAAAGGTTAAACCAGCCGCTGTTAAGACACCGTAAGTAAAATAACCCGCCACCGTATCTGCTAATTTCTGAACTGGGGCTTTGCGAGTTTGGGCAGCTTCTACTAAAGCCACAATTTGTGCCAGAGTTGTATCATCACCTGTGCGAGTAGCTTGTATAGCGATCGCTCCTGACTGATTTAAAGTTCCCCCGGTGACAGAATCTCCTACTTGCTTCATTACAGGTACTGCTTCCCCTGTCAACATCGCCTCATCTATGGTAGTTTGTCCAAACCGTACCTCACCATCAACGGGAATTTTATCTCCTGGTAACACTTGCAACCATTCACCCACACGCACTTGTTCCGCCGGAATTTCTATAATATTCGCCCCAGCAATTAATTTTTCTGGTTCTGGGTTAATAATCAACCGGGCTGTTTGGGGTGATAGGGCTAACAATTGCCGAAATGCCTTAGCTGCACGTCCTTTAGCCTGTTTTTCTAAAGTTCTCCCCAACAGAATAAAACCCAACATCATCACCGGTTCATCAAAAAAGCATTCCCAACCCATTTGGGGAAATAATAACGCCACCAAACTTGTCGTATAAGCTGTCAGCGTTCCCAAACCAATGAGAGTATTCATATTTGGCGCACCCCGCCGCCAACCCAGCCAGCCTTCGACTAAAATTGGTCTACCAGGAATAATAATGGCAATGGTAGCCAATCCACAATGAAACCAGATATCATTTAAAAAGGGAAAGATGGCACTAGCAATATTGCCAAAATGACCAATTCCCGACAAGACCAGGAGTAAACTAGCAATTACTAACTGTCTAATTGTTCCCTGCATTTCTTGGCGTTGTCTGGCCTCTGAGTTAGAGATTGCAGATTTATCACCAGCCCTTTTAGCTGTCCGCAATTGACTAGGAAATCCTGTCGCTGTCAATCCCTGCGCTAGTGCTTCTACATCTATAGTACCAACTTCTGCTTCTATGACTGCAACTTCTGTTGCCAAGTTAACACAAACGCTTTTAACTCCTGGATGCTGAATAAGCTGTTTTTCAACCGCAGTTACACATCCAGCACACTTCATCCCCCCAACATCTAAAATAATTTTTTCTGAGTTTAGTATTTTTGTGGAAGGGGCAGATTCTATAACTATTTCAGTTTTTGGGATCAGTTGCATGGCCAGTTTTGAGGTTCGCTCTTGTTAGTTTCGACGCTTGACAACTAGCGTCTCTACTTTGAGGTTAAGCGAAATTTACCACTTTGACCAAGTGAAAGAATATTAAGTTTCTTGATATATTAGGTATTCTCCCATTCACAATCCCAAAAGTCATAGTTTTATTCTTGTGGTGTAAATTATAGTAGTTAATTGTAATGGCAACATCAAAATCAAGCTTTTATAGAAATAATTAATTTCCCAATCTGATACTATACTAAAATACCCCATACTCATGATTAGCAAAATGAGTAAATTGATTTGTTTGTGTTTCAGAATTTGCATATTAATTTGACATATAGCAGTTTTGATTTGAGAGCGATATGGGTTTTAAATAATTAAACGCAGATGCACACAGATAGACGCAGATAAAGACGAATAGATTTGTATTTCATTTCAGTGGATACTGCTATAAAAAACTGTTTAAAACCAACCTTGTTTATTAATAAAATAGGTATTAACAAATTCTTCATGGGATTTATTAAAGTAAATCATGGCTTCAACTAAACCAACGAGTTGCATAACTATTAATGTAAGTCCGTAGGTAAAAGAGCCACCAATTATGGAAATTGCTAACATAATAAACCCTTCTAATGTGTAACCAAGAATGAATTTATGCAGTCCAAATCCTCCAAAAATAATTCCAGCATACCCAGCCAACAGTTGTTTGGTAGTGTGAGATGGGTTAAGATTACTCATATTTAATTATGCTCCTTTATCTCTAAATAATAAAATCTAGGGAGTTGATAATGACTTTTTTAGTTACAATTCCTGTATGGTTTAAATACTGACAAGAAATAACAAATTTGGTAGAAAAATATAATGCAGTATCCCGGCCAATTTTTAGGTAATAATTAACCTTAAAATCAGCAAAGATCCGACACTATAGATTTTTCTACATATCTATGGTTATTAAATCCGGATAATTTTATTTTAGAATTATTTGAGGAGTTAGCCGTTAGTATAAAGACAGTTACTAATTAATAACCTCATAAATTATCTTCACCTATTCTCTAATACCTAATAACTAACAACTATACTGCAAACGGTTTATAGTTTAACCAAATATGAAACCCCTCTTGTAAACCTCTCCCCGCACCCCTCCCTGACCCTCACCTACAAGGGAGGGAAAAGGAGCAGCTTTTATGATGGGAGAGGCTTTAAACTTGGTTCTTTGTATGATAAAAAAGTCCAGCTTTTAGCCGTTTTGAGTATAACTACTGACTGCCTAAAAGAAATAAACTAATTAATGTGCCACTATTCCAAAGACTGTGGAGAAGCATAGAGGAAAGTAAATTGCGCGATCGCGTGTAAACTATTCCTAATACCATTCCCAATGCTGTAAGCGGGAGTATTTCTGATAAACTTAGGTGAGCAGATGCAAATAACAAGCTACTGGCCAAAATTGCCCCCCAAACTGAGGTATAACGGGTCAAGGACGGTAATAAAAAGCCCCGAAATAGGAATTCTTCAAAAAACGGTGCGGCTATGGCTGCGGTAAAGAAAAATATCCCCAATGCTGCATTATCCCGGCTTTCTAGCGCCATTTGTAAAAGTGGATTACTGCCACCTTGTCCTTGCCATAATTTTTGATTAATTAGTGATACTATCACCACAATCGGTAAAGCTGTGCAGTAACCACCAAATCCCCACAAAAACCAATTACTGAAGAAATTGAAGCGAAACCAGTTTTCGGGAAGGGGGAAAAAACGCCTAACGGAAAAATATAGAACAGAGAAACAACCTAAAGCCACTAATAGATAACTAATTAAAACTGTAAAAGCCTCAATTTTGGCATTACCTGTACCTCTAGGAATAGGCAAAATAGATAATAATTCTGGTATAAATAATTGCCCCATCAAGAAAAAGCCGAGGATAAAAACCTGAATAATTATTTCCCAATTCCAAGGAGTTGACCAAACTAAATCGCTATTTGTTGATAGAAAAGATTCTCGACCTTTGAGTAAACGTTGACCGAATAAGAAAATCAACAGTATTAGCCCAGTAAAGGCTGTTAAGGTGGGAATAGTGGCAATTATCGCTAATTTCAAGAATGCTTGATTTGCCGCCTCTTGTTGGGCAATTTTCAAGGCTGATAGGGCTTCTTGACGTTGTTGAACTTGATATAATTGTTCTAAAGCTGTAGAACGAAACCAACTATCTAAGTTTTGTTGAATAAGTTCTTCTGCTTTAGGAAAGAGACGCGGAGGTTTACTCCAAATTCCGCTTAATACTTGAGCAGTTTCTTGATATTTGGAGTTGATATTTGCATATTGCTGTAATTGATTCCAAGTTTTAATAGCGTTGTCTGTTTCCTGTTCTTGTGCTTGCAAAATTCCCAACCGCAAATCTACTTCTGCTAACAATTTTCCTTGTTGTTGGAGAGATTTTTGGACACTTTTCTCCTCTGCGGAAACAGGAATAGCTATTGAAGATTGCAGTTTCGCTAATTTTTTATTAGTTGTCTCTAAACTTGTTTGGACAGCTTCACTAGCTGTTTGATATTGTTTTCTGGCACTTTCTAAGGGATTTGTACCGAGAATAGATTCTTGAATTGTTTGAATACTCTTGTCACTGCCATCTTCAGGTTGCCATGCTTGGGCTTGTAAAACAATATTAGTCTGGTACAATTCTAGACGACTCTGGAACTGAGGTTTTTGCCAGCTATTTAATAAAGATAACCCTGACAACATTATCGCTAACAAAGTTAGCCCAATTAACAGCAACCGTTTAATTGTCATCTATCCCCCTTGGACTTATAAGTACAGGAGCATAAGCCCCTTGGTAATTATAAGCCAGGGGGAATTAAAATTTAAGAAAATCGGCGAAAATAATGAAGCGAATAGACTTTGTTTGTATAATAGTATATATTTCTCTCTAAAAATATCATTTCATCTTTTTTGACAAGATGTAACCTATATGAACGAATCTTTAGACATAAAATGGATACGCGCCCAGTTTCCCGCACTGACACAAACAATCAACGGAAAACCAGCAATTTTTTTTGATGGACCCGGTGGAACACAAGTTCCCGGTGGAGTATTAGATGCAATTAGTGATTATTTAGTTAGGTCAAATGCTAATGCTCACGGTGCTTTTGCTACTAGTATGCGAACAGATGCCTTGATTATTTCCGCCAGGGCTGCGATCGCCGACTTCTTAGGATGCGATAATGATGAAGTAGTATTTGGCGCAAATATGACCACACTCACCTTCTCCGTGAGTCGCGCTATCGGGAGAGAATTGCAGCCAGGTGATGAAATCATTGTCACAAATTTAGACCATGCAGCGAATATTTCTCCCTGGTATGCGTTAGCAGAAAAAGGTGTAATTATTCGTTCTGTTGATATAAATATTACCGACTGTACTTTAAATTTAAACGATTTAGAACAGAAGATAAATTCCCGGACAAAATTAGTCGCAGTTAGCTATGCTTCTAATGCTGTCGGCACAATTAATGATATTGCCAAAATTACAAAAATAGCCCATAGTTTCGGGGCTTTAGTATATGTTGATGCTGTCCATTATGCCCCCCATGCACCGATTAATGTTCATCATTTGGACTGTGATTTTCTAGCCTGTTCTGCTTATAAATTCTTCGCTCCCCATGTCGGGATTCTCTACGGAAAAAGAGAACATTTAACCAGATTTTCGCCCTATAAAGTGAAACCTGCATCCGAAGAAGTTCCTTCCAGATGGGAAACAGGAACTTTAAATCATGAAGGTTTAGCCGGATTAGTAGCAGCAATTAATTATTTAGCAAAATTAGGTTGTCATGTTTCCCCAACCTTAGATAATGAATTACTTTCCTCTTTAATGGAAGCAGATAAAGAAGGCTTAACAACCTTCCATTGTCCTACATTTCTGACAGAAACAGCACAACCAAACCATGAATTAGCATCAGCTTATCATAGTCGTCGAGCCGCTTTAGTGGCGGCCATGTCAGCTATTCAACAATATGAAAGAGAATTAAGTAAAAAGCTGATTTCAGGATTGTTAAAAATCCCTGGTTTAAGTTTATATGGTATTACAGAACCTAGCCAATTTACATGGCGCACACCAACAGTATCTATCCGCATAGAAGGAAAAACACCAGCAACTATAGCAACCATATTAGGAGAAAAAGGAATATTTGCTTGGTATGGAAATTTCTATGCAGTTAACCTCACCGAAAAATTAGATGTGGAAACATCTGGTGGATTATTAAGAATTGGTTTAGCCCATTACAACACAGTTGAAGAAATTGATCAACTTTTGCAAACCTTGAATGAAATAGTCCAGAACTTCTAAACAAAGCTATTTCCTATTTTTATGTATTTTCTCAGATTTAATATGAGTGATAGCAATGCGTTGCTGGAAACAGTTTCCACTTCCTCATATTCTCACATCCCCACGAAAAGCGATCGCAATGTGTTATTCTAAAGTAAGGAACTCAGGTAAGGAGTTAAAGTAATGAATAATGCCACAATTACCACAAAAGGACAAGTAACTATACCTAAAAAAATTAGGGATTATCTGAATTTAGATACAGGAAGTAAGGTTGATTTTGTAATTGATGAAAATGGGATAGTTAAACTTATTCCCCTGAATATACCTATCAAAAACTTATCTGGAATTCTGCATAAAAAAGGGATGAAGTCTGGAACTTTAGACGAAATGGAACAAACAATCAGCGAGGGAGCAAGTGATTGGACTTGATACAAATATTTTAGTCCGCTACCTCACAAAAGATGATGATTCGCAATGGGAACAATCTGTTGAAATTGTAGAAGGAGAAAAGCAGTGTTTTATTACTAATATTGTTATCTGTGAACTAATTTGGGTTTTACGTAGTAAGCCTTATTTTTTTGGAAAAGAAGAAATTAGTAATACTGTAGAGATGATGTTGCAATGTCCTGTTTTTGAGTGGGAAAATCGCTCTGTTATTTATCAAGCATTGCAGCGTTTTAAACAGGGAAATGCAGATTTTTCAGATTATTTAATTGGGGTGATTTCTCAACAATCTGGTTGTACTATAACAGTGACATTTGATAGAAAGTTGAGAGGTGAAAAAGGGTTTAATTGCATTTAACACTCCCATCATTCCCCATCATTCCCAAAAATTGCACCCAAAAGCGATACCTTGTTTTATGATGGAACGCGTATTGCTCGGAGTCAACGGTTATCTGCTCAATAACAACACTCTTCTCAAATATAACGGTAATGGTGTGACAGATAAAACCTTTGACAGTGCTTCCGAAGACTGGAATCTCCTGGGTGTAGAGAAGACAGGAACCGGTTATCAAGGAATATGGCGCAGTAGTTTGGGCAGTTATAGCCTCTGGAATACTGATAATTTGGGTAATTACCTAAGTTCTACTTCTGGTTCTTTAGCTGATATGGTTGCCTACGAAACCGCCTTCGCTCAAGATTTTAAATGCTCCAAATGCAGCCTACAAAGCAAAAAACAAATCTCAAAACCAAAGAACCGTGGGGCGCACGGTCTATAGGCGTATTGCTATACGCCCCTACGTTAATGTCCGGATTAGGAGTCACGCTCGTTGCCCACACTCACCTGAAAGGGAGTGTGTGGAGTACGTCACGGTAATGTCTGGAGGGGATAAATTCCCCTTATGGCTTACCCTTGCGTGAAACAAGCCAAAAATTGTTAATTTTTAATTTAACCGCAATCCTCAGCCTCACAAACACGACGGACATTGAGAATATCACTCATTTTTTTGAGTTGAACAAATAAATGTTCCAATTGAGAACAATCGCGGACATCAATTCCCAAATCCATCAAAGCGGGTTGTCCCAAAGAAGTTTTCACTTGAGCATGACGAACATTAATACCTTTGTCGCTCAATCGTGACAACACATCTTTCAATACTCCCACTCGATCCATTGCCTCAATTTGTAAATTAATAGGATAAGTATGAGGACGGTTGCGATTTTCCATAGCTGTATTCCAACGCGCTGGGACTAATCGCTCATACTCAACTGGATCTACATTATGACAGCCTTGGCGATGAATAGAAATTCCTCTTCCGCGTGTAACTACACCCACAATTGGTTCACCGGGAATGGGAGTACAACACCCAGCGATATGATGAACTAAACCCTCCATCCCAATAATTGGGGAATCACTAGCACGGGAAGTAATTAGTGGTGTATCCCGTGAAGTTTTTGGTGTTGGTTCTTTGGGGATAAATGGGACGACATCACTCACAGGCTGTCTAGCTTTCACGACCTCCCGCCAACGGTTCAGCGCTAAGTTTGAGGTAATTTCCCCATAACCCAAACCAGCGAGTAAGTCTTCCACACTGTGATAATTACATTTTTCGGCGACGGTGTGCATAGCATTTGATTTAAGCAAACTCTCAAAACCAGTTTTTCCCAATTCCTTCTCTAATAAATCCCGTCCACGGGCGATATTTTCTTCTCTACGCGATCGCTTATACCACTGTTTAATTCGATACTTCGCCGCTGACGTGCTAACAAAATTTAACCAATCTAAACTGGGATGACAATTCTTTTGGGTAATAATATCCACAATATCCCCATTATGCAGTCTTGTTGACAAAGGAACAATGCGCCCATTCACTCGCGCCCCTGCACAGTGGTTTCCGACTTCTGTATGAATCCGATAGGCAAAATCTATACTTGTAGAACCAGGACTTAATGGAACAACATCCCCCTTAGGGGTGAAGACATAAACATCATCTTCAAATAGATTATCCTTAACACTATCTAAGTATTCCTGAGCATCTTTTAAATCACTTTGCCAATCTAGCAATTGGCGCAACCAAGTAAACTTTTCATCAGAGCCTGTTAAATTAGCATTATCAGAACCACCACTTTCTTTATACTTCCAATGGGCGGCAATTCCATACTCCGCGATATGGTGCATTTCCAAGGTACGGATTTGCACTTCTAATGGGCGGCCAGTCAAGCCAATTACCCCCGTATGTAAAGACTGATAATGGTTTGGTTTAGGCAGTCCAATATAATCTTTAAATCTACCAGGGATAGGACGAAAAGAATCATGAACCACTGCCAACGCTCGATAACATTCTTCATTAGTTTGGACAATAATTCGCAATGCCGCCAAATCGTAAATTTCATGAAATTCCTTTTGCTGCCGCTGCATTTTCTGATAAATGCTATAAAGGTGTTTAGGACGACCGCTAATTTCTAAACAATTAACACCCGCTTTCAGTAACCGTCGGCGCAAAGTATCCGTAGCCTTGAGTAATTTTTCCTCCCGTGCCGTGCGTTTTTCCGCGACACTTTGCTGAGTTGCTCGATAAGCTTCTGGTTCTAAATATTTAAATGCTAAATCTTCTAATTCCCATTTAATTTGCCAAATTCCTAAACGATTCGCCAAAGGGGCAAAAATATCTCGTGTTTCCTGGGCGCTGCGTTGACGGCTAGATTCTGACATATATTGGAGAGTTCGCATATTATGCAAACGGTCTGCCAGTTTTACCACAATTACACGAATATCTTGCGCCATAGCCAAAAACATTCGCCGAAAGTTTTCCGCTTGACTTTCGGTTTTGCTAGTAAAATTTATTTTCGACAGCTTGGTAACACCTTCTACCAGTAGCCGCACTTCTGGTCCAAAACGAGCTTCTATATCTTCACTTGTAACTTCTGTATCTTCAACTACATCATGAAGCAAACCTGCTGCTATCATAGCCGGACTACCACCTAATTCACGGAGTATTTCAGCTACAGCAACAGGATGGGCAATATACGGTTCTCCCGATTTCCGAATTTGACCACCATGTAGTTGATATGCAAACTGAAAAGCCCGACAAATTAAGGCATTACCGTTATACGTTCGGTCTTCTTCCTCTGTAAGTATCGGTGCTTGTGGTTCAATTAAACATTTGTTAAGCCAATCTGGGAGAATGACATCAATTGGGGGTTTGACAGCTACACTACTCATAAAATAAAAAAGGTAATTGGTGGATAGGTTAAGAGAAAAGCAAAATTGACAGCACGCCTATAAAATAGATGCTGTTACCTGGAGGCTTAAAGATGATGTCCTAATTGCTTGTAGTCATCATTGATTGCAGGTTTTGTTCAAACATAATAAAAAACCTATTGACGGCAAACCAAGCCTCAAAGTAAGATTTGAGACTTGTGATTTTAAACAGGAACAATGGAAAGTTTGGGGATATAAGAAAATTTTCTTGACATTAATACTATCTTAACTAGCAACAGATGTCTTTTAATTGTGATAAATATCAGGAATTGGCAATATTTCTAGATGAGTTTCGAGCTAATGTAACGGCAGGTAAACTCAATGCTGGGGAATTAAGGCAGAATTTAGCTCAGTTGCAGGAATTTTTTGGACAACAAATTGTCCCTTTGGTTGATGCTAATTCGCGGGAACAATCTTATAAAACCGAAATAAATAAGCAGTTGCGACTGTTGGAAGTAGATATGATGTTTCTCCAAGGTGCAAAGCAATTAACAACATCACAGGCTAGGTTGAAAACCATTGAAGAACGCATTGATACTTTAATTAGATATTGTCAAGCTATTACGCAGCCAATATAAAAGGAAGAAAAATAATTGCTTTTGTGCTAATATTTTTCTGATCTTTTCTAAAACCATAGCTAAATGCTTTACCTATAATGATACCATTTACCTACCCATCAAAATTCCTTCCGCGTTCTTCTCTGCGTCTCTGCGCGAAAAAAAACTATTATCCAACTCAAACCGACAACTTCTCACATCCATAAGAATCCCACAAAAAATGAAAATTCAATACCAGATACTCAACAAAAAACAAATTTTAATACAAACACAGATTTAGAAGCACTAAAAAAACAATTAGATGATCTGTAAGTAGGTGAGCATTAAAAACTGTCGTTATGAAAAGGCAAAAGGCAAGAGGCAAAAGGCAATAGGGAAGAGGTTTTAGGTAATTTTACTTTTCTTTACACAGATTGGTTTTATTGTGTTCATCTACTTAGTGCTAATAAAATTGTTAATGTTATCAAAATTTATAAAATATTTATTCGATTAATTTATCGAGGGTTTTTGCTTTTACAGCATTTGATTTATTTATACCACACTCTTGATTTCTCTCTGTGACTCTGCGCCTCTGCGTGAGACAAAAAAAAGCGAAGCCAACTAAAAATGCTCTAAAATAAATAAGTAACCAGAAATGGTAAATTAATGTCAGTTGTAACTATTCTGAATCCTGTTTATATGTTTACCAGAATACGCCGTCTCTCAAATCGGTTTTTTAATAACTCTCGAACTGTTAATAATGAACCACTCAATAAAGTGAGTTTGATTGTCATTATTTTAGTTGATATTTTTATTTTAATTAACGTTTTTACAGGCTTAAATAATATTAGTGAATGGCATCTTAGCCCAACTCAAGCTTATCCATGTTATTCAGAATGGAACAATTACAAAACCCAAACTACCAAAAATAAAGATTATGAATTTTTGAGAAGTTCATTACCTTACGGTAGCAATGAGCAAAGAGTTCGGCAAAGATATCAAGATGTAGAAGTTGGACATTTAGGTAAAGTTTCCGAAATATGTTTGAACTATGGCGAATCTAAAGATAAACTAAATAATCCTCAAAATCAGAAAATTCTCACCACGATAAATCAGACACAAGATAAAATTAGTCGTCTTGAACAAGCAAATGCTACTATTCGTAATCAATATGATTCAACCTTATTAGAAAAAATTGCCGGTCAGTCTTCAGGTAATTCTATTAATCAGGTTCGCGCCGAAAAAGCTAAACAGGAGTTAGCGCAAAATAGCCAGAATATTTCTACGTTAAAACAGGAAATTGCTAACCTGCAAAATCAACTGCTGATAAAACCTGAAATTCTTAATTTCCTGTCTTTTGTCAAAGATGAAACTAAATTTAATCAAGTTACCAAAGGTTATAAAGACGCTTCATTTTGGTATCCTAGTATTCAATTAGTTTTTCAGGCTATTTTTTTACTCCCGCTCATTCTCATTGCATTATTAGTTAACAATGTCAGCCAACGCAGAGGATATGGATTAATAGCGTTAATTAGCTGGCATTTGCTAGTTATATTTTTAATTCCGCTAATTCTGAAAGTATTTGAATTTCTGCAAATTGGGATAATCTTTAAATTCTTCTTTGATATCATTAGTTCTCTGTTGGGTGGATTGATTTTCCTGATTAGTTACGCTTATATTTTGCTAATTCCTTTGGTTGGATTTGGCATGATCAAATTCTTCCAGACAGTTGTATTTAATAGTAAAGTTCAGGCAGTTAACAGAATTCAAAAATCACGTTGCATTCGGTGTGCCAAGAAAATTCGTCCTCAAGATAACCACTGTCCCCACTGCGGTTATTATCAATATGTCGAATGCCATAATTGTCATAATTTGACTTATAAAGAATTACCTTATTGTCATAATTGTGGCGCTGATCAAAATTCTGTTCCCGCAGAGAGGAGTTAGAAATTATCGGAAATGTTGGGTTTTACTGTAGTTCAACCCAACCTACTTGAATAATAAGAAACTTAGCAAAATTAAACTTAACAACATATTTCTGGTTCTATTTATTAGATATTATTGAGTTATTAATTTAAATCTAGGCAGACAATTTATGTCATCTATTACCAATGTTACCGAAGCCACATTTAAGCAAGAAGTGTTAGAAAGTCAAACTCCTGTTTTAGTTGATTTTTGGGCGCCTTGGTGTGGTCCTTGTAAAATGCTGTCTCCCGTAGTGGAAGAAGTAGCTGCGGAATACGAAGGACAGGTAAAAGTGGTAAAGTTGAATACTGATCAAAATCCTACTGTTGCTAGTCATTACGGGATTCGCAGTATTCCTACTTTGATGATATTTCAGGGGGGAAGACAAATTAAAACAGTAGTTGGTGCTGTTCCTAAAACTACTTTAGCTGCTACTTTAGATAAGTACGTTCCCACACAGCCATAGTTAAAAATCTGGGAATTTCTGTAGTAAATCTCACTATTAAGAATTAAAACTCCGTACTTACTCCTCTGCGCCTGGAGCGTGAGAAAAAATATTCTGTAATTCCACAGTTAATTGAACTGAGTACAAAAAAGCGTTACCCTAAGCGCAGAGGATAAAACAGAGGAGAATACCGTGACTTCAAACACTCAAATCAAAGCATTAGACGTACCCAGAGCCATAGCTCAACGTCGCTCAATTAAAACCTTCAAACCAGATTCCATTTCACCAGAACTACTCAAGCAATTGGTAGAATTAACAGTAGCTGCACCCAGTAGTTTTAACGTCCAATCTTGGAGAATAGTTTTAGTTCAAGACGAAGCCCAAAAAGAAGTGTTATGTGCAGCTTCTTGGAATCAAAAGCAAATTATTCAAGCGCCTGTTACCTTTGTTTTCGCTGCTGACGCTGCTGCGGGAGAAAAAGACATAACACCCATTTTAGAACAAGGTGCAGCCACTGGGGCTTGGAATGAGGGAACAGTTAATTATTTTAGAAATGCGATTCCTCAATTTCAAGTAAGCTTAGGAGAGAAGCGCCGGGAATACGCCATCAAAGACGCTATGATAGCCGCTACAAATTTAGTATTGGCTGCGGAAAGTTTGGGTTTATCCACCTGCTTTATGAATGGTTGGATTGAAGATAAAGTTAAAACCATCATTGGTGCGGAAAATAATCCAGATATAGCTATTGCTGTGTTAGTCCCTGTAGGCTATGCAGCCGAACCTCGCTTAAATCCCGGTCGTCTACCATTATCGGTTAATGTATCGGTAGATAAATTAGATAATCCCTATCAAGGTTAATTAGGGATTCGGGGATTAGGTGGGTATTTTTGAACTATATTTTTGTTTCGCGCAATCTCTCTTAGAGATCCCGAAGGGTAGGCGCTAAGGAGCAAAGGCGCAAAGGAAGAAAGAATGTGATATAAATTTGTGAAAATTGCTGTAAGTTTCCACACTTTTTCAGTTTGTAGATGATTCTTTTTTGTTTCTGATTTCTACCTACTATAAAAACTATATATTTCGGTTTTTTAAATTACAAAGTGATAATTTTTTATTGTACATCAATAAACATAAAAATAGTTGGTTTTGCTTTACAAATATTGTAATACAGCAAAGATCAAAATCTGTTGTTGGTTCTCTTGTTAATTCTAGAAGTTCTTCTTTTAGTTTTGGTGACAATTCATAAAAATTTACGTAACCTAAAAATTAGGTCTGGTAAATTCAACCTCTAACAGTGATTTAGTTTAGCTACATCCATAATTACTGTTGTTTGCAGGTATGAAGAAATAACTATTGCGGCAAACTCACACTAATTTTATCAAATAATTTATTGATATCAGTGAGTGAGTATCTAGCAATTATTTAAGTTTGGCTAAGGAGTAGCAAATAAGTCTAGGAGAATTTAATGCTGGATTTTTTCACTTCATTGAATGAGCATAATTTACCATATCCAGATCCTTTACATCCTATCGTGGTTCACTTTGTAATTGCGATGGTTCTCTTTTCTGTTTTCTGTGATTTTGCTGGTTATGTAACTGGTAAAACTACTTTGTTTGAGGTGAGTTGGTGGAATATGTGTATTGCCACAGTTGCTATTTTTGTGGCAATTATTTTTGGTCAATTTGAGGCTGGTTTAGCTAAACCCTACGAACTTGCTAAATCAGTTTTAAATGTGCATACTCTCATTGGTTGGTCATTGTCGGGAATTATCGCGGCATTTACTGCTTGGCGCTATGTTTTGCGGAGTCGTAACCCGAAAAAACTCCCTTTTCATTACATAGCTATGGCAGTTTTATTAACGGCACTTGTTGGTTTTCAAGTATATCTCGGTGATGAACTTGTATGGGTGTATGGCTTACACACCGTACCTGTTGTGGAAGCGGTAAAGGATGGAATCTTGCCATGAATTCAGAATTACTAGACCAAATTAGTCAGCAAATGGGTGCAAATGGTTTACCTTATGCCATTCCCATTCATCCTAATTTAGTGCATCTGACATTAGGTTTATTCATCATTGCCATTATCTTTGATATTTTAGGTGTCTTCTTCCCTTTGGAAAAATGGCTATTCAGATTTTTGGGAATTAAAGTTGAACGTTCTCAATTATTTGATGTGGGTTGGTACAACATTTTTGCTGCATCTGTGATTACATTTTTCACAGTTGGTGCAGGTTTTTATGAAATGTTATTAGCAGCCCCACCAGCAGATATCAAAAGTCCTTGGGGAATGTTAGCAATGCCCACAATGATGTGGCATGGTGTCGGTGGTGTATTACTACTGGCTCTCATTGTTGGTATGACTTTTTGGCGAGGTTGGCAACGTTATGTTATCGGCAAATATGAAGAGAGAGAAGTACAAATTTCTTATCTGGTTGTTGGTGTAGTTATTATGTTGCTCATGTATTTTCATGGCACATTAGGAGCGCACCTAGCAGCAGATTTTGGTGTTCACAATACAGCCGATAAATTACTACGAGCAGGACAAGATATTAATCAGATATTTGGTAACAAATAACAACTGACAACGAACAACTGACTACCATGAATATGCGGCAAGTTTTAAACTTTTTGACCATAGTTACTGGAGCAGTTGCTGTTACTCTTACTAGTCTCTGGATTGGTAAACAGGCTTATTATTGGCTACCTCCCCAAGCGGCTGCTGAATCTCATCTGATTGATGATTTGTTTAGCTTTTTGGTAACATTAGGAGCTTTAATTTTCCTGGGAGTAACTGCTACTCTCTTCTATTCCATCGCTTTTCATCGCGTGAAAGCTAATGATTTAAGTGATGGTCCCCACATTGAAGGTAACGTTACTTTAGAAGTAATTTGGACAGCAATCCCGGTGATGTTGGTATTGTGGATTGCGGGTTATAGTTACCAAGTTTACGAAGAAATGGGTATTCAGGGACCATCTCACCAGATACATCTACATAATCCCATGAAGATGGAAACCGCCTATGCTGTGGTAGATGCAGCTTCAGAAGCCGCAGTAGCTGAGGACTTAGAACACATTGATGTGTCAGCTAAACAGTGGGCTTGGGTGTTTCATTACCCAGAAAACAATGTTACTAGTACAGAATTGCATTTACCAAGCGATCGCCGTGTCCGTCTAAATCTACATTCAGAAGACGTACTTCATGGCTTTTATATCCCGGCTTTTCGCCTCAAACAAGACATTATTCCTGGTAACGACCTCGACTTTGAATTTACCCCCATTCGCCCCGGTGCATATAGCCTCACCGACTCTCAATATAGCGGTACATACTTTGCCACCATGCGAGCCAAGGTCATTGTCGAAACTCCAGAAGAGTATCACCAGTGGTTAAAAAAAGCTGGCAGTCAGAAACCCAGCCCAGCCCCTAACCAAGCGGCTTCTGAATATGCCCAAAAACTAGAAAACGGCATTAACAGTGGTTGGAAAAGCGTTGAACCCGCAACCCCACCTTTAGTCAACTTCTCAGGTTAACTAACTTTTGTCTGAAATGGCTAACGCCTCGATACAGGATTTCCAGGATTAAAGGATTTTCAGGATTTTATTTATTTGTATTTTTTAAATCTTGTTCATCTTTCTAATCCTCAGCATCCTGATATGGCCACGCTATCAGACATTTAATCCCAATTTCCTATTCTTTAACTAATGACTAACATCCCCATTCATATTGGTGGTGAGCCACATCACCACGAACCGCCTCAAACCTGGAGAACATACTTCAGCTTTAGCACAGACCATAAAGTCATCGGTATCCAATACCTCGTTACCTCCTTTATGTTCTTCCTGGTTGGCGGTATCTTCGCCATGATTTTGCGCGGAGAACTCATCACCCCTGAATCCGACTTAATAGACCGCACAGTATACAATGCCATGTTCACCATGCACGGAACAGTTATGCTGTTTCTGTGGACATTTCCCTCCCTTGTTGGTTTAGCTAACTACCTTGTCCCCCTGATGATTGGGGCGCGAGATATGGCATTTCCTCGGTTGAACGCCGTCGCTTTTTGGATGGTTCCTGTGGTGGGAATTCTCCTCATGGCCAGCTTCTTCGTTCCCGGTGGCCCTGCTCAATCTGGTTGGTGGGCATATCCCCCCGTTAGTACCCAAAACCCCACCGGAAACTTGATTAATGGTCAAGTTCTTTGGTTATTAGCAGTGGCTATTTCCGGTGTATCTTCCATTATGGGTGCGGTGAATTTTGTCACTACCATTGTGAAAATGCGAGCGCCGGGAATGGGTTTCTTTAGAATGCCCCTGTTTGTTTGGGCAGTATTTAGCGCCCAAATTATCCAATTATTTGGCCTGCCAGCTTTAACAGCCGGTGCTGTTATGTTGCTGTTAGATATTACAGTCGGGACTGCCTTTTTTGACCCCACAAAAGGCGGAAACCCAGTGATGTTCCAGCATTATTTCTGGTTCTATTCTCACCCTGCTGTGTATGTAATCATTTTGCCAGTGTTCGGGATTTTCTCGGAAATCTTCCCGGTTTATTCTCGCAAACCTTTATTTGGTTACAAAGTCGTTGCTATCTCTTCAATGTTAATTGCTGTAGTTAGCGGCATTGTTTGGGTACACCATATGTATGTGAGTGGTACTCCTGGCTGGCTACGGTTATTTTTCATGGTGACAACCATGTTTGTATCTATTCCCACAGGGATTAAGGTATTTGCTTGGGTAGCCACTATTTGGGGCGGAAAAATTCGGCTAAATACACCCATGTTATTTGCTTTGGGTGCTTTGGTAATGTTTGTGTTTGCTGGGATTACAGGAATTATGCTTTCTTCTGTTCCAGTAGATGTTCACGTTAACAATACCTATTTTGTAGTTGGACATTTCCATTATGTTCTCTATGGAACTGTGACTATGGGACTGTATGCAGCTATCTATCATTGGTTTCCCAAAATGACTGGCAGAATGTTCCACGAAGGTTGGGGCAAAGTCCATTTTTGGTTAGCTTTTATCGGCACAAATTTGAATTTCTTACCTATGCACCCATTAGGTTTGCAAGGGATGTTGCGCCGTGTTGCTTCCTATTCGCCAGATTTAGTAGGTTGGAATATTGTGGCTAGTTTGGGTGGTTTCTTGTTAGGAATGTCCACTCTTCCTTTCATCTTCAATATGTTAATTTCTTGGATGGACGGAGAGCCAGCTACTGATAATCCTTGGAGAGCAATTGGTTTGGAATGGACTATTTCTTCTCCTCCTCCTGTTGAGAATTTTGAGGAAATTCCGATTGTCACTTGCGAACCTTATGGTTATGGCAAGTCTGAAGAATTAATTGCCTCTTCTAATAATCATTAATTTGTAGGGTGCGTCATTTTTATGGGTTTTAATGTTAGTAACTTTTAGTTTTTGACGCACCATATTTTTTGTTTCGCGCAAAGGCACAAAGGAGCAAAGGCGCAAAGGAAGATTTTGAGCATTTACAAATGAGCTAATTTATTTATTGAATGGGAAGTTATGATGGATAGTTCTATTACTTCTGAGGAATTACAACCTCATCATGAACATGAGCATGATGAAGAAGGCAGTAAAATGTTTGGTTTTATTGTTTTTCTGTTGTCGGAAAGTGTAATCTTTTTAAGTTTCTTTACTGGTTATATTGTCTACAAAACTACTGCTGTTAATTGGTTGCCGGCTGGTGTTTCTGGTTTGGAAATCAAAGAACCAAGCATTAATACGGTTGTTTTAGTTGCTAGTAGTTTTGTGATTTTCTTTGCAGAAAAGGCATTAGAAAAACATGACTTGAAAACTTATCGGTTGCTGTTGTTTTTAACAATGGCTATGGGTAGTTATTTCCTCTATGGACAAGCGGTGGAATGGAGTCAACTGGAATTTGGCTTTACTTCTGGTACTTTTGGCGGAATGTTTTATCTATTAACTGGTTTTCACGGTTTGCACGTTTTTACCGGGATTCTATTACAGTCAATAGTGTTATTTCGTTCTTTCCTTCCTGGTAATTTTGATAATGGCCATTTCGGCATAAATGCCACTTCTTTGTTTTGGCACTTTGTTGATGTTATCTGGATTGTTTTGTTTCTGCTTATCTACGTTTGGCAGTAGATATATTGCAATTTGGTTGTATAATTCAGAGGGTGGGTTTTACTCACCCTATTATTTTTGTCTTAAATAATGTTTAATACTAATTAATGTAGTACAATGTTAAAACCATTTTCCATTTACTAAGTGAGTACAAATGTATGGAGCTTAATACTTTTAAATCTTTTTTGGGAACTCCAGTCTATGAAGATAAAGATGTATTAATTTATCAAGGAGATTCATTATTATTAATGAATAAATTACCAGCAGAATGCTTACCTTTAACCGTGACATCTCCTCCCTATAATATAGGAAAGGAATATGAATCTATATTGTCATTAGAAGATTATATTAAATGGACAGTTAAATGGATTAATCAAGTCTATCATTGCACTTCATCTCATGGTGCATTTTGGCTAAATCTTGGTTATCTTTCTATTCCCAACAGTGCTAAAGCAATTCCTATTCCTTATTTAATTTGGGATAAAGTTCCTTTTTATTTAATTCAAGAAATTGTTTGGAATTATGGTGCAGGAGTCGCAGGAAAATTGTTTTTTTCTCCTCGGAATGAGAAATTTCTTTGGTATGTTAAAGATTCTCAAAAATATTTATTTAATTTAGATGATATTCGTGATCCTAATGTTAAATATCCTAATCAAAAGAAAAATGGCAAATTAAAATGTAATGTCAACGGAAAAAACCCTACTGATGTTTGGCAAATTCCTAAAGTTACCTCCGGTCAAAATCGTAGTTCTAAAGAAAGAACTCCTCATCCTGCACAGTTTCCAATTGAGTTAATTAGTCGGGTTATTTTAGCTAGTAGCAATCATGGAGATATCATATTTGATCCTTTTTTTGGATCTGGTTCAATAGCAGAAGCAGCTATTAAAACAGGACGTAAAGCAATAGGTATTGAAATTAATCCAGATTATGTCAATATTGCAGTGGAAAGAGTTAAAAAAATTCGCTGTGATGAAAAAAATCAAGTTAAACAAGGTACTTTATTTGATTTAGTTACTGATACATTTTGAGCGTTATTAACTTTAATTCTGCTAACTTTTTTCCTATAGATGCTTGTTGTCCACTTGCTTCTTTTTGACCAATCCAATCTTCATCATCTATCCAACCAAAACGAATTTTCCATAATTGGTAACTTAAATCATCTTCTTTAGGCAATTTGTAGTTAATAACTAAGTAATATCCCGTTCTATACTTTGTTCGATTATCTGATCTGTGACCTGTACTTCTATTACCATACAATCCACTTTTACTGGAAGATGTTTTAATTTCAAATGAAAAGCGATCATTAATGGTGTAAACAATATCTTTTTCTTGTTTAGTTTTACCTCCTCTCCATTCTGAATATTGGTTAGCAAGATGAACCGCTATTAATTTTTCTAAAATAACACCTGTAGCTTGAGCAGGTAAAAAAATATCTTGACCTATTTTAAGTCCAGAATTTCCAAAACTAGAATTATAAAGATCCTCCCATGCAGATTCTACAATCGAGACTAAAACTTTACTAGATAGCGGAAATTCCTCAATCAATTTGTTGGTTATTTCTAACCATTCACTTTCTAGATGATTCATGTAGGGAGATAATAACATTATTCAACTCCCTCTAATAATTCACTTGCTGAAATTCCTAATGCGCGAGCAATTGCTAAAATATTATCTAAACTAATATTGCGCTCACCTCGTTCAACAGCACCAACATAAGTACGGTGCAAATCCGCTTTTTCTGCTAGTTGCTCTTGTGAGAGTTCTAACTTTGTCCTAAGTTGTTTAATATTGCTACCCAATTTTTTTCTTGCCTGATTGTCCATAAATCAAACAATCTGTTTTCAATCATCAAAAATCTACAGCCGATAAGTAGCATTTAGCGGTAAAATGGTAATAAAGCAACTATAACAATAATTACTTACTTCAACTTTGTTATTGAAATATTTAAGCTCCATAGCTCTTAAACCCCGTTGATGACACTAACGAATATAACGGTTTGAAGCACTTCCGTCAGACTTAGCATTAATTGTTTTAGTTAGAGCAATAATTAAATTTTCATCACTACCAGTATACTCTTCTTGTATAAGTTTTTCAATCCAGTAAGAAAATTTTGGATCTTCTTGACTTAATTAGGTAATATGACACTGTACCAGTAATATTCAGTTACAGATAAATTCTTTTGCTGGCAAAAATTTTCTATTGTTCCTTTAGGTAAATTTAAAATCGGTTTGATGTTATATATAAGTTTGAATATCATAATAAAATTCATTGAGAAAGCTTATTAAAAACCGTTTTTCATCAAGAAGTTCATTTTTATATTTAGACTTAGACAGTGTAATTCCAATTTCATTAATCCTACCAGCTAACTTAGGTTCTATTAATAAAGCTTTCTTTTTCAGAACCTGTAATCTTCATCCTATATGCCGACAAATTAAATCTCCATTAAAAGTTATTTTGTTGATTCTATACTATCGTGTATTTAAAAGGGATTATTTTAAATAAACACTCCATTAATATTGTTGACAATTCCAACTTTATATAACAGCTTACGGTCTTACTACGTCACAATAGTTCAAGTAGTTTCTCCTTAAAAATATCTTATCACCAGAATCTCTATGTCCCAGGTATCGCTCCCCCAATCGCTGCATCCAAACTTACCACTTACCGCTCTTGCACCCATGCAGGATGTAACAAATCTCTGGTTTATGAAAATCATTGCTCACTATGGCAGTCCTGACTACTTCTTTACTGAGTATTTCCGCGTCAATGATACCTCACGGCTCAATCGGCACATTCTCGCAGCAATTACCGAAAATGATACAGGTCGCCCGGTTTTTGCTCAAATGATTGGCGAAAGTATTCCCGATTTAGTCAGAACGGCAAAGGAACTCTGTCAATATAATATAGCGGGAGTAGACTTGAATATGGGTTGTCCAGCACCGAGAATCTATCGCAAAAATGTGGGGGGTGGGTTGCTGCGAGAACCGGAAAAGGTGGAGCAAATTTTGGGAGAGTTGCGTTCTGCTGTGAGCGATCGCCCTTTTACTGTTAAGATGCGCGTAGGCTTTGAAAATACAGATAATTTTTACTCTATTCTAGATATTATCAATCGCCATAATATTGATTTACTGAGTTTGCATGGTCGCACGGTGAAAGATATGTATCATGGTGCGGTAAAATATGATTTGATTGCGGAAGCTGTGCAGCGGGTTAATTGTCCCGTGTTGGCCAATGGTAATATTAATTCGGCCACAACTGCCCTGGAAGTGCTGGCGCAAACTGGCGCAGCGGGGGTGATGGTAGGACGTTGGGCAATTGGTAATCCTTGGCTATTTAATCAAATTCGCCAGGCTTTGCGAGGAGAAACCATTACACCTGTTCCTTTAGTAGAAGTACGTAAATATATTGATCGGTTATGGCATACCCCTACAGCCTCAACTATCCCAATGCGATCGCGTGTAGCCTACATGAAAATGTTCCTTAACTACATTGCCTTAAGTGTTGATACTGAAGGTCATTTTCTGAAACTGATGCGACAGGCACAGACTGATGTAGAACTGTTCAATCTATGCGATCGCTTTCTGGTTGCTGATCCGACGCAAACTTTAGCCCTAGCACCCTATTGAGGCTATTTTAAACAAGTTAATACGGGAAGGAGAGGCTAAAATATTTGTGATATAATAGTAGTTGTTTATCAATGTACTAAAGTTTTTGATAATGACACAAATCACCTATAAAGTTGAAGCTTTTTGGGATTCAGAAGCAGAAGTTTGGGTTGCAAGTAGCGAAGATATCCCAGGTTTGGTGACAGAAACTTCTACAATTGATATTTTAACAGAAAAACTCAGATTAATGATTCCAGAATTATTAGTATTGAATCAAATTGTCCCTACTAATTATTCTGGTACGATTAACTTTGAGTTAATTAGTCATCGTCAAGAATTGATTCAGGTAGCGTAATAGATGAGTACATCATTTACACCTGAGTTAAAAAAACTGCTTTCAGAAGCAAATTGCTATTTTGAAAGGCAAGGTAGAGGAGATCATGAAATTTGGTATAGTCCAATTACGCAACGTCGGTTTGTTGTTGATAGCTGTATCAAGTCCCGTCATACTGCGAATATAGTTTTGAAACAAGCTGGATTACCTAAGTATTTTTAAATCGGAATTTTTACACAATTCTTTGATTTTGTCACAATGTTTTTGTCGAAATCAGGTGGTTGTCGAGCGAAGTGGAGATAAAACCATTTCAATTATATCAAAAAGGGGTATTTCAGATAAATACCCCATCAATCTTGTTGACAATTCCAACTTCCTACAACACCCTAAACTAATTTTGGTTTTGGTTTTAGTTCTAGTGTTGGTTTTGGTTCTGGTTTTGGTTCGGGTTCTGGTGTTAGTTCTAATGTTGCTTCCGGTTCTGGATCTGGTAAACCATAGATAGAACGATAAAGTTTATCGTACTCTTTAGCAGATTCATACCAACTGAAGTTTTGACTCATTCCTCGTTTTTGTAATTCTTGCCACTGGGGTTTGAAACGGAAACCTTCCCAAGCCCGAATCATGCAAGTAAACAAGTCTAGAGGTTCATAACGGTCAAAACAATAACCTGTACCCGCTTCATTGACAGGATCATAGTGGCTGACAGTATCAACTAATCCCCCTGTGCGACGAACAATAGGCACAGAACCATAACGCAAAGCCATCATTTGGCTGATTCCGCAGGGTTCAAAGCGACTAGGCATTAAGAAGGCATCAGTACCAGCGTAGATGCGACGGGAAAGAGCATCATTGTACAGGAGGTAAGTAGCCATTCGTCCAGGATAGCGGGATGCGAGTTGCCACATTTGGGTTTCATAATAGCGATCGCCTGTTCCCAAAAGGACAAACTGGGCATCAGTATAAGCCATGAAGCGGTCAAGGATTTGTAATACTAAATCCATCCCTTTTTGTTCTACCAACCTTGTCACCATACCGATGAGAAAGGCGTTAGAATTAACTTCTAAACCCACCTCTTCTTGCAGAGCTATTTTATTAGCTTTACGTTGATCAAGTGTATCTATAGTGAAGGTTTGGTTAATGTATTTATCATTGGTAGGATCATAAACTTCGGTGTCTATACCGTTAATTATTCCTGATAATTTGCCACTAACAAAAGATAATAACCCTTCTATTTGTTCACCATAGGTAGGTGTTTTGATTTGCTCCGCATAGGTAGGAGAAACTGTATTTACCTTATTGGCAAACTGGATTCCGGCTGCCATGGCATTGTGTCCTTGCATATACCAGGGACACCAGGTAATTTTCTCTAAATACCAACGCCAAGGACCCTGATAAGCGAGGTTATGAATGGTAAATACACTGGTAATATCTGGAGATTGATTCAACCACACAGGCAACATTGCTGTATGCCAATCATGACAATGGACAATTTCTGGTTTCCAGTAATTCCAGCAAAATTCCGCCGCACCATTGGAAAATAATGTAAATCTCCACTCTTCATCTTCTCCACCATAAATCCGCCGAGGCAAGAAGACTGGATGTTGAAATAAATACAAAGGAACATCAGTACCAGGCAGCACACTTTCGTAAACTGAAAATTCCTGAAACATAGCTGCTCCTTTCCAAATGGGTTCTTTAGGAACTGCCATTTTGTCAGGAACAAAGCCATAGTAAGGCATGAAAATCCGCACATCATGACCCATTGCTCTCAAGACTTTGGGTAATGCACCTACAACATCGCCCATACCGCCAACTTTAGCAATGGGAGCAGCTTCTGCCGCTACAAATAAAATTCTCATATTTTTGTTAGTTCTTAGTTGTTAGTTGTTAGTTGTTAGTCAGTTATTACTCCCTTCCCAGTATTAAGATTACCTATTTTCTTCCTTCTTTCTTCTTCCTTAGTGTTCTTCGCTCCTTCGTGGTTCATTTAATCTATATTCTTTTAGTGGGAAAGGAGTAGTTGTCAATTGCCTTATGATCCGCGTTGAATCTCGGTAAAGATTTTGTCTAAGATTTCTGTAGCGCCTTGTTCTCGGAGAATACCGGCCAGTTTTGCGCCTAATTCTTCAGCATCAACAGCCGCACCGGTGACGGTATCTTTTACTATTTGTTGACCATCAACGCTGGCAACAAGACCTTTTAATGTTAATTGATCACCATTAATTTCTGTATTAACACCAATAGGAACTTGACAACCACCTTCTAAAACTCGTAAAAATGATCTTTCTGCTAAACAGCGATCGCGTGTTTGCGGGTGTTCAATAGCTTTAAGTATTTCAATTACTTCAGTGTCATCTGCTCGACATTCTATCCCCAAAGCACCTTGTCCGACGGCATGGAGGGAGATTTCTGGGGTAAGAATTTGATGGATGCGATCGCTCATTTCCAATCTTTCTAAACCAGCTACCGCTAAAATTAAAGCATCATACTCACCAGCATCTAGTTTAGCCATGCGTGTAATCAAGTTTCCCCGCACATCCTTAAAAGTAAAATGAGGGAACTTATGGCGTAACTGTGCCAATCTTCGCAGAGAAGAAGTCCCAATCACCGCATCTGCTGGTAAAGTCTCGATTTGCCCACCTTTATGCTTTTCATGCAGCACCACCGCGTCTGCGGGGTTTTCCCGTTCTGTAATTGCCGCTAGGGTCAGCCCTTCTGGTAAGTTGGTTGGTAAATCCTTGAGAGAATGGACAGCAAAATCAATATCTTTATTGATCATGCCCAATTCCAGTTCCTTGGTAAATAGTCCTTTATCGCCAATTTTAGCCAAGGCTACATCTAGGATTTTGTCCCCTTGGGTAGACATGGTATGGACTTCAAAAGTAATGTGGGGAAAAGCTTTCTGGAGTTCTGCTTGTACCCAGTATGTTTGAACTAAAGCTAGTTGGCTTTTACGTGAACCAATCCGAATAGTGCGTGCAGGACTAGAAACTGAAGTCATAAAACTATTTGTCAAACCAGGCGATAAATTAACATTAATCTAGACTACCGCAGCACGTGACTTCCTGGATTATTTAAGACTAATTCTGTAAAGATTTTATTTATGAGTCGCTTTACATTTATTTACAATTTAGCCAATTTGGCTGGTTCAGATCCCCGAATTCTTCAAAAAGTTGGGGATCTTTCTATCTATATTCATTAAAAATTGCTATATAATTTATTTAACAGTAATTCGGTATTAAAAACTTCTATGCTTTTACTTCAAGAAGTAGCTGAAATATTACAAGCTGAAGATCCAGAAGAACGGCAAACTATCACTGGTGTTAATTGGGAAAATTATGAAGCTTTACTCAATGATTTAGGTGACAGCTTACAATATAGAATTACATATTTAGATGGAGTCATAGAATTAGTGTCACCAAGTCGCCGCCACGAAATTCGCAAAACTGTAATTGGATCTTTAATTGAAATTTACTGTCAAGAAAAACGCATTCGTTATTTTCCCCTTGGTTCTACAACCTTTCGCAAACAAGCAAAAAGAGGAGGAGTAGAACCAGATGAATCCTACTGTATAGGCACAGAAAAGGAAGTTCCTGATCTTGCCATTGAAGTCGTAGTCACCAGTGGGGGAATTGATAAATTAGAAGTTTACAAAAGATTAGGTGTGACAGAAGTTTGGTTTTTTCAAAACAATCAATTTGCAGTTTACCATCTGCATGGTGAAAGTTATGAATTAGTTACCAAAAGTGTTTTATTGCCAAACTTAGATTTGTCAATTTTGGCGAAATATGTACTAGCCGATGATCCTTTAGATGCTGCTTTAGAATTTCGGGAGAAAATTAAAGAAATGGTCAATTAAATCATTCCTGGACCTTTACCTCTTTTATCAAAATCCTCAGTTAACAGACCAGTTTTATCATCATTCACTTCTCGTAATTCCTGTATCCGTTCGGCTTTCTCTTCTGCTGCTACTTCCCGCGCATCACCAGGAACTTCATAATACATTTCCGGTTCAACTGGATAATTATTCAGTAACCCTTCTTTATCCACAGTATAACCGTCCGTTGTCCGAATACTGTAAATATCAGTTTGGTCATCAGTGAGAGCGCTCGCAACATCCTCTTCTGTCGGCAGTTGTTTATAATTTTTACCCTCTCGTTTGATTCGTGCTGCTGTTTCGGCGGGAATTATGCCTCTATCATAAGTATCTGCGGTAATCTTCTCATTCATAAAATTAGTCCTTTTTACTTTTTGAAGATTGCAATAACCAGCTTAGGATTTTCTACAATATAAAGATACTATCTTCAGGAAGAATTGCTGAAAATTTTTTGATTAAATTATCTATCTATAGATGTATTTAGTATTCTTAAATATAAAATAAAATGTAGGATTAGTTATAGCCTAGCCTACATTTTATTAGCTCGACAAAAAAGCTTTATCCTAAAGATTGTTGTTTGAAGGAGTTAAATTTCTGGGATAATTCTTGGCGAGTCTCGTGTTTGAGGAGATAACGGAAGGTAAACCAGACAAAGTAGAATAGGCCAATCAATTCAAGAATTGGTTGTAGCAACGGTAGATCATTCACAGCATCTAGTAAGGCGATCACTACCTTAACTGTTACCAAAGCTGATAAAATTAAACCTAGAGTGATTAAACCCTGTTTATTGTTGTTAAAAATACTGCCTAAATAATCTGGTAGTTTATTGAAGAATTCAACAATTTGTCTACTAATTTGCTGCCATTGAGATTCAGCTTCCTTTGCAGCAGGTAGTTTTGGCAGATTAAGGTTTTGTGAAGGATAATTTCCTTGTTCGAGTTGCTGCGCTTGAGTTTCCATCATATTTGTTATTTAGGAATTACAACATTTTTGACAAGTTAACAGACGTGATTAAAATATAACAGGTTAGAGGCTAAATTCCAAATTATTAAAATATAAAAAATTTAACCTCTTTTCAACTTATGAATATTTTCCTCCCAATTTGCACCATCAAAAGGCATAATTTCAAAATTTCCCAGAACATTTCCATCTAAACACCGCACATTGATATCAATACAATCAGGGTGACTACGGGGAACATAAAAAGAATGAATACCACAAATCTCACAAAACTTATGTTGTGCTACTCCTGTATTAAAGTTGTAAGTTTTTAAGACATCTTCCCCTTGTATTAAAGTAAACTGTCCTTGGGGGACAATCAAATGCAGAAATCCTTTTTTAGAACATATTGAACAATTACAATCATCAACCTTGTGATGATTAACTACTACCCGAAAGCGCACCGCACCACAGTGACAACCACCATGATAAATAACAGATTGATCTTTATTTAACATTTAGTCTTTCAAGTTGATTAACTCTAATTGTAAGTTTATTAACTTTCTGGTTTAATTCAACTACTAAAGTTGCTAGATTCTTAAACATCTTTTCCTGTTGTGATTGTGATAAATTCTGTCTCGAATTAGGAGAAAATTGGGAATTATTAGCAGCAGGTAATTGATTATTTTTACTAACCATTAACTCGATTTGTTGTAAGCGCAATTGCAAACTTCTCACATCAGATTCTAAATTATTCACGCGAAAATCAACTTGCTGAGGTGAAGCAGAATTCAACAAAATACCACTCCAAACAAAAATCACACATATCCCAGTTATTAGCAATCTTCTTAACAGCATATTATTAACTAATCAAAAAATTGTAGGTTGGGTTGACAACGGAAACCCAACATCATTAATTAACTTTTATTTATCAGATTCTAAGGCGGAAAATAATTTTACCCAATCTAAATTATCAGAAATTACATCACTTTCCTTAACTTCAAAAGTGCGATTACTAGCTTTTGGTTCTTTAATAGCTTGGACACAAATTTCCGCAATATCATCACGACTAACTTTTCCTCTAATATTATCACCTTGTTCAAAAATTAATTCCTTTCCTCCTGCTGTTTCTGTCAAAGCACAAGGTCTAATAATTGTATAAGGAATTCCACTAGCTTTTAAACTTTCTTCTCCTCGCAATTTCCAAGTTAAAATTCCTCCCAATTGGTCATTTAACCTCACCGCTGGTGGTTCTTCATCTAAATTAATTCCTGGTCTTCCTGGACGAGTTACCCCAGCAGAACTGATTAATACAAATTGAGGTAAAGTTTCCCCACCATAAGCTTGAATTGATGCAACTTCCAGCGCAAAAATTCCTGGATTAAATGCAGGATTTAAAGCACCATCATATTCAAACTTACTTAACATTAATTGCAGAGAACAAACTTTACTAACATCCATTGGTGGACAGTCCTTAACAATTTTCGCCCGAAATACCGGAACTAAATCTGTAAAAGGAATCTGAATATCTAACCAATTGTTAGCAACAGTATCAAAAGAATAACTATAACCAACACCGTCCCAAGTTGACTCTGTGCGGATAAATATTTTATAACGTTGACCGTCACCTTTCACCCGCAATTTTACACCTTGATAACCCGACAAATCAAGAACTGGTGAAAAATTCTTAGTTCTGATAGAAGCAAAACCCCCAGAATTAGCAGTAGAAACATTACCTGTAAATACTGCGGTATTTTCCCTAATTTGGAAACTACTGGCACTCACACCCCCCATAACCACATCATCTAAAGCCCCCCAGACATTTTTCATTTCATCTGATGGTTTAGTAAAATCGAATATGGGTTTTTCACCCACAGAAATCAGATATTTCCCGGCTGCTTCAACTAAATTTTTCACACCTTGATATTCAACATTTTCTGGTGTATCTCCCACAATTTCCGGCATATAAAATTTCACACCTTGATTATATTTAGCTCTATCTGGTGTATCTCCCTCCACAGGTTGAACACGCACCGAAGTACAACAAATTACAGCTTGAATATTAGCCATAACCAAACTTGTTAAAGTCTCTGGTTTCGTAATATCTCCAACAACCAAATCAATATCATCACCCAGAATTGGTTTTGCTTTTTCAATATCTCGAACTAAACAGCGCACATGATAACCTTGTGTTACCAATTTCTTAACAACTCGTTTACCCACACCACCAGTTGCACCAGCTACGAGAATTACAGCCATATTTCTTCCTTCTTCAGGTTGATTTTGATGATCTTGAGGACTACCTTGAAAGAGTTTTTGTATCCAATTAAGAACCGGAAAAACTTCAAAGTAAGTTAGGGTTTTGAGAAACCTGCATAAATCCCATTGAGAACGATTGTTATCACTCATATTTACTATTCAACCACTTCATTTTAGTCTCATTGTATCAATTTTTTGTGTATATATAGAAATCATAAATGATATTTTCAAAATTTTAAGTAACGTAGGGTGGGCAATGCCCACCAAAACCAGGATATCGTAGACAATACCCACTGTACATAATATTATGGCTCCGCCACGCAAGCTATCAAAAATCAAATATTAGTCCTAAAGTAGATAAAATATCAACTCTTTGGTAGAATACTTATACAATATGATAATTGCCATGATGAATCAAATTGAAAAAGCCCAAACTGAATATGATAAATTCCCCGAAGAATTTACCAGCATTATTATTAGTACAGTCAGTAAAGATGGAATTCCCAATGCTAGTTACGCTCCATTTATTATAGATAATGAAAAAAACATCTATATTTATGTGAGTGGACTAGCTACCCACACCCAAAACATTCATAATAATCCTCATGTAAGTGTTTTATTTATTGACGACGAAGCTAAAACCAAACAAATTTTTGCCCGTCGGCGGTTAAATTTTGATTGTACCGCAAGTTTAGTAGAAAGAGAAACTGAAAAATGGCAGAAAATTGTTGATAAATTTCAGATTCGTTTTGGAGAATTGATTAGTACATTACGCAGTTTACCAGATTTTCGGATTTTGCAACTCAAGCCTAATACAGGACGTTTTGTAATTGGGTTCGGGGCTGCTTATAATATTAGTAGTGAAAATATAAATCAACTTGTCCAAATTACCAAAGATTCACTTTCCTAATTATGTTACAATTTCAACCTCCTGGTTTTGGGAGTAAATTTATTCATACATCTTTAGGGGCAATGGTTTACTATACCCAAATTAGTGCCCCTTGGGAAAATGCCTCATATCAAGATTTACCACCATTATTATTTTTACATAACTTTGGTGGTGGTGCGTCTGCTTATGAATGGTCGAAAATTTACCCAGCTTATGCGTCAAAATATCGAATTTTAGCCCCTGATTTAATTGGTTGGGGAAAGTCTGCTCACCCCGTGCGAGATTATCAAATTCAAGATTATTTAACGACAATTATTGAGTTTATTCAGCAAACTTGTAATCAACCCGTAACTGTAATAGCATCTTCTCTAACTGCGGCTTTAACTATTCGTCTCGCTGTCATTTATCCCGAATTATTCAAAGCTTTATTTTTAGTTTGTCCTTCCGGCTTTAATGATTTTGGAGAAGGTGCAGGAAGGAGATTGCCACTTTCTTTAATTAATACCCCATTAGTAGATAATTTAATTTATGCCTTAGGCGCAGAAAATGAAATTGCAGTTAGGAACTTTTTGCAAAATTTTCTTTTTGCTAAACCAGAAAGAGTAACTCAAGAAATGGTATTAGCTTATTTAACCTCTGCACAAAAATATCAAGCCAAGTTTGCAGCTTTGTCCTTCTTACGTGGAAATCTTTATTTTGATTTGAGTTTATATATTCAACAACTTCAAATTCCCACTGTAATGTTATGGGGTGAAAAAGCGCAATTTACAAATATCCAATTAGGACGAAGATTAGCAAATTTAAATCCCGGTGCAATTAAAGATTTTCAAGAAATACCCGACACAGGAATTATTCCCCATTTAGAAATACCAGCAGTTGTCATCGGAATATTGCAAAAATACAACCAAACGGGGGAATTAAAAATCTAAATTAAAGTTCAAAGTAGGGTGGGCATTGCCCACCATAAATAGTTAATTACTCCCTTCCCTTCTTCCTTCTTCCTTCGTGTTCTTCGTGCCTATATCCCTCCGGTCCCGTCAGGGATACGTGGTTCATTTAATCGATATTCATCTAGTGAGAAGGGAGTATTTAATTTAGCGAGAATTACAAGATTTCCGTTCACCATCATGGTCAGGATATTGCCAAGAGTATGCAAAATGGCTAACACCTTTAATCTGAGGAGATAATTGCCGGAGAGCTTGCATTTGTACTTCCAAAGATGGACGATTACTAATTGATTCTCCCCACTTCCCAGCTAAAGCCGGAATGATTTTTGTACCTGGTTGCGCCATCTTCAAAACCTGTCGAACTTGTGCCACAATGCAATTAGCATTACCACAATTTGCATAAGACATAGGATGCCATTCTAAAGTTTTAGGAAACCTATCCCAAGGTTGCAAACGGGAATCATAACCTTGTCCTAAAGTTTGATTACCTTCAGGAAAAAATACGACTCCAGCGGGAATACCTTGTTGTTTAGCTGGGTAACTTGCTAAAGCCACAAAATCTAAAATACCCTGCATAGCGTGAGCAACAGTGAGTAACCACAAATCTAATTGCAAAACTCGCTGTTTTTCCCCGGCTGAGGGCAGAGATTTCTGCTTTTTAGGGGGAATACGCCCTTCCCATAATGGTTCATCTTCTTGAGGATAGCGTTTATTAACTTCTGCTATATCACCAGCGCTCACATATCCCCTACTTAAAAACCTGCGAATTAATTCTAACCCTTTGGAATTTTGGGCGCGACGAAGTAATACTTCTTGGGTAGCGGAAGTAAATAACCATAAGTCATGAACTTTAGTAGCAATAGAATCACTACCAGTCTGGCGGGGATAGCGAACATAGTCGAACAGAATACCATCTGGACGGCGGCGCACAACCTGCTGTACCATCCGGTAATAATCAGTTTTTGCCTGGATATTGTAGGGATCAATAAATACTTGGGAACTATCTTCTACTACAGATAAACTGGTTTGATTCTTGCCATTACGAGCGATCGCATTTTGTCTATCTTTACGTTGAGCATAAGTATAACCAAAATTATTCGTAAACATCCAAGCGTAAACTTTTAAACCGCGTTGTTGCCCTTTTTTAATTGCTGAGGCTAATAAATCAAATTTTTCTGCTCCAGGAGTCCGAACCACAGCAGGCCAAACAGTTGGGTTAGTGGCTGCTGGTAATAGTACCTGGCCATCATAAAATACTTCTAAATAAACTTGGTTATAGCCTTGGTTGACAATACGATCCATAATTTGATCAACTATTCCCGGCTGTGTATCACAAGGATACAAGCGCAACCAAATAGCTTGAGTTTCTGGCCAAGTCTGACTGCGGCAGGTTTGTAATTCTCGTGTATGCTGTTTTAGAAGTTTTTGATAACTACTTTTTGCGTCCTTATTGCCTCTGAGAGCTAATAAGCGTAAGTTTTCTTTTTCTTGAGTTGCTTTTAATGATACAGAACAATCCTGTCTTTTTTGAGCAATAGCTGGTTCGGTAACTAGGTTGAAAATCAATAAGCAATTAGTGATAATTATAGTAAATAAACCTTGCCAAGATAAAAATAGCTTTAAAAATTTCCAGTTGTAATCAGACATACAGCAGATTTCAGATAAATGAGGTACAAAATTTCAGGACAAAGCCATATCAATCTGTTCCCTGTTCCTTGTCCATAACTCACACCACACCGCGCTATCAGCAAACAAGTGCAAGATTATTGACAATAGATATTGAAAACTCTGGTATTTTCACCAAAAATAACCGCGCAAATACGAGAACTAATTGTCCAACCCTTCTCTTCCTTCTTCCTTCGTGTTCTATCTCTACGAGACGCTCCGAGAACGTGTCTATCCCTGACGGGATGCTCCGCGAACGGGTTCATTAACTCCTGACTCCTAACCTTCACGAAAAGACTTATTCCGCAAACCCTACTTAAAATATCCCAATATTTGGAAAAATATAAAACCACCAAAAGCAGTATTTCACACAAACAACTCAAAAAGTCATATCAAACGTGAAAAATGTACTTTGATTAAGGTTTGCATAAATCGGAGCGGCGGGATTCGAACCCACGACCTCTACTACCCCAAAGTAGCGCGCTACCAAGCTGCGCTACGCCCCGTGAACGTGAACTTGATATTTTAGAACTTTGGAGAGGGGGTGATTCCAAACTTATATATCTAAAAATAATCAACTCACTCTTACGAAGATATCACAAACCTCAGAAAAATAGCAAGAGGTTTTTCAAAAAACTTTTAGCATTCCTATGGATTGCAATAACTCAGACACGGCTGAAGCTTTCCACTTGCCCTCTGTACCTCGTCCTGTATTCAGAATGAAACGCAGATCATAGGCATGGGGATAACCTTCCACCTCCATCCATAATAGATCACTTTCGGCTTCACAGGCGATTTTTTCCTCCTCCATTAATTCTGTACCTAAATGCTTCATGGTATCTACAAGCTGATTTAGAAGGCGACAAAACTCATTTAATTCTGCTTCTGTTAATTCTGTCGCCCAATCGTCTGTACCGACTAGTCCTTTAAATTCCGGTGCTGCTGGATTCCAACCTATGCGCCAACCTATCCCACTTTTAATGACTCGTTCCATACCTATATATTTACCAAACTGCTGTTATTCATTGCCAAAATTATACCAATTGACGCGATGAAAATTGCCATCAGGCTGGCCACAGCTATACTTATCAATTATTAACTTTTAATTTTTAATTGATTATTATTCTAATTTTTCAGCGATCGCGTTAGGATCTTGTCAAACTTATTTGGGAAAAAATTCCTCATTGGTACACTCTGTGGTTAAGATAGTATATCCGTTCTATTAAAACTTCCGTCCTAGAAATTTTGTAAAATCCTATACTTAGAGGCACGAATGGCAGCTAATACTAATACTGAGACTTCAGGCAAGCAAAAAGCGTTAAATATCGTACTTGGACAAATTGAGCGCACTTTCGGGAAAGGGGCAATCATGCGCTTAGGTGATGCTACCCGGATGAGGGTAGAAACAATATCTACCGGAGCGCTTACCCTAGATTTAGCCTTGGGTGGTGGTTTGCCCAAAGGACGAGTTATCGAAATCTACGGACCAGAAAGTTCTGGTAAAACCACTGTTGCTCTCCATGCTTTGGCTGAAGTACAAAGAAATGGCGGTATTGCCGCATTTGTAGACGCTGAACACGCTTTAGATCCTACCTATGCTGCCGCTTTGGGTGTAGACATTGAAAACTTACTTGTTTCTCAACCAGATAATGGCGAATCAGCATTAGAAATAGTTGATCAACTTGTGCGTTCTGCGGCTGTTGATATTGTCGTTATTGACTCTGTAGCCGCTCTAGTCCCCCGCGCTGAAATTGAAGGAGATATGGGGGATATTCACGTTGGTTTACAAGCACGGTTAATGAGCCAAGCTTTACGTAAAATTACTGGCAATATTGGTAAATCTGGATGCACTGTTATTTTCATTAACCAGTTGCGGCAAAAAATCGGTGTCACCTATGGTAGTCCAGAAACTACAACAGGTGGTAATGCGCTGAAATTTTACGCTTCTGTGCGCTTGGATATTCGCCGCATTCAAACCTTGAAAAAAGGTACTGATGAATTTGGTAATCGTGTCAAAGTCAAAGTAGCTAAAAATAAAGTTGCACCACCTTTTAGAATTGCCGAATTTGACATTATCTTTGGTAAAGGAATTTCTACCCTCGGTTGTCTAGTAGACATAGCCGAAGAAACTGGGATTCTCCTTCGTAAAGGTGCTTGGTATAGTTACAGTGGTGAAAACATTTCTCAAGGTAGAGATAACGCTATTAAATATTTAGAAGAGAAACCAGAATTTGCTGCGAAAATTCAAGAACAAGTTCTGGAAAAACTAGATAAGGGTGCTGTAGTTTCTGCTAATTCTGTCACTCAAGCCCATGAAGATCATGGAAATGAGGAAGAAATTGATTTAGAAGAAGAAGACTAGAAAGCAATTCGTTTGATGTTAAGGAAAATCGTAGGTTGGGTTAACGATGCTCATATTACAAGATTACTTGATAAGCGTAAAGCAAGCGTGTCTTTAGACCTGAGAGTGTCAACCAACAATATCCTTAACAATATTAGGTTTTGGTGGGCAATGCCCACCCTACTAATACAGCAGGGCATAAATAAATTAATTATTTAAAATAAAAATAAAATAAAGGAAAAGCCTATTTCATCGGAATTTTTATTTTTAACTGTTAACTTCCTCAGAAGATACTCCAGTTGTTGAAGCAACTAAAATAGCTTTAGATCGGTCGCACAAACACGTATATGAGCCATTGGTGATTACAGATAAAGCTTACCAATATGGATTGCTAGATTTTCAACAGTTACTTTTAGCCAACTCCCAAATTCATGTTTTAACATTAACTCGACTCTAAAAAGAAAAAGAAAAAGCTAGAGCAGCTAAGGCTGATTTTCGTGATCTTCAACATAACTATAGCCGATTATTACAAAACGATAAAATGATTGTTCATAATACGTTCAGAATATATTTAGAAATCTTCAAGTATAGGAGTTATTTATGTTGTTAGAAAAACTGAAAGCACAAGTCTTTAAGTTACCGTCTAGCGATAGCGAAGCGCTCCGTAGGAATCGCCTTGCACTAGTACACTGCGGCGTAAGTTAATGAACCATTCTCAATCGTCCAAAAGCTGA
>JBAXRM010000002.1:0-86478 GCA_037131225.1 Nostocales cyanobacterium ELA583 | reverse complement strand
GCGATTTTACATTTCTTTACACAGTTTAGTTTTATTGTGTTCACCTACTTATATCTCAATCTAATTACAGTTAACCATAATATCTCCCTATAGTTAGATAAAACTGTTAATCTAGCTGCTATATCATGTGAGCTTATCTAGAGTAAATTTCATTTTGTCTTTCTTTGTTCAAGATTGTTTATAGAGTCAATTAAAGACAGCAAAAAATATGCTGATTACCTTAATTTTAAATAATTGTGAATTCGGTCAAAACCATAAAAGGAGAGGAATATGAGAACAGTAATTTCTTGGTTGCAAAACCTACGCCCCCTCAAAGTTTTAACGATTTTCTTGGCAGTCAGTTTTCTGTTTTTGGCACAAGCTTGTAATCGTCCAGGAATAGCTGCACAGCCTCCCCAACCAGCAGGTCAACCACCAAATGTGCAAAGATATGATCCCAGCGCCCAAAATTATACAATTTCTCCCCGTGAAGGAGGAATAAATGAGTTTAGTGATGTAGATCCTCGAGCCAAAAGAGCCGAAAAAGCTGCTAATGTTAGAGCAGAAGATTTAATCAAAAATGCTCAGAAAAATGTTGAAAGCAAAGGTGTTGATAGTGTTGACCAATATGTTCGCAATTTTCAAGCAGGAACACCTTTAGATGAAAGAGTCAAACGCTTAGGGGAAAATGTAAGTAGTTCAGCAGAAGAATTGCGAGAAGGTGTAACTAAGGGAACTCAAAGAGGAATTGAGAACCTGCAAGGAAATATCCAAAATGCGGCTAAAGATTTAGGCAAAAATATTCAGCGAACATCTGAAGATGCTGCCAATGGATTGAGAAAGAATTGAGAAGGAAGGTAAGAAAAGCTAATTAAAATTTATCTCAAAATAAGAGATATCATTTGTAGGGTGGGCATTGCTCACCCTATATTTTTAATGATAATTTATCTGCATTTTACCATAATTATTTTGTATGTTCTAAATGCCAACTTTGTAATGCTAACCGATGAATTTCACGCCAAGAAACATTATTTTCCCGTGCTAAAACTGCACAATCTTCATATTCTGGCTGAACATTAGTAATTACCTTTTCCGTCCAGGCAACTTTCACCGCTACTGTTCCATAAATAGTTTCCACTTTTTGCATTTCTCTTTTTAAAATTGACCGTTCTTGAGTAGTGCGACGAATCCCTAAAGTGCTAGTTTCTCGAAATAACACTGCTTCACAACTAGCTAAGTTCTCTGGATGACAAATAACAGTTAATAAAATTCCCGGACGAGACTTTTTCATTCCTATCGGTTGGGTAAAAACATCCACCGCACCAGCCGTAAATAAAGCCTCAAATACATAACCGAATATTTGCGGATTTAAGTCATCTATTTGAGTTTCTAGAACAATAATGGTTTCTAAATTTGGGGAATATGCCCCTAAATTAGAGTTATCAGACTGTAAAGATTCATTTTCACCATACCAGAGCCGTAGTATATTAGGAATAGATAAATCTAGAGAACCCGCTCCTAATCCTACCTGTTTGATAGTCATTGGTGGTGGAGAACCAAAGTCTTGAACTAAGGTAGTAGCAATTGCTGCCCCCGTTGGTGTTACCAATTCTCTATCAATACCATTGCTATAAACTGGACAACCCCGCATTTCCCACAGCTTTAACACCGCTGGTACTGGTACTGCCATGCGTCCATGTGCAGCATGAACAGTTCCACCTCCAGTGGGAAACGCAGAACAGTACAGCAAAGGCAACCCTTCCTGATTGCTGTCAATACCCAACCAATCCAACCCTAAGCAAGTACCAACAATATCCACAATCGCATCTACAGCACCCACCTCATGAAAATGAACTTTTTCCGGTGCAATGCCATGAACAGCCCCCTCAGCTACTGCCAACCGTTGGAATACAGCTAAACTCCAAGCTTCCGCCCGCACTGGCAAATTCCCCTGGAGAATCATCTCCTCTATTTCTGGTAAGTGACGGCCATGGTGGTGATGATGTTCATGGTGATCATGATGGTGATGATCCAGCAAATTCACATGAACCTTAGTCCCTTGTTGGGTTTGACGCTGAACCAATTCTGCCCGTAATCGGTATTCCTGCTCAATTCCCAAGCCATTGAGTTTTTCTACCAAATACTCCATAGGCACACCAAGACTAACTAACGCCCCCAGGCACATATCACCAGAAATTCCTGTTGGACATTGAAGATAAGCGATTTTATTCATAAATTTATTTGTTAGTTGTTAGTAGGAAGAAAATAATTACCAATTACCAATTACCCACCCTATTATGGCCAAAATTTTCACCATTCATCCTGACAATCCTCAAAATCGCCGAATAGAGGAAGTAAAGTCAGCGCTATTAGGTGGCGCTATCATGCTCTACCCCACTGATACAGTCTACGCAATTGGTTGTGACCTGAACGCCAAATCAGCGGTAGAAAAAGTGCGTCAAATCAAACAGTTAGCAAATGATAAACCCCTGACATTTTTATGTCCTTCACTCTCCAATGTGGCGACTTATGCCTTCGTAAGTGATACAGCCTACCGGATTATGAAGCGGTTAATACCAGGTCCCTACACATTTTTGCTGCCTGCGACCAAATTAGTCCCGCGACTGGTGCAAAATCCCAAACGCAAAACCACAGGAATTCGAGTACCAAATCATCACGTTTGCTTGGCATTACTCGAAGCGTTAGGAAACCCAATTATTTCCACTTCGGCTCATATCAGAGTCAACGACGAAGACGAAGAAATAGTTGAGAATGGAAAACAACCAAATTTGTCACGGGTGGATTTATATGACCATTTCGATAAATTGGTAGATATCATTATTGACACTGCTGAAGAACCTACATATCAAGTATCTACCATTTTAGATTTGACCGATGAAGAACCAGTTATTATTCGGAGAGGTTTAGGTTGGGAAGCCGTAGTTACTTGGGTTTAAGAATAAAGCTTTATAAGTGCAACCCTTTGTTTTGGACTCCGTTGCGCTAATTTATGATCACCTTATTTCATTATTCCAATTTTGAAATTGTCATCCTCACAGGGTTGTAATCAGAAGTCATAAAAATATGGCTATGCTGCACAGGCTATCAGCCAATCTTAGCATGACAAGGCTTTTGGCATTTTGCCCTCACAGTAATTATCTTATATGCCATCTTTGATCTAGTTGCTAAAAACAAAGCGACATAATTAACAAGCCCTTAACTTTGGAAATTTCCTACAGTGTTTACATATTAGCAGTCTAGTTGGTGAATTTTGAGGAATAAATCCCCGAAAATTTTCATGCCTAAGACTGGGACTAATGTATCTGCATTTGAGTTAAGGTGCAATACCAATTTCACCCAAAAGTATGAAAGCTAACATCGCCAATCTGCCTAATTCTACATCTGCTTTTGATAGCTATATTTCTCTTGAAGAATTATCTGTTCCCACCAGCGATACATTGGTGCAACTTTTATCCCATGAGATGCAATCTCAAGTTAAAGCTACATCTGTCGGTGTGCAAGATGTCGTCGGACGCATAGCCAAAGAAGTAGAACGGATATGTGATAAAAGCTCTCGCATTCAAAATTCAGGACAAGTTCAGTCTTGGCAAATTACTTTAGGAAGACATCGTTTACAAAAGTGCCTGCGTTACTACCAACTCGGTTCTAAACAAGGACGCGTAGAATTACACAGCAGTTTGGGGGCAATTGTTTATCGTCACGTGACTATGGCCGGCTCAGATTTAGGGTTTGAGGCTCGTTACAATCTCATTGAAGATTTTTTACAAGCTTTTTATATTGAAGCTATTAAAGCTTTTCGTCGAGAAACCGAATTACCTGAAAATTATACTCCTCGAACTCAGTTACAAGTAGCTGAGTATATGGCATTTACAGAACAGTATGCCAAACGCCGGATTAATTTACCTGGTGGTGCTAATCAACAGTTAATTGTTTTACGCGCTCAAGGTTTTGCCCGTCGTCAACCCCAAGAAACCACTGTAGATATTGAAATGGCTGTGGATTCTGCAAAAACAGAAGAAGCGGAATCTTATCAACGCAATGTAGCGGTGCAGCAAATTCGCTCACAAATGATTGCGAAACCTGGTTTTGATCCTTCTGAAGAGTCAGAACGCAATCGCGTGATTACTGAATTGATGAAATATCTGGAGTCTCAAGGACAATCTGATTGCATGAGTTACTTGACTCTCAAACTTCAGGATCTTTCTGCACCAGAAATTGACCAAATTCTCGGTTTAACCAGTCGTCAACGCGATTATTTACAACAAAGATTTAAATATCATGTTGAGAAATTTGCCAAACAGCATCAATGGCAATTAGTTCATCAATGGTTAGGTGCTGGTTTAGAACATAAGTTAGGGTTATCTTCCCAGCAATGGGATACTTTTTGGAATCAACTTACACCACAGCAACAGCAAATTTTTGAATTGAAAACTGCTTGTCAAAGTGATCAACTTATTTCTAAAGCTGTTCAATGTACTCCTAAACAATTGCAAAAACGCTGGACACAAATGTTGGAATTAGCATGGTCTATTCGTAACGGTCATGCTGAATCCAAGAACAATTAAAGTTAGGGAGATCCTTGAATTCACCTTTGTTGGGTTGACGCAAGGAAGCCCAACAAAATCTGCCATAATCTTTAATAAGAAGTTACTAATACTTCAGTTATTTTCCCTCTTCTCTGAGCGTTAGAATTAATTGACCTCGCGGCTGATATAGTGTGAATAGTAAACCCACTATAAAGATCACGAATAAATAGGCAATCAGAATTAGATAACATGACTTTTACACCTTTATTAGCTAATTTCATAAAAATGTCCCTGAGTTTAATTTGTTGATTCTCATCAAAACAAAAATTACTGTAAGCCGTAAAATTGCTAGTTGGACTTAGAGGATAATAGGGTGGATCAAAATAAACAAAGTCATTACTATCAGTTGCATAATTTAGCACTTCTTCAAAATTAGCGTGTTTAATTTCTACTTTCTTTAGGGCAATAGATGCCACTTTCAAAACTTCTTCCTGACAAATACCAGGATTTTTATATTTTCCCACAGGGACATTAAACTTACCCTGAGAATTCACCCGATAGAGTCCATTAAAACAAGTTTTATTCAGATAAATAAACCGAGCCGCTTTTTCTAAATCTTTCCCAGGCTGATAATTTCTGATATCATAGTAATACTCAGAATTATGTCCTTGCTTATGTTTTTGTAGCAAAGCTATTAATTTCTCCAGATGATCTCTAACGCACCGATAAGTAATAATTAAATCTGCATTAATATCAGTTAAAACAGCTTGGGATGGTTGCAAATAAAAAAAGATTGCTCCACCACCTAAAAATGGTTCATAGTAAGTTTTGTAATCCTGGGGAAAATAGTCTTGATATTGGGAAATTAGTCGAGTTTTACCCCCAGCCCACTTTAAAAATGGCCGTGGGTAAGTTTGTTTAGGGATTTGACTTAACATTTACTTACAATTAAACTAAAAACTAACTAATCAATGAAATCTATATAACTAAAAAAACTCACATTTAAGCATCATAAATCAAATATAGTAATAGTATTTGAATTTTGAAACCTCTAAGTATTTGTGGTATTTGTAGGGTGTGTTAGGCATAGCCGTAACGCACCCTAAGCTCGGTCAACGGTGTGTTAGGCATAGCCGTAACGCACCCTACGTACTAAAAAACTCTCTTTTATAAAACAATCAAATAGGATGGCGGTATATTATAATTAGGATAAGCAAACAGTACAAAAACAAACCTACATTCTATAATAAGGCAGTCTAAATTCAAATGTTTGATGGATTTTGGGATAACGTCTTTCGCTACCCTCGGTACTTGATTAGTATCGTTCTCGGTGTTTTTCTAAACAGCCTAGAGCCGCTGTTTCCATTCTTAAAACGTCCTGTAACGCTAATTGCTATTTTAGGCTTTTTTGCGGGTGGTCTTTTTTTCGTAACGCTTACCGTCCGGGCTATGTTGGGATTGAATACAATCTAGACTGGAACTAGAAAAGGGCTTAGTGCGTGGGACTGTTGCTGTTGATTTTATCACCTCAAGCACCGTCCACTCTAATTTGCATTTAGAATCATGTTATCAAACCTCTGTGAGAAGGCGGAATTTATATGGCTACAAATCGCCGCGTTTCCCGCGTTGCTGAGTTAATTAAACGGGAAGTTAGCCAAATGTTACTCAACGGTATTAAAGATGACCGTGTGGGTACAGGAATGGCGAGTGTCACTGATGTGGATGTTTCTGGGGATCTTCAACACGCTACAATCTTTGTCAGTATTTATGGAACTGAAGAGGCTAAAACGGAAACAATGGCTGGTTTAAAATCGGCTACAGGTTATGTTCGGAGTGAATTGGGAGCTAGAATCAGATTACGACGGACTCCAGAAGTCATCTTTATGGAAGATCGTTCTATAGAACGAGGTACTAAGGTGCTGAGTTTGTTAAATGAATTAGAACAAAAACGGACATCATCAAGTGTGGATGAAGTAGCAGAAGAAATTGCTGAATGATTGACGCAAAATTGCCAAAAATATCAAGAAATCTGGAACTTCTTGCTTGTTGGAGGCATCTAGACAGAAATAACTAGCAATGCCTTTATTCCCTATTTTTAGTGAATTATGGGTATTGCAAATCCTGTATCTTAGGGTAGATGTCAAAAAATATAAACTCATATAGACTGGTACAGTTAGTATAGCAGCAAATCTAGTAGGGTTTTAATTATTTTTATACAAGTTAATGTTAAAAATATAAATATCTAGGTTTGATTAGTAACCTTAACTACTGTTATCTTAATAATATGAAGTTCAAATACCATGAATGTCATGTTTTCTTGACAAACTTAACATTTCTTTAGATAATTTAGAGGTGTATAGCGTCAAAATGATAATAGTTCCGTATAGCAAACTACAAAACCCCAGACACAGTTTTAATTATTGTCATCTTTGTTCTTCGTGAATAACGGGAACGGTTTCTAAATGTAATTTTGTGAGAAAAAAACCATGAGTGTGAATACGGTGCCTTCTATCAATTACAATTATTACTCTCTGAATGTGATTCAGGACGAAGCACGCCGACTGGTGGAAAGAGGAATGATTGGCCGTCAGCAACCAATATATACACTTTGCCAGTTCATTCCGGCGAGAGAGTGGGTTTGTGTAGAATGTGAATTAGAGAAATGTGATTTTTTACTGCGCGATCGCATTGGTGATTTAATCGGACGTGAAGAGTGGGATAACGACTAATTTGTTGTTTTTTTAATAAACTATCTATTATTTTTTATTGTACTTGTTTGTAGTTTCTGGCTATAAACAGGTATATTTTTTTCTATTTTGATTAATAGGGAATTTATTTCGCGCAAAGGCACAAAGGAGCAAAGGCGCAAAGAAGAAGAGGACTCATTAATTCTCCTGGATTGGTATTTCAATTAGAAACTCACAACCATTACCAGGTTCGGAAATACATTTAATCTGTCCACTGTGTTTTTCAACAATGATTTGATAACTCACTGATAATCCTAAACCGCTACCTTGTCCGGGTTCTTTTGTAGTAAAGAAAGGTTCAAAAATTCAATTTCTGCTTCTTGCCATTGTTTTAGTTCACTACATTGATGAATACATAATAATCTCCATAAAGTTGGGCAAAATCTTCTGTAAAACAGTGATTATGCAGTTTTGTTGATAATACATAAATCCATTTTTTATCTACATCTTCATAGATAAATTTACCTTCCCCACTCAATTCAGAATCAAAACGAAATACTCCCACTCTATCAGTATTTAGTAATTGACGTATTTCATTAACTGTGACGGTAAAAATAATATCTATATCTAGAGATTCTCGAATTCTGGCAATTACCCTAGACAAGGCTTGTTGTTTTTCACCCTGATTTAGAGAAAATGGCATATTTGTTTGATATATTGATTGAGATGTTGATTGTTGGGTTTCCATATTAAAGTATTGTCCGTTCCCATTCGGATTTTTAATATTTTTAGACTTATATATAATGTAGCAATAAATATGGGTATTAGTGGGGTGACAGATATAGATTATGTAGGGATACGAATAGCTGCATTGGTGTTAAATTAAGCCTAGCAACTGGAAGTTGCGGAACCACACAAACAAAGTCCGCCTTCGCGGACTAACAAAAAATTAATCGTTTGGAACCCACGAAGGTGGGTTTTGTCTGTGTAGATGCAGTTCCTAACCGCCCATTTAATGTTAAGTTGACACCAATGGAATAGCTGTTATCCCTACATAAACACTTTTCAACGCAGAATACAGCAATATGTATGCTGTAATGAATCATTTTCGCTTGCTAGTGCTACGTCGGGCTTCGCGGGTTTCGTCTTCGAGACGACGGCGATCGCGCCAATCTGCTAATGTTAAATAAACAACACCACCAGTGACTCCTAGTAGTAGCACTATGCCAAATACGGCCAAAATACCCAGAAATGGACTTTCCACGATTCCTCTATAGTCCGTTGCGTCCCCAAACTACCATAGAAATCGACCAAGTAAACACAACTAACAGTGATACCCAACCCAGTGTCAAAATCATAGTTCTACTTTTCAAATAATTACAAAAGGTCTCTAATATTTATCATACCGGGAAAACGCGGTTGATTCATTAACTATATTGATAGAAGGTTTGGTAAGTTCATGGAACTAATTGCAGAACGGTTAGAATCCCTCAAAGCAGGAGTAATTGGCAGCATATCTTTAGGTTTAGCTTTCCTTATCACTAGCTTTATCAATGCTTGGTGGCTATCCAAGTATTTTCCAATACTTAGTTATGAGCAAATTGATCTAGTAAATTTACAGATGTTATTAAGTGGTGTTATAGCCGGGTTTTCTGGTTTTTTATTTGGTGTCACTTACCGTTATATTATCCGCTTAGATGCAAATCCTCACCTCAAAACTGGTGGGGTTTGGGCTTTTGGGTTGGTGCGGGGATTAACTCAAATAGAAGTTGGCTGGAATATAAATAATTCAGTTTTACCTTTTTTGATCTTAGCAGGAGAAAGTATCCTCTGGTTTGCTGTTGCTGCTTTTGTTCTCGATACTGCTATTTTACGAAAATGGCTGAAACCTTTTTACTGAATTTATAATTACTGATACTAATTCTGTATGAAGATGTTTTCAGGTAAATGAACTAGACTTTAATAGAGTTTCGCGCAAAGGCACAAAGGAGCAAAGGCGCAAAGGAAGAAAAGGAAGAAAAGATCAAAAGTTCGGCGCGGTTTTATAAATAAATGGTATTATGAATCAATATTTTTTGATCATTGATATTGAAGCTACTTGCTGTAATCAAAAGAGTATTCCTCGTCATAAAATGGAAATTATCGAAATTGGTGCGGTGATGCTAAATCGCCAAAGTTGGGAAATTGATTCTGAGTTTCAAAAATTTATTCAGCCTGTGCGAAATCCCCAACTTACAGCTTTTTGTACAGAGTTAACTAGTATTTCTCAACAACAAGTTGATTCAGCACCAAGTTTCCCAGCAGCGATGTTAAATTTAACAAGTTGGATGAGTTCATTTCCTAATAATATATTTTGTTCTTGGGGTAATTATGATAAATCGCAATTTATTCAAGATTGCAAATTTCATCATATTCCTTATCCTTTTGGTGTTGAACATAGAAATATTAAAACGGAATTTTCTGAATATTTAGGTTTATCTGATAAATTTGGGATGGCACAAGCCCTGCAACATTTAGGACTGGAATTACAAGGTACACATCATCGGGGAATTGATGATGCTCGGAATATAGCCGCTATTTATCGTTATATGCAAACTGCTAAAAAAATGGATTGATACAAGATATTTAAACAAAAATGGTGGGCAATGCCCACCCTACTGAAAATAGATTATATTTAAATGTTGTCAAATTTCAAATTATGGGATTTGAAATTTTATTACGACTTGGGAATAGCATTAATAGTTTTTGTTAATGACTGTAATGATGCTAATAACTTGTCTTTTTGGGGTTTAGAAGCTTTGAGTTCACCAGAAATTTCATCCATACTTTTTTCTATAGCTTCATAATTATCACGGGATTTAGCCTTGATACCATCTTCTACTTCTTTCCAAGCATTTTCAAACTTGTTAAATTCTTTTTTAGCTTGGACAAAATTACCAGATGTAACTGCGGTTTTAGTTTTGGATACCACAGCTAGTAAACCTTTATTACCTGCTGTAGAGTTGGAAGTTGCTACGGAGGTAGTTTCGGTGGTAGCTTTTTCCGCATTGGTACAACCTACTAAGGTTAGTAAGCTAATACCTGCAATAATTAACATTGGTTTGAAACTTTTCATTATCAACTCCTAATAGATATTTTTAGTTGTACTACTACTATTTCTTAAAATAAAATAGCAAAGGTAAAGAATTTAGAAAAGGGCAATATGGCAATTAGCTGGGAAATCACTCTGAAGTATACGTCTAATGGCGGTCTAATCAGGGTGAAAATCGTTAAATGGGATGATTTTTTTGTCATAGAAGTGGCGGATACTGATATTAGTATCGCCTCTAATAGTGCAACGTGGCGATAAGCCGATAGTTTTTAGCAATGCTGCGCTGAGAATAACAGTTTTCATGAGCTTTTAAGTAGATGAACACAATAAAACCAATCTGTGTAAAGAAAAGTAAAATTACCTAAAACCTCTTCCCTATTGCCTTTTGCCTCTTGCCTTTTGCCTTTTCATAACGACAGTTTTTAATGCTCACCTACTTAATATAAGTTTTTCTTTATTTTTTGAGCTTGCTATATGTAATTTGTACGCTACGTAAACGTGAAAACAAAAATTTTATTATGATTCATAAAATTGAATTAGAATCTATTACAGGGCTATCCGCATTAACCGCAAGCGATCGCTTGAAAAAAGAAGGATATAATGAGCTGCCATCTACCCAACAGCGTCATATTTGGGGAATTGCGTTAGAAATCTTCAAAGAGCCAATTTTCCTCCTTTTATTAGGCTGTGGTGTCATTTATCTGTTTTTGGGTGATGTTCAGGAAGCTTTGATTTTGCTAGGTTTCATCTTTTTTATTGTTGCTATTAACTTATACCAAGAACAAAAAACAGAAAAATCCCTAGAAGCACTACGCGATCTTTCCAGCCCCCGTGCATTAGTGATTCGTGATGGAGAACGGCAAAGAATTGCGGGACGGGAAGTAGTTCGGGAAGATGTGATTGTTTTATCAGAAGGTGATCGAGTTCCTGCGGATGCTGTGGTGATGTGGTCTACACATTTGAGTGTAGATGAGTCTCTATTAACGGGTGAATCTTTGCCTGTCCGCAAGCAATCTGTGGAGGATAGCAGGGATTTAGAAAATACCTTCAGAAGGGCAAAACAGCATCGTCCTGGTGGTGAAGATTTACCTTTTGTATATTCGGGAACGCTGATAGTTCAAGGTCAAGGTATTGCTCAAGTTTATGGAACAGGTATCCAGACAGAAATGGGCAAGATTGGTAAAGCCTTGCAAACTGTTGAACAGGAAGATACGGTTTTACAAAAAGAAACGCGACGGATTGTTAGTAAATTGACATTTGTGGCGATCGCTATCTGCGTTGCGGTAATTGTGATTTATGGTGCAAATACGGGCAATTGGCTACAAGGATTTTTAGCCGGTTTGGCTTTAGCAATGGCAATTTTGCCGAATGAAATCCCCGTAGTTTTAGCAATTTTCTTGGCGTTAGGTGCCTGGAGATTTTCCTTAGCGAGAGTATTAACTCGTCGTGTTCCCGTGGTAGAAACATTAGGTTCGGCGACAGTTCTCTGTGTGGATAAAACTGGAACTTTGACATTTAATCGGATGTCAATTCAACAACTTTTTGTATATGAGCCTTCAAGTTTAACTCCCCAATTTTATGATGTAAATTTACATGAAAGGGAAGCGCTACCAGAAATTTTTCATGAATTAATTGAATTTGGGATTTTAGCTAGTCGAAAAGATCCTTTTGATCCGATGGAAAAAGCCCTTAAACAAGTGGGTGAAGACTATTTAGCTAGAACTGAACATTTACATCACGATTGGCAAATACAGCGCGAATATCCCCTTTCTGGTGAATTGTTAGCAATGTCTTGTGTGTGGGAATCTCTAGAACATAAATTAGTAATTGCTACCAAAGGAGCGCCCGAAGCGATCGCTGATCTTTGTCATTTTAATCCCCAACAAATGCAAGATTTGGAACAGCAAATCAGCAAAATGGCTAATGTCGGTTTACGGGTTTTGGGTGTGGCAAAAGTCATTGGACAACATCAAAAGAACAAAACACTTAAATCTCTTCCTGAAGCACAACATGATTTTGAATTTGCCTTTTTAGGACTCTTAGGAATGGCTGATCCTGTGCGTCCCACTGTTGCCCCAGCCATCGCCGAGTGTTACACTGCTGGTATCCGAGTAGTAATGATTACAGGAGATTATCCAGCGACCGCCCAAAATATTGCCAGCCAAATTGGATTAATACCCGCCACAGAAGTAATTACCGGGGCAGAATTAGAACAGATGCCAGAAGGTGAGTTACTATCTCGAATTCAAACCGTGAATATCTTTGCGCGGGTTGTTCCAGAACAAAAATTACTGATTGTTAATGCCCTCAAACGCTGCGGTGAAATCGTGGCTATGACTGGAGATGGTGTAAATGATGCCCCAGCTTTAAAAGCTGCTAATATTGGTATTGCTATGGGAGAAAGAGGTACAGATGTTGCCCGTGAGGCTGCGGATTTGGTATTGCTAAATGATGATTTTTCTTCGATTGTCCAATCTGTTAGGTTAGGACGGCGAGTTTTTGATAACCTAAAAAAAGGTATGGCTTACACTTTAGCAGTTCATATTCCTATTGCGGGAATGTCCCTAATTCCTGTTATATTTAATTGGCCTTTAGTTTTACTACCTATTCACATTGCTTTTCTGCATCTAATTATTGACCCTGCTTGTACTGTGGTCTTTGAAGCTGAACCAGAAGAAAGCAATGTTATGAACCGTCCACCACGTAATCCCAGAGAGTCCTTATTCAGTCGTCGAACTCTGAGATTAGCACTATTACAGGGATTCAGTGTATTAGTGGTGCTAGTGGTTGTATTTGCTGTGGCTTTTTACTCTGGACATGGTGAATTTGATGCTCGCGCTTTGGCTTTTACTACTTTAATTGTCTCGAATTTGAGTATGATTTTGAGTAATCGTTCTTGGTCGCGGACTATTCCCGAAATGTTACGCACTCCCAATACAGCACTTTGGTGGGTATTGGGTGGTGGTGTGGTTTTTATGGGATTGGTACTTTATGTGCCTTTGTTACGTCATTTATTCCGGTTCTCTTTTTTGCATTTTGATGATTTATTAGTCAGTCTCACATCTGGAGTATTTAGTGTTTTGTGGTTTGAAGGACTCAAGGTTTGGCGACGTAGAAAAGGTCATATAATTGTGTAAAAGGAGTCAAGAGTCAGGAGAAAAAAGAAAGAAGAATCACCAATTACCAATTACCAATTACCAATTACCAATTACGATGAAAAAGGCATTTCGTAAATATCACCGTATTCTCGGAATTATTGTTTGTTTACCACTTCTATTAACTGTATTGACGGGAATGTTAGCAACTATAGCCGGAGAATGGCCAATTAATCTGGGACTTTCATCTAGCCTAATGTTGAAAATTCACACTGGAGAAATTTTTCATTTACAGGCAATTTACCCGATTTTAAATGGCTTTGGGTTAATTGGTTTGCTAGTAACGGGTATGAGTATGTCGGGTTTATTTAATCAGAAAAAAAGACCTAATACTAATAATTAAGATTAGGTTGTTGCTGCCACAAACTTTGATTATTTTACTTCAGTTACCCGCCAGCTTAGTTTTAAGTTAACCCAGAAATTCCAAATTGTGGCAATTGCGATCGCAATAAAGTTAGCAATATAACGATTAGGAATTAGGAAATTAAATACTAAATTCAAAATCAGCACGTTTAACACTAACCCAGCCAAGCAAACAACATTAAACTTCAAAAAACGTTTCAATCTTGGTTTCCACCCTTGTTGCTGCATGGAGACATCAGCAAATGTCCAAGCATCATTCCACAGGAAATTATTGAAAATAGCAATTTCACCAGCCATTATTTTACTACGTGTTAATGGTAAAGCTAAGGTTGTCGGGTCACTGAGTAAATAAAGTATGAGCATATCTACAAATACCCCACTCAATCCTACTAAGCCAAAACGGAGGAATCGCTGCACGGGAAACTTGATTTTTTTACTAATTTTTCCTAGTCTACCAGTAGATATTCTTAACCTGATTAAGTGTTGAATATATTCTATATATTGTTTCCATGTTACTTTGCTCTCCCCTTCTGTGCGTTCCCGGAAGACATAACCAGCTTCAGCAATTTCCCCTACCTGTCCCCTGCCAATAACTTCTAGCAGAATTTTATACCCTACTGGATTAAGTGTGGTATTAGCGATCGCACTCCGTCTTACCATAAAATAACCACTCATAGGATCAGTAACTCTCCCTAAAACTCCTGGTAAAATCACCAATCCTAGAACCTGCGCCCCACGGGATAAAAAACGTCTAATTACACTCCAACTACTGACACCACCACCATCTACGTGACGACTAGCTAGGGCTAAATCTGCCCCCTGTTCTATCTTCTGCAATAATTGTGTCAGCACTTCTGGAGGATGCTGTAAATCGCCATCAATCACACCCAGTACACGCCCTGTAGCAGCTTGCCAGCCACGAATTACCGCTGAAGATAGTCCTCGTTCCTCTTGTCTTCGCATTACCCGTAATTGGGGATAATCGGGGATGAGAGATTCTGCTACCTCCCAAGTTCGGTCTGGGCTATCATCATCCACTATAATAAGTTCATAATTACCAGGAATAGCCTGATCTAATAACCCACTTAGGATATTGATCACATTTTCAACATTGTCACGTTCTTTATAAGTAGGAATTACTAAAGATAGTAAAATGGGATTATTTTTAGCTATTTCCTCTGGTGTAAATTCAGAAATTCTTAATGCACCGCTAGGAACTACTAATAGGGAATTGGATGAGTTTGTATTCATAAAACAAGTAGTAACTTTAAAATTGCCAAATTGCTTGTATATAAGGTTAATTATTCATAGGTTACAATACTCTTGAGATAATAGAAACAACTAAGAAAAAATTGCTAAATTTTGTGGTTTATGAGAGTATACATAAAGCTATCCTCTTCAACAACTTTTATGGATTACGCCACACTACGCTATTTAAAATTTACAAATTTCCATTTATTATCAAACTTAAATAAGTTGTTTATATCTAATGACCCGTGACTAATATAACTTTTGAATCTATTCTTCAATCTGCTTTACTCAAGGACGATATATCCCCTGATGATGGAGTATTCTTACTAAAACAAACTGATCCAGAGGCGATCGCTCAAATTCAGTTTACCGCAAATCAACTCCGACAAAAACAAGTTGGCAATACAGTGACTTATGTAATTAATCGAAATATTAATTTTACTAATATTTGTGAGCAACATTGTAGTTTTTGTGCATTTCGGCGAGATGATGGTGATGCTGATGCTTACTGGTTAGATTGGGCGCAGGTTCTAGAAAAGTCTACGGATGCAGTGCGTCGAAATGCAACAGAGATTTGTATGCAAGGGGGATTACACCCAAAAGCGCAAATTAACGGGAAGTCTTTACCTTACTATTTGAAACTGGTAGAAACTATCAAAGGTGAATTTCCTCACTTACATCTACACGCTTTTTCTCCCCAAGAAATCCAATTTATCGCCAGATTGGATGGAATTTCTTATATTGATGTAATTACAGCTTTGCGGGATGCTGGTGTCGGTTCGATGCCAGGAACAGCCGCAGAAGTGTTAGATGATCATGTCAGAAAGGTATTATGTCCAGAAAAGATTGATACAGCAACTTGGCTAGAAGTTGTAAGTACAGCCCATCAATTAGGTTTACCTACTACCAGTACCATGTTATCGGGGCATATTGAAACCCCAGAACAGCAAATTGGACATTTAGAAAAATTGCGATCGCTCCAACAAACAGCCATAGAAAAGGGATATCCTGCTAGAATCACCGAATTTATTGTCTTACCCTTCGTTGGTCAAGAAGCGCCTAAACCCTTACGAAGACGGGTAGGAAGAGATCAACCAGTCCTCGCTGATTCTCTGTTACTCACGGCTGTAGCCAGAATTTACCTCGGAAATTACATACCTAATCACCAACCAAGCTGGGTAAAACTAGGGCTAGAAGGTGCTACAGAAGCCTTAAATTGGGGTTGTAATGATATCGGTGGCACGTTAATGGAAGAACACATTACCACCATGGCCGGAGCTATAGGCGGTACTTGCATGGAAGTAGAAACTTTACAAAGCGCAATATCATCTCTAGCAAGACCTTACCAACAACGGGATACATTATATCGGCAAATTGATAATGGGTAATATCTCGTTCCCAGTCTCTGACTGGGAATGCCACAATAGAGGCTCTGCCTCATACATAGTATTTATTATTGCAAAGGCAGAGCCTTATAGAATTCATTCCCATACAGAGTATGGGAACTAGACAACTGACCACTAACAACTGACCTATCTCCTGAATACCAATTCAAGATAGGATGGATTTTAATTTACTTGTTTTTTTTACTTAATGCTTATGAAAAGCTATTGGTCGCGTCTGCTTTCTCTAGTTTTAGTGTTAGTTATCGGCTTAGTTGGCTGTGGTGGTAGTCCGGATAGTTTAACTGGGGATTATCGTCAAGATACCCTAGCTGTAGTTAATATTTTGAAACAAGCTATAGAATTACCACAAGATTCTCCTGATAAAGCCACCCTACAATCAGAAGCACGCCAAAAAATCAATGACTTTTCGGCTCGCTACCAGCGCAATAGTTCAGTTGCTACTCTTACCTCGTTTACAACTATGCGAACAGCCCTCAACTCCCTTGCAGGACACTACAGTTCTTATCCTAATCGTCCCATTCCTGAAAAGCTGAAAAAACGGCTAGATACAGAATTTAAAAAAGTAGAAGCATCATTAAGACGTGGTGCTTAATTTATTCTTCAAGGATTGTTTTTTGATCACTGAAATTCAATATAAACTTCCTTGAAAGCAGGAATTAACACACTCAAAATGCGAATCAGGGGATCTCACATATCCAAAGATCCCCAAATTTAGTTATCATAAAAGTCGGGAATATTAGTCCCTGCAAACTAATTATGACTCAACTAAAAAATCAGCTTACTGTCGAAGAATTTCTGGCACTTCCCGAAAATGATACTGCTTATGAGTTTGTTAACGGTGAAGCTGTACCTAAATATAAAAATGAGCAAATGTCTCCTAAGTTTTTTCATGGCTCAACTACAGGAGCATTATTTATACTACTATCTAAATGGGCTGAAAATAAAGGTCGCGTTGTAGTGGAATGGGGAATCAAATTAACCAGAAATCAGGAAAATTGGATACCCATACCTGATTTAACTTATGTTTCTTATAACCGTCTTCCTGCTGACTGGCTGAAAGATGAAGCTTGTCCTATTATCCCGGAATTAGTTATAGAAATTATTTCTTCTGGTCAAACTTTTGGAGACATGATTGATAAAGCAACTTATTATCTTCAAGCTGGGATTTTATTGGTTTGGATAGTAGATACAATCTCTCAAACTATCACTGTCTTTACACTATCTTCTCTTCCTGTTACTTTTCGAGGAAATCAAATTATCAGCCATGAACTATTACCAGGACTAGAAATTACTCCCCATGCTATTTTTCAACGGGCTGGTTTAATTCGTTAGTTTGAATTATCATACTTGCTTCCCACTAGCACAAAGGCAAAATTATCTTAGATAGTCAAGTAGAACAAGGAACAACATTTACAGCAATTATTCCCAGGGAACAGTAAAAACTTATTGACCGCTTAATTATACTCCAATGATTAACACTAACGCTAACAATACAAATACACTATGCTAATCATGTGTTAACATTAAACATGGGTTGAGCATTCTGGAAAATAGTTAATAACTTGATTTTAAATGCTCCAAAGCCGATAATTAGTTGTGAGAATTGATTGAGTATTTTTGATATTTTAATCTTTAAAAGCCTTAATGGACGGTTGCTTCTCGGTTAACTGCATAAATCCCCATTGTCAACGTCCCTATCCTCAACCCTGGGGAAACAAATTCTGTAACAGTTGTGGCGCACCGCTGCATCTGTTACATCGCTATTTCGCTATTAAACCTCTAGGTGCGGGAGGATTTGCCCAAATTTACGCAATTTGGGATGAAAAGACACAGACGGAAAAAGTGCTAAAGGTGCTGGTAGAGACGGCACCCAAGGCACTAGAATTATTTATCCAAGAAGCGGAAGTTTTAAGTAGTTTCCGTAGCTCTGGAGTGCCTAAAGTTGATGCTGATGGTTATTTTCAAGTCAACTTAATTAATCCTAAACCCCATCAATTACCATGTTTGGTGATGGAAAAAATCAATGGCTACACTTTAGAGGAAGTATTAATTAATTCTCCTCAAGGTTGTGCAGAAGATTTGGTGGTAGGTTGGTTGATTCAAGCTGTGTTGATTTTACAGGAATTACATAACCGCCAAATTATTCACCGGGATATTAAACCTTCTAATTTGATGTTGCGGACTTCCACACCCGTAACCCCTGCTAAAAGTGATCAATTGGTGCTGATTGATTTTGGCGGTGCTAAACAATTTAGTGGCTCAGTTTTGCAATCGCATTCCACCTCTACACGCTTGTATTCTTCCGGCTATAGTCCTCAAGAACAAGTTCGCGGCGGAAATATTGGCCCAGCCGCAGATTTTTATGCCTTAGGACGGACGATGATTCAATTACTTACGGCTAAGTATCCGTCAGAATTGGAAGATGGTTTGACTGGGAAATTGTGCTGGCGTAATTACCGACAAATTAAGCCAGAATTAGCAGATTTACTGGATGAAATGGTAGAAGATGATGTGCGATTACGTCCAGCCAATGCAGCCATTATTCATAAACGCCTATTAAGTATTTCCTCCCCGTCTCCACATAAAGGTTTGTTGAGTAAAACAGGTAAATCTGCAATACGATCAGTAACAGAATTTACTCAATCTGTAACTAATACTACTTTATTTATAATTCAGGGAATATTCAAATTTTTATCAGCTTGTTTGGCGACTATTTGGGTCATGATTCTGACTAGTATCTGCGCGGGAATCGGGACAATGATGGGCTTTTTTCTGGCTTACCATACCAGTTTAGGCGATCGCTGGCTAGAATTACTAGCCTATCAATTACCAGCATTAGTAAAAAATCAACCTTATATAGCCGCAGAAAGTATAGTTTATGGTTTTGCAGGTTTGGGAACAGGTTGGGGACTAACCTTATCAAGCTGTTTTGAACAAAAGCGCCGTTTTCTAATCACAGCTTTAATGGGCTTAATTGGTTACAGTTTAGGCTGGATAGCTTGTCAATTCATCACCACTCAGAATCTTGGGGAAAGTTTGGTAACATGGATTTTAATATCACTTCCCCTCTTAACTCTTGGTTTAGGTCTTCGCAGTCATCAAATAGTTTACGCGATTGTTGCTGGTTTAGGTAGTGCTAACTTGATAGCTATTTTCGTGCGTTTAGGATTGAAACTACATTTATTCCATTTTTCCAGTCAACCGCACGGGTTTGATGTATTTTCACCCATAGGTTTTTTTAGCTTGGTGAGTATTTTAATCAGCTTTTCCTTGAGTATAAGCCATTACCTAATTGTTCCTTGCTTACGGTGGCTTGGTTGGCGATAAAGAATTAAAAATTTGGTATTACTAATTGCTTGTTAGTTAAGTATCTTTATATAAGATGACTATATAAACATTAACCATGCCACAAACTTAGTTAAAATATTCAACTAACCTCAACACAGAAATAAGCCGAAAATTCATGGCAGATCAAATGCAGTGGACAAACGCCCTATCAACCCGTTCTTCCTTAGAAGCGGCTATTACAGATGTTGTAGAACAAGCTGTGGCATCTCTAACAGCACCGGCGGATTTAGGACTGGTATTCATTTCTTCTGCTTTTATGAGTGAGTATTCCCGACTTCTACCTTTATTGGCGGAAAAACTTTCTGTACCTGTATTGATTGGTTGTAGTGCTGGAGGTGTAATTGGCAGGAAACAGGCAGGAGAAACCGAAGAAATAGAAGCAGAACCAGCCTTGAGTCTGACTTTAGCCCATCTTCCAGGTGTAGAAATCCGACCTTTTCATCTTTGCTTTTGAGGCAGATCCTCTGAATAGCATTCCCAGTCAGAGACTATAGGAACGAGATAATCGAGATAATCAAGCAAATCAAAAGCATCTTATAAATCATAGTTTGGACATTTAAACATAAATATGTCAACAAAATTTTTCACTAATAGCGAAGAAAATACCCTCATTAAGAAGTTTGAAGGGGTGTTTACATATAATCCTAATATTCAATATTTTGATGCTTTAGTAGGCTATTTTAGAGCATCTGGTTATTTTAGAATTAGACCGTTTTTAGACAAAGTTCCCCATATTAGAATATTAGTAGGAATTAATGTTGATAAAATGCTGGCTGATGCTCAAAAATCTGGACTGGAATTTTTTAAACATGATGAAAAAACCAGAGAAGATTTTATTAAAGAAATTCAAAAAGATATTGAAAATGCTAATTATGACCAAAAGACTGAAATAGGGATTCTGCAATTCATTGATGACATAATTCAAGGCAAAATTCAAGTTAAGGCACATCCAGAAAAAAAGATTCACGCTAAGGTTTATATTTTACGTCCTGAACCTTTTAACCAACATACACCAGCTACAGCAATAACTGGTTCTTCTAATCTAACAGATGCTGGTTTAGGTGGGGGCAATTTTTATAATTATGAATTTAATGTGCAATTAACAGAATATGATGATGTTCAATTTGCCACAGCAGAATTTGAAAACCTTTGGACTGAATCTGTTGATATTTTACCAGTTGATATCAAGAACATTACTAAAGAAACTTATTTGAATGCAGAAACAACTCCATTTGAATTATATATAAAATTGCTGAGTGAATATTTTAGCGATAATATTAATTACGATGCTGATTCTATCGGTGATTTACCCGAAAACTTTAAAAAACTTTCTTATCAAGTTGATGCTGTAAATGAAGGTTTTAATATGTTGATAAAACACAATGGTTTTATCTTAGCTGACGTGGTGGGATTGGGTAAAACCGTGATTGCAGCAATGGTAGCTAAAAAGTTTTTAATGGAAAATGGCAGAAACAATACCAAAATCTTAGTTGTTTATCCTCCAGCAGTAGAAAAGAACTGGAAAAACACTTTCAAATATTTTAATATTGACAAATACACAAAGTTTATAACTAATGGTAGTCTTGACAAAATATTAACAGAACATCAAGATTATTGGAACAAAGAAGAGTATGATTTAGTGATAGTTGATGAAGCCCATAAATTTCGTAATCATAAAACTGGTGCTTTTCAAAACTTGCAATTAATTTGTAAAAGTCCCAGAAGAAATCAGGGTTTGATTGCGGGTAATCAAAAAAAAGTAATTTTAGTATCTGCAACACCTTTAAATAATCGTCCAGATGATATATTTTATCAAATCCAAATGTTTCAAGATGCGAGACAGTCAACTTTACCAATTACAAATTTAACTGCTTTTTTCAATCCTTTAATGGAACAGTATAAAAGTTTGAAACGATTTGAAGAATTAGATGTCAACAAACTCAGAAGGATTTATGGAGAAATTAGAACTAAGGTAATTGAACCAATTACTATTAGAAGAACTAGAACAGATTTAGAAAATATTATTGAATATAAATTGGATTTAGCAGAACAAGGAATTATATTTCCTCAAGTAGAACCACCTAAAAAAGTGGAATATCTCATGGATGAAAAATTAAATGAGTTATTTCATAAAACTGTGATTTGTCTGACTGGTAAAGAACAAATTACATATAGTCGTTATCAAGCTATAGCGGGGTTAAATCCAGAAATTCAAAGTAAGTATTATGAAAATGCCGAAACGGTTTCTAAATCCTTAGCATTTATCATGAAAACCCAATTAGTGAAAAGATTAGAAAGTAGTTTTTATGCTTTTAAAAAATCATTAACTAATTTTCAACAAGCCACAGATAGAATGATTACTATGTTTGCTAATGATAAAATATTTATAGCCCCTGATACGAATATTAACAAGTTATTAGATAAGGGTTGGAGTGAGGAAGAAATTGAAAAAGAAATTGAGAGACTCAGCGAAGAAAATCCTAAAAATCAAACTTTTCAAAGCACGGATTTCCAACCTGATTTTATTGAGAGTTTAGAGAAAGATTCTCAAATTTTACAAGAATTGGTAAAAGATTGGAACGCTATAGAAACTGATCCAAAATTAGATGTATTTATTGCCAAATTAAATAATCTATTTTTTGATAAGAAAACCAATTTAGAAGGTAAATTAGTTATATTCTCTGAATCTAAAGATACTGTTGATTATTTATCACAGGCTTTAAAAGATAGATTTAGAAAAGATGTATTAGTAGTTTCCAGCGAGAATAGAAAACAACTGTATGATATTATTGTCAATAATTTTGATGCTAATTGCGCGGAAGATAAACAAGTAAATGATTACAGCATTATTATTACTACAGAAGTTTTAGCCGAAGGTGTAAATTTACATCGTTCTAATGTGATTATTCACTATGATACACCTTGGAACTCAACTAAATTAATGCAGAGAATTGGACGGATTAATCGGATTGGTACAAAAGCAAATGCCATTTATAACTATGTTTTTTATCCTTCAGCACAAGGGGATTCACAAATTCAGTTAAACAAAACTGCTTTTATGAAAATTCAGGCTTTTCATACTGCATTTGGAGAAGATAATCAAGTATTTTCCACTGATGAAATTTTAGATGAGGTGAAACTTTTTAGCGGAAATTATCAGGAAGAACAAGACGAAAGATTAAAATTTCTATACTTTTTACGCAACTTTAGAAAAAAACATAAAACTTGGTTTGATAAAATCAAAAAAATTCCGTTAAAATCCAGAGTTGGAAGAAGTTCCACGACAATTAAAAAACCTGATTTAGAAAATGGTACGATTGCATTTTTAAAGACGGATAAAAAGTTTGAATTTTATTGGATAGATAGTAATAACCAACCCAAAGAAATTACACCTTTAGCAGCATTTAAAATATTTGAAGCTGAGGAAAATGAAAAAAATTGTGAATTGATTGCTAATCATCATGATCATGTGAATCAAGCTATTGAACATTTTGAAAATCTTGAACATAAGTTGGTACAATCACAAATAGATCCAGAAGCGTTAGGTAGTGTAGCCCAAAATGCTAAAAAATTCCTATCTCAAATTATTAATCATCCTAAAATCACGGAAAAACAAAGAGAAAATATTAAGAAAATTATCACTTTGATTGATATCGGAAAATACACTAAGTAGGTGAACAAAATAAAAACAAGGGGTATTGCGTTTTGTAAAATGGCTGAAACTCAATCAGAATATCGCATTGAGGCAAATTTACATACCGTTACATACCTTTAAATTTTTCCGTTAACCTACTTAATTTACCTGCTGATGTTGACAAGTTGCAAAAGAAAAAGTTAAAATTAGACACTGCTATTTTAGAACTTGATAAAATTGCCCAAAAATATAGTGTAGATTCATCGAATGTCCGAAAAGGAGAAAAAAGAAAGGTTGAAAAGCCAGTATTAATTATTTCTGAATCTTTTATGTAATAATATTACCCCTTTCCTAATATGGTAACAATACAACTAAGGCAATTAAGCGTACCACCAGGACATAGAATCATATTACACAATATTTCTTGGCAGGAATTTGAAGAAATATTAACAGAGTTAGGAGAAAATCGTGCTAGTAGATTAGCTTATTATCAGGGGAATTTAGAAATTAAAATGCCGTTACCTAAGCATGAAGTAGCGAAAGTTATTATTGGAGATTTGGTTAAAATAATTCTAGAGGAATTAGAAATTGATTGTGAATGTTTTGGTTCAACCACTTTTAAACGTCAAGATATGAATAGTGGAATAGAACCAGATGATTCATTTTATATTAAAAATCATGTACAGATGATTGGTAAGGAAAAAATTGATTTAAATATTGATCCTCCTCCTGATTTAGTCATAGAAATTGATGTTACTTCCAAAACACAATTAGATGCTTATTTGGCTTTAGCAGTTCCCGAAATATGGCGATATGAAAATGATAAATTACAGATTAATATTTGGCAAGATGGTAAATATATAGAATCAAAAGTTAGTCCTAATTTTCCTGATTTACAAATTGCAGAAATAATTCCCCAATTTGTTGAAGAAAGTCGGATTCTTGGGAGAAGTCCTACTTTGAGGAAGTTTCGACAGTGGGTAAAACAGCAATAACTTATATCGTAATCTCATTAACGCTAGTTACCACTCGGTAATCTACTGCTAATGCTTGATTAAAATGCTTTTCACCACAAAGAATTTTACGGCGTTCGTCGGGGCGCAATTCATCTAAGTTTGTTGTACCTTTTGTCTCACGAATCAGGTAAAGAAGCGGTTTCCCTACTGCTTCTCCATGTTCGTCTCTATCTTCCATAATAACTGCCCAATCTGGATTATATTCCCCTACTGGTGTAGGTACAGTAAACCAATTAGGAAGTTTGAAAAATAGTTTTACATCATCTCGTTGTTCTAAATCTGCAACAAATTTACCTTCAATACTATTTTGTATATTTTCGGCTTGACTATCAACAATCACATGATCATAAACCGAACGATTTGCCGGAATTAGATATTCTTGCCAAGTTTCAATCTCATCTTGAAACTGAGTCATTTCATACCAATTATCTATTTTTTCGTATTGAATCCCATTTACTAAATGATCTGCTAGTTTATTTTTAATAATTTGTACTGCTACTGTAGCAAATTCATGAGGATTAGAAAGTACACTTTTTTGATTGTTCAATCGTTTTAATATTGTTAATAAGGTATGACGAGTTAATGATACAGATGGAGTTGTGTTCTCCAACAAGTCTACCATGATAGTAATTACATTAGGTAAAGGTCGCTTTCCAGTTAACGTCATAGCTGTTTTACTGGTGGTAAGTTGTATGGTTTCTAATATATCTTCATTGCCTACCTCTACCCGTGCTTTAGTAATAGTAATCCGAGGAGGATTAATAGTTTTTGTATCTAATTCCTTAACTACTTCCTCAATCAGTTTTTCTGTATGAATTTGCACAGCATAACGAGTTTTATGTTTAATTTTCTCCCACAATTCTTGAAACTCTGGTTTTAATAAGTATTCTTTACGTAATTTAGCTACACCTTTTTCTCTAGCGTTAGGTGGTTTTGGTGGTACACCTTCTTTACCATACTCATCTTCAATTTCTTGTTGTAATGTTGCTACATATTTTTCATAACTTTCGTTAGCTATAACGGTTAAAATATTGATTCTCTCATCAAATATTCTTTCTCCTGTTTGATTTACAGCTAATCTCACACCCCGGCCAATTTCTTGGCGTTTTTTAGTTTCTGATGTTGTTTGATTGAGGGTACAAATTTGAAAAACATTAGGATTATCCCAACCTTCTCTTAATGCAGAATGAGAAAATATAAAAGCTACAGGTTCATCTAAAGAAAGTAATCTCTCTTTATCCTTCATGATTAAGTTATAAGCTTCTTCGTCTTTTTTAGCTGTGCCAGTGGTGCTATCTTCAAAAACAGTTTCTCCTCCTTTTTTGCGCTTTTGGGCAAAATAAGCAGATTGGACTTGTTCAGGTGTCAATGATTCCCATTCTGGATATTTTACCTTTAACTCTTCAAAGGCTTGCTTAAATAATTGACAGATAATACCATCTTGCCCAGTGTCAGTTTTATAATTAGCAACTTTATCTATAAAGAATAGTGAAATAACTTTGATACCTTGAGATTTGAGTCTTTTCTGTTTAAGAAAATGTTCTTTAATAGTGTAACGAATTTGTGCCTCAAAAATAGCTTCTTTATCAGTTCCCTTAGATTCACCTCTACTAATTTCTAAGTTATTGGTAAAAAGCACTGTTTGAGAACCAGGATTAATTTCTTCTATTTCAAAATCTGCATATTCACTGCGGTTAGTTTTTTCAAATAGAGAATCTCCAGGCTTTACTGTAATTACCTTTTCTTTAACTGTACCATTTTTTTGTAATTGATGAACAGCAATTTTAGCAGTAATAGTTTTCTTTTGACTGGTAATACTTTCTAATCGCAAAAATACTTGATTAAAGTCATTTTCTTTGATGACAGAACCTATTTCAATTTTTTTAACTAAACCTTGATTATAAGCAGCACATGGGGTTAACCGATAAATTAAATTATAGGGGTTTTTGTGAGTTGCACTATAGCGAAGAATAAACAAAGGATGAAGAGATGCTAAAGCTGCAATACTTTTTTCACTCTCCATATTTTGCGGTTCATCTAAGATTAAAATAGGACGGGTTGATTGTACTAAATGCAGTGGTGTTTCACCCATTAACCTATCTGTACTCTGACGAATAACATTAGCAGCTTTATTAAAAGCATCTATTGTCATCACCATAATTTCTAATCCATCAGAAAGTGCAAATTGACGCACTTGGGAAAGATTGACAGAATCGTAAATATAATAACGATAAGGTGGATTACTATAAAGTTCTCGAAAATGTCTTTCAGTAACTTTTAAAGTCTTTAAAACCCCTTCCCTGACAGCAACGGAAGGAACAACTATAATAAATTTACGCAATCCATAACGCTGAAATAATTGTAAAGCGGTGCGTAAGTAAACATAAGTTTTACCTGTTCCTGTTTCCATTTCTACAGAAAAGTTAGGAAAGTAAATTGTTTTTTTACCTCTTATTGTTTCTATCGTTTCTTCAATATATTTGAGTGATTCATCATGTGGAATCTCATTTTTTTGCTGGACTGCTTGCAGATTTTCTAATAAATTTTCTTCGTCTAAATCTAGACGATTCATAACAGCAGCAGAACCCCAATCTAAAATTAAGCTCATGTCTAATTCTATGCGGGTTTGACCTTCTAATAAATTAGTAACTGCTTCAATAGCATCAGTTTGATATTCTTGATTGGCATCAAATTTAAATTCCATCTGCTACTCCTTTTAAATAGTTTTTAGTCTACATTGCAGGACTAAATTAGCTGCTGTAGTGTCATCTATTGCCATATCGCGGCAAACTAATAAATCATTTTTAGTTAATTTTAACGTTCTCGCTGTTTCAAAATGAAACTGATTATCAAGACTAATATAAAAATGCTGTCTTTTATCTTCGTCAGTTATTTTATAGATAGTAGCAGATTCAATTTCTGTAACTTCCTCAATGCGAGATGTTAAGCTATAACCTTGTTTGAGCATGACTTCATATCTTACATTTTCTGGTTCCCAGCCATCAACTAAAGGATCATTAAATAGTTCTAATTGTTCTATATATGCTTTGGGTTCTGTATCAGATGGTAATTCTGCTGATTGACGATAATTAGATTTAGATAATTTTAAAACTTTGAAACCTAAATCTTCTGGAGTTTCCCGATTTTGCAATGGGAGTTTACCATTTTCTGAACTTTTTATTTTCTGAATACTCCGACGAATACGCTCTTTACTAATATCAGCAATAGTAGGAAACTGTGGATTATTTGTTTTTTGTGGTAACTGAACTAGAATGAATTTTCTATTACCACCATCTTCATGATTGAGTTCTAATACAGCTTGTCCAGTGGTAGAAGAGCCAGAAAAGAAGTCTAATATAATATCATTATCTTCACAAGAAAGATTAATAGACTGTTTAATTAAATTTAATGGCTTGGGAAAATCAAATACACCTTCTATTCCTAGATTTCTTAATTCAATTGTACCTGTTTCATTTAAGAAAGAATTATCATCCCAAATGGATTTGGGACTATAAGTCGTTTTTCTATACTTTTCATATATTGAATAAGAACCATCTTTTTTTCTTTTGGCAATTAAGTTACTATTTAAACTATTATGGTCAATATTTTCGTCAACTTTAGTTTTTCCCCAACGCCAACAACTTGGATTACTAGCAGAATTAAAAGGCTCTACTTGAACCGAATATTCAGTAGATTGATTTAAAGATACTGGATAAAAACCATCTTTATCCACAGTTTTGGGATTAACATATATGGGATAAAAAAGATTAGGACGGTTATGTTTTCCAAACTGAGGATTTCTATTTCTTAGTTCTCTAATATTGAATCTTCCAAGATTATCTTGAAAATTTAGGTCATCTTGATCTCCTATCTTTTCTAAGCCAAAAAGTTCTGTATCTATATTTTTTGTATAAATTAAAATATATTCATGAGTTTTCGCAATTTGTTTATATGTTTGACCACGACTATTGGCTCTGATAATAACTTGACAGAAAAAATTCTCTTCTCCAAAAATTTCATTCATCAACAACCGCAAATTATGAACCTCATGGTCATCAATACTTACGAAAATTACCCCATCATCTCTTAACAGTTGTCGTGCTAAAAAAAGACGGGGATACATCATAGACAACCAAGCAGAATGATAACGTCCACTGGTTTCAGGATTGCTAGTTTGTAAATTACCCTCACTATCTTTTTGACCTGTTAATTCTAAATAGTTATCAAGAGGATCTGTATAATTATCTGGATAAATAAAATCATTTCCCGTATTGTAGGGAGGATCAATATAAATCATCTTTACTTGTCCAGAATAGGACTTGCGAAGTAACTTTAAAACTTCTAAATTATCACCTTCAATAAATAGGTTTTGAGTATTATCAAAATCTACTGATTCAGAACGTTCTGGTTTTAATGTTGCCTTACTGGGTGTTTGTAACATCTGAATAGCTTCACGCTTACCAGCCCAAGTAAAAGAGTAACGTTCTGGCCGATCATCTATAATTTCTCCTAAAGTGGCCTTTAATTTGGCAAAATCTATATTATCTTCTGTAAACACCTCTGGAAAAATGGCTTTAAGCTGTTCAATTTGTTCAGCTTTGATATCACCAGAAGTTATTTCCACCTTCTCTACATCTTTTTTGTTCATTGACTGTGGGTACTTGTATGTTATAAACTTTACTTAAAAATTAGATTCTCTAATACATTTTAACAGAAAGTCAACAATTACCAATTACCAATCACCAATCACCAAACTTAGTTAAAATAATCAACTGACCTCAACACAGAAAGAAGCCGAAAACTCATGGCAGATCAAATGCAGTGGACAAATGCCCTATCAACCCGTCCTTCCTTAGAAGCGGCTATTAACGATGTCGTAGAACAAGCAATGGCATCTTTAACAGCACCGGCAGATTTAGGGCTGGTATTCATTTCTTCTGCTTTTATGAGTGAGTATTCCCGACTTTTGCCGTTATTGGCTGAAAAACTGGCTGTACCTGTGTTAATTGGTTGTAGTGCTGGGGGGATAATTGGCAGAAAACAGGCCGGAGAAACCGAAGAGATAGAAGCAGAACCAGCCCTGAGTCTGACTTTAGCCCATCTTCCGGGGGTAGAAATCCGACCATTTCACATTGTCGCGGAAGAATTGCCAGATTCCGATAGTTCCCCCACTGCTTGGATTGATTTGCTGGGTGTACCACCTTCAGTAGTCCCCCAATTTATTCTCTTATCTAGTCCCTTTGCCGGGGGAACTAATGATTTGTTACAGGGTTTAGATTTTGCCTATCCTGGTTCAGTGGTGGTAGGGGGACAGGCCAGCAGCGGCTTTATGAATGGTCGCGTGGGGTTATTTTGTAATGGTAAGTTATATCGGGAAGGCACGGTAGGAATAGCCTTGAGTGGTAACATTGTATTAGATACTATTGTTGCCCAAGGATGTCGTCCCATTGGTGAACCGTTACAAATCACTAAAGCTGAACGGAATATTATTTTAGAGTTAGATGAAAAAGTACCTTTGGTGGTATTGCGAAATTTAATTAGTAGTCTGAGTGAAGAAGAACGAACTTTAGCGCAACATTCTTTGTTTGTGGGTTTAGCAATGGATGAATTTAGGCTAAATTTACATTCTGGTGATTTTTTAATTCGTAATATTTTGGGAGTAGATCCTAATGCTGGCGCAATTGCAATTGGCGATCGCATTCGTGCCGGTCAAAGGTTACAATTTCATTTAAGAGATGCTGCTGCTTCAGCCGAAGATTTAGAAATTTTACTCCAAGAATATCAAAGTCAAAATGCCAACGAACCTTCTCCCGTAGGCGCTTTAATGTTTACCTGTTTAGGACGAGGAACAGGACTTTATGGCCAACCTAATTTTGATTCTCAACTATTTAACCGTTACATTCATGATGTGCCAATGGGGGGCTTTTTCTGTGGTGGTGAAATCGGTCCGGTAAGTGGGAGAACTTTTCTTCATGGTTATACTTCTGTATTTGCCATTTGTCGTTCTTTGAGGGAACACCGGAACAGTAAATTAGAGTTGAGTTGAGGAAGAAGAATATTCACCGCTGACAATTTACACTGGGCGCAGGCCCTGCGCCCCTACTGACTAATGACTAATGTACTATGATTATCAATTAAAGCTGTATTCCCATCATTAACTGCACTATATTCTTCAATGTAGCGACGCACATGAATAGGGAAATGTGGATAGTCTAACATAGCATCACCATCCGCAATAGTTGCCCAAAAATCCCGTAACCCGGGGGCTAGTGTTTGTGCTTGTGCTAGTGGTAAACTCAAGGGAGGTAAGGTCAATAATTTGAGGACAAAGGGATAAGAGCGATCGCCCATCCATTGCCGTGATAATGTTTGTAAATTGGGAAAATCTGGCACTGATTCCACACGATGAGAAACAACTTGTAAGGATTCGTTAACCAATTCATCGCGGTTAAATTCTAATACTCGATAAGGATGAGGATAGCTGACTAAAGAACCCGTGGTAATATCATATATTCCTTCTGCATAAGCAATATCTTGAACGTGCAAATGTCCTGTAAATACTAACTTAACTCCATAGCGTTGTAATAATGTCCGCAGTTCTGCTGCATTTTCCAGCATATAACGATTTGCCATCGGATGATTTGATTGATTAGGTAAATGTTCAACCACATTGTGATGGATCATTACTAAAACTAATTCATCTTTAATGCTTGCTAATTCCCGTTCTAACCACTGGAATTGTTGACTATCTAACCGTCCTATTTGCTCACCTTGATCATTAAATGAGTTAGAATTAAGACCGATTAACCTCACTCCTGGGAATATCTGCCGATTGTAATAATGTTGCCCGGGATTTTCATAACCAAACTTTTGGTAAAAATAGGGAAAGTCTGCAAAGCCAATTGATTGTTTATTGGCCATTAAAACAGGGATATCATGATTGCCAGGAATAACATAAGATGGAAAAGGTAACTGAGATAATCTGTTTTGTAACCAAGTGTGGTTTGCTAATTCACCATGTTGGGTTAAATCTCCAGGGATCAACAGAAAATCTAAATCTAATTGTGTTAAATGTTCTAATACACTATCAAAAGCCGGAATACTCACTTCCACCAAATGAAAGCGACTAGGATGATTCCAGATTGTTTCAGGAAGCGCAATATGTAAGTCGCTAACAATAGCAAAACGAAAATTAAGTTTCATTGATTTTAAGAAAATGTTAAAAATGAAGTTGCAAAAATTCTTATTCTCAAAGTATAACGCTCACTGTGTATACCTGTGTAGTAATATGTAGACTTAATAATATTTGTATACATTTGTTTAGAATTATTTTTTTAGGAGTATAAATTTTGTCACCTGTTCGAGTTCGTCAGCACGTTAACCCCCTATCGAGTAAGTTCCAAACCCCAACAGCTTCTCCAGAATGGGAAAAGATTTATATTCAACAAAACCTACCTCTACATTTAGATATTGGTTGTGCGAGAGGGAGATTTGTCCTAAAAATGGCACAAGTAGAACCAAATTGGAATTTTTTAGGTTTAGAAATTCGAGAACCGCTAGTAGTCGAAGCCAATAGAATCCGCGACGAAATGGAATTAACAAATTTGCATTATCTGTTTGCGAATGTGAATAATTCCCTAGTTTCCTTATTATCAACTTTACCTGTAGGAATGTTACAAAAAGTTACAATTCAATTTCCTGATCCTTGGTTTAAAAATCGCCATGCGAAACGTCGGGTAGTACAACCGGAATTAGTCACAGAATTAGCAAATTATCTAACTGTGGGTGGTGTTGTTTTCCTGCAATCTGATATAGAATTTGTAGCAGTGGAAATGTGCGATCGCTTTCAAGAAAACCCTGCATTTGAGAAGATAGGAACAACAACATGGTTAACTGAAAATCCCCTTCCTGTCCCCACAGAAAGAGAAATAGCTACTCAAAACAAAGGTGAACCAGTGTATAGAGCTTTATTTAAAAAACGGTTGATTAATAAGTAAGGATTCAGGTCTAAATTTGAGGGATTAAATCCGGGGTCTGCACATCAGGATTAACCATAGCTTTCTTCCAAAGTCTCATTAACCTGTTGCAGACGAAATTCCGCTAATTTGCGTTCAGTAATTTCCAACTCCAAATCTTGATGAATAAATATGTTAGGCAACATCAGTGTCAACCTAACCGACAATCTTGAACTAATCATTAATAGACAATAAACCAGTAGGAGGAGTAATTTCCACACGACGGGTTTCCAAATCAACAATCGGCACAATTTCCATCACAAAAGGAATCAAAACGGTTTTTCCAGCTTTATCTTCAGCAAAAGCGGGATCAAATTTAACTTCCAATAAATCATGACCTGAAGGTAATATATCCACCACCGTTCCCACCAATTCCCCAGATGATTGCATAAAGACCTGCAACCCTAGCAAATCTATCACATGAAATTCACCTTTTGCTAATTTTGGGCGATCGCTAACAGGCACAAAAAACCGACAATCACGCATATTTTCAGCTTGAAAGCGATCGCAGACTCCCTGCAATTTAATCACATAAAGATTCTTATTCTCAATATACCGCCCATTTAACAACTCCACCTGTTGCAGTTCCGTTTCCCCAGGACGTAATAACCAGCGTTTTCCCGGTTCCTCAAAGCGTTCAGGAAAATCAGTATTTGGATAAACCCGCAACTCCCCAGTCAAACCTTGAGGTGAGACAATCTTCCCAATTTCCAACCAATCATCCAAATTAGGAATTGATTGAGAACGGGGTTTCTCAGAGCGAACAGGACTAGAAACAGGTGATTTTTGAACATTTTCCCCTGCTCCCTGCTCTCTGCTCCCTTCCTTCTTCTTCTTCTTCGTGTTCTTCGTCCCTTCGTGGTTCATTTCTCTTACACACCTACAGCCGCAACTTGATAAACCCGTTCAGCAACCTTAGCTAAACGCTGCATACCAATCGTAATTTCCTCATCACTACCAGTCAAACTAATCCGCAGACATTGGTGCTTGTGTTCCCATTCCTCCTTCAAACCAGGGAAGAAACTACTACCAGGGACAAGAATTACACCCACCTTCTTTAATTCCTGGTAAAATTCCCAATCAGTCATCGGTAAATCTTGCAACCACAACCAGCCAAAAATAGCCCCTTCACCGCGATGTAAAAACCAAGGTATATTTTTCGGCATTGCAGCTTCCAATGTACTTTCTAAGACATCAAACTTTTTCTGATAGAAAGGACGAATCACATTTTCCGCAATATTTGCTAATGTCCCTGATTCTATCGCTCTCGCTGCGATCGCTTGACCATACCGAGAAGAATGAATTCCCACATTAGTTTGGAAACATTCCAACACTTGAATCAGGTTTTCATCACCAATAGCTATTCCAATCCGTTCCCCAGGCAAACCCGCTTTTGATAAACTCATACAATGCAGGATATTTTCCCCAAATACCGGAGTCATTTCCGTAAAATTCAACGCCGGGAAAGGAGGTGCATAAGCGGAGTCAATCAATACAGGTACATTATAGGGTGCAGCCAACCCAGTAATCTTGCTCACCTCATCATTAGTTAAAACATTACCAGTAGGATTGCAAGGACGGGAGAAAATCACACAACCTGTTTTTTCTGTAATCGAAAGTTGGTTAAAATCAGGACGATATTTAAAGCGGTGTGCTGCTGTATCAATATCTAGAGTAGGCTTGTAGGCAACCAAAGCCTCTGGAAATAAACATACACCACCATAACCAGTGTAATCTGGGCTTAAAGGCAGGACAATTTCTTTAAACTCGCCATTACCCATATCGCCACCAAAAGCATTAGCAGCGTAGAAATAGATAGTCTGACTACCCGCAGTAATTAAAATGTTACGTTCAGTTAAATTTAACCCATAACGTTGGTTAAAATCATTGACAATTGCGTCAATTAATGGTGCATAACCTTGACTAGAACCATAACGACAGACAACTTCACCATATTCAGAACTAGCTAATAAATCTGCCGCACAATCGCGCCATAACTGTTCTACCTCTGGCAAAATCAACGGATTGCCAGCGCTTAAATTATATAATTCCTGTCCCTTACTAGCTCTGAGGGTTTCGTTAATATCTTTCATAATCGCTCTTACGCCAGTTAAGTTGGACATTTGAGCGCCAATTTTAGTAAGGGCAGGTTTTATCATGTTTGTTATAGACTGAATTAATCGCAAAAGTGGATAGATGATTGGGTGGTTGCAGATAAGACAAGGTTCATTATGCCATATATATTTTAGCCGACACAGGACCATTCTAACTTATTTTTAACCCTTTCTCCTTTGAGATGAGAGGTTTGAAGAGGGATCTAACAATATGTATCGAACTCATGAACCTAATTATTGTTCTTCAGCTTTCTGCTTCAACCAATCACGAAAACTAACATGATAAAAACTATAATTAATTTTTTCTTCAATTATTTCTAAATGTAAAAATTCTCGCCATTTGTCTAAAATTACCTTGACATCATATTCATCTTCGTCTAATACTTTCGCTATAGTTTCTAGTAATATTGATTGTTCTTGAATTAAAATATTTAATAACTGCAAAGTCATTCGTTCCTGATTACGATTCATCTTATCTAAATGATTTTGATAATAAAGTTGTAAGTTTTCAGTATTTTTAGGAAATTAATCGCCGACAGTTTAAATGTGAAAAATGTAAAAAACCGTTTAGTGAAGATTTAGATTTTGTAAAAAAGAAACAATTAGCAACTCCGAACTTTTGAGCAAAGTTAATCGTTTTCGCTCATCTAATTGTTGATAGCCACTTTTAGTATCGAAAAGTTTCCAAAACTCAGTCCGGAGTTTATCTGCCGTTTGCTGGCTAGGAGAATCTTTATAAGCGAGTAAATCTCGATAATAATCCCAGAAATTATCTAAGAAGTCATCAAGAGCTTTTTGATGACAAGCAACATATTTTTTGATTTTACCTACAATATACTAGAAATTTCCCCAAAACCTTCCCAAACTTATCTCTTCTCTCTGGGACTCTGCGCCTCTGCGTGAGATAAAATTACGTAAATTCCCAAAAGATAATCAAATGGAAATCAAAGCAGCAGTAGCATACACCCCAGGAAAACCCCTGACAATCGAAACTGTACAACTATCACCACCACAAGCTGGAGAAGTATTAATTGAGATTAAAGCTAGTGGGGTTTGTCATACTGATGCTTTTACCCTTTCTGGTAATGATCCTGAAGGGTTATTTCCGGCTATTTTAGGACATGAAGGGGCGGGTATAGTTGTCGAAGTGGGGGCTGATGTTAAAAGTCTCAAACTTGGAGATCATGTAATTCCTTTATACACACCCGAATGTCGTCAATGTGATTATTGTTTAAGCTTCAAAACCAATCTTTGTCAAGCAATTCGTGGTACACAAGGACGGGGTTTAATGCCCGATGGTACTAGCCGTTTTAGTATTGGTGGCGACATGATTCACCATTATATGGGTACATCTACCTTCGCTAATTATACGGTATTGCCAGAAATTGCTGTTGCTAAAATTCGGGAAGATGCCCCTTTTGATAAAGTTTGTTATATCGGTTGTGGTGTAACTACAGGTATTGGTGCGGTTATCTACACAGCTAAGGTAGAACCAGGTGCAAATGTCGTAGTTTTTGGTTTAGGGGGAATTGGGTTAAATGTCATCCAAGGAGCGCGAATGGTAGGCGCAAATATGATTATTGGGGTAGATATTAATCCTAGTAAACGTGAATTAGCGGAAAAAATGGGGATGACGCATTTTGTGAATCCCCAAGAAGTTGAAGGTGATTTAGTTCCCTATTTAGTAGATTTAACAAAAGGTGGTGCTGACTATTCTTTTGAATGTATTGGTAATGTTAATACCATGCGTCAAGCATTAGAATGTTGTCATAAAGGTTGGGGTGTGAGTGTGATTATTGGTGTGGCTGGTGCGGGTAAAGAAATTAGCACTCGTCCGTTTCAATTAGTCACAGGAAGGGTTTGGAAAGGTTCAGCTTTTGGTGGTGCAAGAGGACGGACAGATGTACCAAAAATTGTAGATTGGTATATGGATGGGAAAATAAATATTGATGATTTAATTACTCATATAATGCCGATTGAAAGGATTAATGATGCTTTCGATTTGATGCACAGAGGGGAATCAATTCGTAGTGTGGTGACTTTTTAAATTTTTGTTTCGCGCAAAGGCGCAAAGGAAGAAAGGAGGCGCAAAAGGCAGAGAAATTCGCTATGCCACGGGTGAATCATATTTAGGCTGGATAATTGTCGCAGCAACCTAAGTAGGAATCTGTGCGATTGAGTTTGGCGAGAATCCTAAAGCACTTGAAGAACAAATTCATCGTCAATTTCCACAGGCAAAGTTTTGTGAAACAGACCCAACATTTAAGCAGTGGCTAACTCAATTAATAGCATTTATTGAATTGCCTGAAAGGGCTCTTAATTTACCGCTTGATATTCAAGGCACAGTATTTCAACAGCAGGTATGGCAAGCATTACAGGCAATTCCCACGGGTTCCACTCTCAGCTATAGGGAACTAGCGAATAAGATCGGCAATCCTAAAGCAGTAAGAGATGTGGCTGGGGCCTGTGCCTCCAATAAAATTGCCGTTGCTATCCCCTGTCATCGGGTGATAGGAAGTGATGGGACTCTCACAGGCTATCGTTGGGGGATCGAACGGAAAGAAGCTCTATTAGAAAGAGAAGCTAAAATTGAATAACCATCAAATCATAAGTCGGATTGAGAACTTACCTTGGGAAAGTATTCTTAATCCTCTGCACGAGTAATAGTAAATAGTTGATAAGGTAGACTGCAAACGGCTTAAAACTTTACCCCTCTCCAAACCTCTCCCGTGAACGGGGAGGCTTTGAAATGAATTTTTTCGTCAGAAAAAAGTAAAGTTCCTAACCGTTTTTAGTATAGCCAAAATATCTAAGGGTATTTGACGCTCTCAGGTCTAAAGACACGGAGTTTCTTACTTACCGCGAGGTTTTATAAAAATTCCTAAAGCCTATTTTCTATTGCCTTTTGTCTCTGGCCTCTTGATTAAAACTTGGTAGTTACCGCAGCCACAGCCAAAGCACCCCAACCCAGTATTAATGCTAATCCTCCCAAGGGTGCAACTGCTCCCAATGATTTTATACCTGTTAGGCTTAGAGCATACAAGCTACCGGAAAAAATCACCACACCAATAATCAATAACCAACCACTAACTAATAGCAAAGTCGGTGGATTTTCTAAACGACTCATGAGTATGGCAACTACTAAAAGTGCCAGAGCATGGTACATTTGATAACGAGCGCCAGTGTCAAATATTTCTAGAGAGCGCTCGCTAATTTTTTCCCGCAAAGCATGAGCGCCAAAAGCACCACTAGCCACAGACAAACCGCCAAAAATGGCGGCTATAGTTAAGAAAAACTGTGTCATCTGAATTATTAAACATCAAAATTATATGATACAGCCCCTTCTTCATTTACTTGAAAATTCGCATTGAATTCTTTAGCTTTCTGATCTAAATATTCTTTAGCTTCCACAGCTGGTAATTGAGACTGCATGGCAAAATTCAACAAAGTTACTCGTCCTTGATTTTGTAGTAGCATTTGATAAAACTGCGCTTGCAATTGTTCACTGTTTTGCTGTTTTAATGCTTTTTTTTCTTGTTGACTTTGTTTATACAATCCTAATGCTAACCAACTGCCTAATATCGCGCTAGGAACACCAAAAATTATACCTCCCACGATAGTATCTTTACTTTCCTGTACCGCATTGGGAGCAGCAAATACCTGTTCTCCCTCCACAGGATATACCGTTACTTCTGACTGAGACAATTTATCTATTATTTCTGATACTGATATCGCCAAAAACATGAATCCGAGTGTGAGTAACCAACCAGCAGCAAGTTTTTCAGCCGTCTTCATAGTTCTACTTATGATTTAGACATTGCCTGTAATTCTAACCTTACTTATCTTCAGCTTCCAGTAATATTACGAATTGTTGACGATTTATTTTGTATTACTATATGTCTCCAGCCATAATTGTACAGCAGATTTTAATTTTGTCCTTTCAGTTTCATTAATTCCTTGAGGATCAAAACGTTCTCAATAATGCAATTCAATGATTGATATCAAACCATCAATTAAATCCGGTGTAGTCAGTTCTTGTTTGAGTCTATAGATCCAATTTTTAAGAGACTCAGCAGGTTGACGCACTAAACCTAAATCATTTAAAGCCTCTTCAATTAAATAAAATTCAGAGTCTTTTCTTTTAACATTATCTTTCTGAACTTTTTTCCTGACTAATTGCTTGGTAGATAACCGCCGCACTTTTCTATTTTTTCCTGATATTCAAGTTCGCAAAAATATTAATGGAAAAATTAACCACCATCCATATTTAAAAATATTAGTACCGAATATAACTCTTAACAATCCTGATAATTGAAAACCTAAAAAAGAGCAAAAATCAGTAATAGCTGATAATGGCGAAACCGTTGCATTTTCAATTCCTCTCCAATCAGCAGGTGTAGAATCAAAAGCTTGCCATTTGTCATTTATATATACTAATGTCCAAGCATGAGCGTGACGATTACGGACAACATACTGTTTTTCTAAATTGCTAAATTCGTGAACTGAATAACCCACAGCATAACGAGCAGGAATTCCCACAGTCCGCAGAAGTAAAGTAGTTGCAGAAGCAAAATATTCACAATGTCCAGTGCGATTTTGTAATAAAAATGTTGATAAAGGCGTTAATTGCTGATTTTTTCCTGTCAACTTCAGAGAATAAGTAAAATCGCTTTGAAAAGATCTCTCGATAATCTTTAATATCTCTGAAGGTGATTTATTTTGCAAATGTAAATGACTAATGATTTGATTAATTGCTCCTTCCTCTTGGGGAGATACCTTTAAATCATCTATTGTGGGTAAACTATCAAAAGAAAAATGATTATTATAATTAACTTTATAGGCAAAATCATTAATTTTTCCTTCTACTTTAATTGGTATCCGCTCAATAAATGGGGGCGGACTACCTGTTCGGGAACGATTTTACGCCATTTGAGGCTTGTCATGGAAGGATTTACCCCGGATTATTGAGCGGTTACATATTATTCATGTTTTAGTCGGGAACAGGGAACAATATTATTGTTGTATAAGTAGGTGAGTGTTGAAAATTGTCGTTATGGCAAGGCAAAAGGCAAAAGGCAAGAGGCAAGAGTGAAGAGGGTTTGGGCGATTTTACATTTCTTTACACAGTTTAGTTTTATTGTGTTCACCTACTTAAACATAAGCAAAATATTCCCCAAATGTTAACCACAAGTGGAGAAAAAAACTTGTCTAAATTGTGGTAATGCGTAAAAATCGGGGCTACGAAATTAATAGGATATTCTCAGTCTAAATACTGGCTATCTGCAAAAGATTATGATGTGGTATCAGTTGTGGTAATTGGGATAACTAATCCTTCCCTAGCCATAATCGCACCGGAAAAACTTGCATAGGCATCTGCACCCACACGATCTAAATAATCATCATTGTGGGCTGGATCATGATGGTAAATTGCTAAGGTTTTCACATTGGCAGCTTTAGCAATTTTGATAGCTTCTTGCCAGGTAGAATGTCCCCAACCAATTTTCGATGATTTAGGGTTGCTGTATTCTTCATCAGAATATGTAGAATCATAAATAAGTACGTCAGCATTGCGAGATAACCACAATACATTTTCATCTAAATGATCAGCATAATGTTCAGTATCAGTGATATAGACAGCAGCACCACCGCGCCAATTAATTCTATATCCTACTGCTTCACCGGGATGATTTAAAGGTTTCGTTTCTATGATAATGTCGTCAATATGGATAGGCTGTCCTGGTTGCACGTTGTGAAAAGTCAAGTTGGACTGCATGATCTGTAAAGGTACAGGGAAGTTAGGATGCAGCATTTGGTCATTCAACCGCTGTTCTATGGTAGAACCATCTGGGGCGATCGCTCCATAAATATCAAATCTATTACCATTAATAAAGGCTGGGGTAAAAAAGGGAAATCCTTGAATATGATCCCAGTGGGAATGGGTAAAAAATAAATGACCCTGTACTGGCATTTGGGAAAATAAGGATTTTCCTAAAACGTGTAATCCTGTGCCAGCATCAAAAATTAGTCTTTTACCGCCTACTTGCATGGAGACACAAGGAGTATTACCTCCGTAGCGGACAGTATCTAACCCCGGACTGGGGATACTGCCCCTAACGCCCCAAAATTGCACATTAAATTGGTTTTCTATCCTAGTCATGGGTATTGTTGGCTGGCTGGACTGAGCAAAAGAGGAATGAAAACAAACAACTTCTGATTTGTTTAAGCGTATGCTGTTTTACCAATTTTATTGCTTAAAACGACATTATTAGCTTTAAAAATTGCCCGCGCTTTGGCAGGAAACGCAGCTACTCTCAGCAGAGTTTAGTTAAAATCAGTAATCAAGAATTATTATGTAGTTGTTTTTGCATCAATCTTATTGTACATAGGTTACGACACTTACTTAAGTAATAGCTAGTTAAAATCCAGTAAAGTTACTGAAAATAATTCTTTCTAGCTTAAACAAACCTACCTAAATCTCCGGGAATTTCAATTCCCATGTAGATAGCTGATTAAGTCCATGACTATAAGTCAGATTATATTGCAACGGAGTAACACTGATATATTTCTTCTGAATGGCATGAACATCAAGGGGAATATGATTTGGTAAATTTAACTCCACCGATGGTTCTACATCCTCAATTACCTCTCCAGTTAACCAGTAATAAGTTTTACCTCTAGGATCAGTTCGCTTATTAAAAACATCCACGTAGCGTCTTACTCCTTGTCTAGTGAAACTGACACCAGCAATTTCTTCCTCGGATAAGGGGGGAATATTGACGTTAAGTAACATTGACTCTGGCAAAGGTTGTCCGGCAATTTTAGCGACTAGGACTTGGGCAAATTTAGCCGCTGGTTGAAAGTCCTTGTGAGTATGACTGGTTAAACTAAAAGCAATACTGGGAATACCTTCGATTAAACCTTCCATTGCGGCCGAAACAGTTCCAGAATAAAGGATTTCCGTTCCCAAATTTGCACCTTGGTTAATGCCAGATAGCACTAAATCCGGTGGAGAATCTAATAAAGCCCATAATGCTAATTTTACACAATCCGAAGGCGTACCATCACAAGCCCAAGCTTTAATATCAGGATGAAAAATAGATTCGACTATTTCAGCGCGAATAGGTTGCAGTAAGGTTAATCCATGTCCAGTTGCCGAGCGCTCTCGATCTGGACAAACTACTGTTACTTCATGACCCGCTGCGGCTAAGGTGTTGGCTAAGGCACGAATACCCGGAGCAGAAATTCCATCATCATTACTAATTAGTAATTTCATATTTTGTTAGTTATTAGTCATTAGTCATTAGTTTAGAGTTAGTTGTCAGTGTCCGTTGTCACACCACTAAAAATTAGTATTCACCAAAGTTGACACTAATAAAAATATTACCTGTTCTCTGTTCCCTATTCCCTGCTATAGACTAATGACTAATGACTAATCACCAATGACTAATGACTAACAATTTAGAGGATCAACTTTTAGCATTACGCCAAGAAGGAGAAACAGCGATCGCATCTGCTGATACCCTGGAACGCCTAGAAGAACTGAGAGTTAACTATTTAGGTAAAAAAGGGCAATTGGGGGCGCTACTGCGAAGTATGGGGCAAATGAGTGCAGAGGAACGGCCTAAGTTCGGGGCGATCGCTAATACTGTCAAAGAAGCCATCCAAAACAGCCTTGACCAGCAACGTACAACCTTGGAAGCTGCTCAAATTCAGGCACAGCTAGAGGCAGAAACAATAGATGTCACTATGCCGGGTACTTACCGTCCCCAAGGTCAGATTCATCCCCTCAATGGCATTATTGACCAAACTCTAGATATCTTTGTTGGCATGGGTTATACCGTTGCCCAAGGTACAGAAATGGAAACAGATTACTATAATTTCGAGGCGCTGAATACTCCCCCAGATCATCCAGCCCGTGATATGCAGGATACATTCTATTTACCAGATGGTAACTTACTGCGGACTCATACTTCCTCGGTACAAATTCGCTATATGGAAAAGGAAGAACCACCCATTCGAGTTGTTGCCCCAGGTCGAGTATATCGCAGAGATGATGTAGATGCGACGCACTCCGCAGTTTTCCATCAAATTGAACTTTTAGCAATAGACGAAGGACTAACTTTTACAGACTTGAAAGGAACTGTAAAAGTATTTTTACAATCAATATTTGGCGATTTACCAATTCGCTTTCGTGCCAGTTATTTTCCCTTTACCGAACCTTCAGCCGAAGTAGATTTACAGTGGAAAGGGCGGTGGTTAGAAGTGATGGGTTGCGGTATGGTTGACCCCAATGTTTTAAAATCTGTGGGTTATGATCCAGAAGTTTATAGTGGATTTGCTGCCGGTTTTGGTGTAGAACGGTTTGCAATGGTATTACATCAAATTGATGATATTCGTCGTTTGTATAATAGCGATTTGCGCTTCCTGCAACAATTTTAACGTAGGGGCGGGGTTTCCCCGCCCTTGATAATCATGAACTAAAACTCAACCAACCAAAGACTTCTTTAACTGTTAATTCTAAATTAATACCTTCCAAAATTGGTAATTTATCATCACCTTCATATATTTCTATTTTTTGTCCAGGAAATACAGCTAAGACACTTTCTTCCTCTGGGTTTAATAACCAACCTAATTCAGTCCCATGCCGGGAACAATGCAATAATTTAGTTAGCACTTTTTTCTGTGGTTGTTCAGGAGAAAGAATCTCTATTACCCAGTCAGGATGAATTTCAAACCGGTTAGCAATTCTCCCAGATTCAGTTTTAGGAATTCTCTCCCACCGGAATACCGCAATATCAAGAACAATGGTACTACCACCAAAAGTACAACGTAGTTCTGAGAAAGCTATGGCAATTTTTTGACTTCTGGTTAGTCCATTGACAACTTCAATAAAAGTAGTCTGAATTAAGCTGTGTTCACCTTGTGGCATAGGTTTTTGCAGGATTTCCCCATTAATAAATTCTGATGCTGGCTTTGTTTCTGGTAACTTGACAAAATCTTCTAGTGTAATCTGGCGTTTAATGGCTATAGTCATAATTGGTAACTAGAAAGCATAGTTATATTATTACCGATAATGTTTAAAATTAGTTTTAGGGAAATATCTGTAAAATCAAGTACATTGGTTATGTAATTACTATCTGAAAAAGCGTGAATAAATTATTTATCAGTACTGGAATGTTTCTCGGTTCTACTATTGGTAGCTACATTCCGCTTTTATGGGGTGGGAGTTTGTTCTCATTTACCTCAATCCTATTTAGTGTGATTGGGGGACTTTTGGGAATATGGTTAGGTTATCGCACTTCCAAATATTTGGGGTTTATGTAATTTGCTATAATTATTTACCATTAATTAAGTAGGGGTTTAGCAATGCTAAACCCTTTATTTTCCCGATTTTTAAACTGCTTATTTTAAACTCAGATCATGTTGAGAAAGTAACTTCTCAACCTTTGCTTCTTCAATGCGGGAAGTTAATTTTTTGCTTTCATACGCATCTCTAGTAGTTTTTGCCAAAGTAAAAGTAGAACCAACAGAAAAAGCTAAACCCATGCCCATAAATCCTTTGATCCAGTTATCTGCGGGTAAATTAACAATACCAAAAGTAGTTAAAGAAATAGATAAAACAAAAGATGCCCATGTTTGTAAAACCCAAGCTGGATTCTCTTTTTGTTGATTAACTGTTGACATATTACCTACTTTTTAATTAATTAATTAATTACTTACTAACATAAGGATTGTATGTATTGGTAAAAAAAGCGGTGAGAGTAACTTACCAGTTCCGTAACTGTACTCAATAAAAATCATTCAGAAGACATAAAATAAAGCAGTTATGGATACAAAATTTGTACCAGTTTTGCAAGTGGCACAAACTTGTAGAGACAACCGCAGTTTTTAGCTAACTCCGCTGCCAAATTTTAATGGTTTTATCCAAACTCCCACTGACTAACATTTCTCCAGAAGCGGTAAAGGATAAAGCTGTAACCGTATTACCATGACCTGTAAATGTCCCTAATAATTCCCCAGATCCTAAATGCCACAACTTGATAGTTTTATCAGCACTACCACTAGCAATAATTTGTTCATCAGGACTTAAAGCGACTGCATTAACACCATCTCGATGTCCTTTGAGGGTATGAACTAATTCCCCAGTGGCTAAATTCCAAACTCGAATAGTTTGATCTTGACTACCACTGACTAAAAATTTAGCATCAGCACTCATAGCTAAAGAATTGACAATATGGGAATGACCCATTAGGGTGTATATGGGTTGTATATCTGGCAGATTTTTCTGATTTCCTGTAGGGGATGTTTCCCAAACTTTGATTTTCCGATAGCTACCTGTAATCAAAATTTTCCCATCTTGACTTAACACCATTGAATGGGCTGCGGTATCGTCTAAAGATAGGGTATTTTCGACTTGGCGATCGCGCAAATTCCAAAACAAAATCTTGCGATCATGACCACCAGTTGCTAACATATTACCATCGGGTGTAAACGCCACACAACGCACATCTCCATGATGTTTGTGGAGAATATCAATTAAATCTAAGGCCCCGGTATGCCAAATTTTAACCGTGGAATCTGCACCCACACTTACTAATGTTTGTCCGTCGGTACTAAATGCTAAGGAATTAACTTCATTAACTAAGCCAGAATGAATCCAAGGATATTCCGATAATGTCTCGATTAATTCACCTTTAGCTAAATCCCATAATTTTGTTTCTCCCCTGCTACCACTAGCTAAAATTGGGATAATTTTGATATTTTTACAGTCGGCATCTTTAACTTCTAAAGTTTTGATAGCATAAGCTAAACAGTTAATACCTCTGGTATGTCCAATTAATGTTTGCCAACATTCCCAATCACCAACAATCTTCTTGTGGGGATGATCTGAGGGTAAGGTTTGAATTGTTTCTACCATCATTTTCTCATCAGTTATTGTTACATCATCTGGCTTACCACCCAGAGATTGTAAGTACCAATTTAATCCCCCTGCATACAATAAACTACTAGGAGTTAGATAAATCTTTGATTCTGGAAAATCTAGTTGATTTGTGGGCAAAAAACCAGTAATTACGGTTTGTTTGTGGTATCCTAGTTGGTTATTTCCGGGATAAAACAAACACAAGAAAATTAATACTTGATGTCTATTGATATCTTCTTGACTAACAGACCAACGGATTTTATCTTTTTTAATGCCATTAAAACTTTCTCCATCTGCTACGTGAACTTGAATACTGATTTTTTGGTTATTAGTCAATAAATAAGTAAATTTACTTTCACCACGTAAATTTCCCTCATCATCCAAAACCATATTTTCTAAAGTGTCTTGTGGCACTTTTCTGACTAATTTTCCCAACCGTTCCGTAATCATCCAATCTACAATTTGTTCACGGACAAGATAATCTTCGGCTTGACGTTGAAAATAAGTAGGAAAGGGAATGATCCAATCAGGATATTCAGGATATTCAGGTGGTATCGGTGGCGGATTTTTGGCGAGAATTTCGGCTTGTTGACGAGAACATTCGAGAATTTTCGTTAATGAATCCCCCGCAAATGCCATCACCTCACTGTGATAACCTTTAACCCGACTTTCTAAAAGAGAAAGATCCGCAGTTTTGGGTTTTTTCACCCGGTTTAAGAAGTCGGTTTGTTGCGCTTTTAGTAAACTAATCCAATTCATCTGCATGATAGTGGCACACCATTGCATACCCAAGATAACTTATACTAATGCAATAATTACTCAATTTATAGCGGTATGCACTTGAATGAGGTAAATCATAGCCCCCTCATCGCTTGCGGGGAGGGGTTGGGGGTGGGGTTCTTGTATCTCACTCAACCGAGAAACGCTATATAACTTCAGCAAAAATTCAGTAATTATTACAGTCTCATAGAATACAAAAACTAGCTGAATTTCATTAAATAGGAGTCACCGAGTCAGAATAAATTCTGACTGGGTGAATTCTTCTTCAAATAGTAGGTTATAGAGATTTCGATGATTTCCATAAATTCTAACTAACCTAACTGATAATTTACTGTTTCTCTAGAAACACTTCTGGGTGGAAAAATGAAAGATGTATCCTACTTTGCACACTTTCCTACTAATAGATTTTTTATCAGTTGTTTAATTTTGCTATAGCAATAGTATTTAAATTTTGAAACCTCTAAGTATTTGTAGGGTGTGTTAGGCATAGCCGTAACGCACCTTAAACTCAATCAACAGTGCGTTACGAGACGAGCTAACACACCCTACGTACATTTAAAAAATCAAATATTAGTCCCATGGATCCTCTTATTGATATTTTCAGCATAACTTTATTAAAAAAATAAATACTATGATCTAGGGCTTGACTATTATAAAAATAGTTGTTTTGGTTTATGGGAAGCATCAATATTGATCATCTACAAAACTTGAACTTCGTCTTGAATCAATTTTAAAGTTATGAATCATAAAAAAGCACTAATATCTTTAGAAAAAATAATTCCTAATAAATTGCTAAATCAGATACAATATATTCATTGTACTTTAGTTTCATGGTGGATTTTGCATTGGGGAAGTCAGCCTTTAAAATTTTCTGAAAAATCAGCAATGGTTTTTTCTCCCCATCAAGATGATGAAACATTTGGTTGTGGAGGCATGATTGCCCGCAAAAGAGAAAAAGGAATACCAGTATGTATAACTTTTCTAACTGATGGTAGAGGTTCTCATGGGTCAGATCCGCATATTCAAAATCAAATTATTCATATTCGTCAACAAGAATCTTTGATGGCCTTAGATATTTTGGGGGTAAATACTTCAGATATTCATTTTTTAAATCATCAAGATGGCAGTTTAACTTCCTTGAATATAGAGAAAAAGCAACAGATAATTACGCAAATTTCCGAACTGCTTGAGTTTTATCAACCGGGAGAAGTTTATGTCCCTCACCGTAAGGATTGTCATCAAGATCATGAAGCTACCTATAACTTAGTAAAAGAGGCAATTAGCCAATCTAAAATTACTACAGAACTACTTCAGTATCCTATTTGGGTATTTTGGCGATCGCCATTATTTATTCTTTTGAAGTTACAAGATATTACGGCGGCTTATCGCTTATCAGTTACAGCAGTAAAAGAGAAAAAAGCAAGAGCGATTGCGGCCTATTCTTCTCAACTTCAGATGTTACCAGATGGATTTATTAACCGATTTTTAAATTCAGAAGAAATATTTTTTAAATCCGAGTAAAGTTTTTAGGGGTACGCATCTGAAAATTAACTATAAATAATTACGGTGGGGAAAATTTAAATGCGAATTCTACATATTACTAATCATGTTCAAAAAATCGGCAATGGCATTGTCAACGTAGCAGTAGATTTAGCTTGTTTACAAGCTAAAAGTGGTCTTGATGTTGCTGTAGCTTCTGCTGGTGGAGAATATGAAAAATTATTAACAGATCATGGTGTTGAACATTTTTATCTCAATCAATGCCGCAGTCCATTAAATCTTATTAAAACTGTTTGGCATTATCGCCAAATAATTAAAAAATTTCAACCAGATATTGTTCATGTCCACATGATGACAGGAGCAATCTTAGCCGGGATTTTAAGAAAAAATCGAGAATATCATTTAGTTTCAACCGTCCATAATGAATTTCAACATAGTGCGATATTAATGGGATTAGCTGATCAGGTAATTGCAGTCAGTAAAGCAGTTGCTAATTCTATGGTTCAACGGGGTATTCCATCTCAAAAGTTGCGAGTAGTTAGTAACGGGACTTTAGGAAGTCCTCGACATAAAAAACTGCAAGATTATCAACCAGTAACAATGCAACATCCATCTATAACTACTGTGGCTGGGATGTATACCCGTAAAGGTATTTATGAATTAATTGAGGCCTTTAAAATAGTTTCTATAGACTTTCCGCAAGCACATTTATATTTAGTAGGAGATGGACCAGACCGACTAATGTTCGAGGCTATGGTGCAAAACACAGATTTGAAGAATCACATTCATTTTGAAGGATTCCAGTCAGAACCGCAATGCTATATGTTAGCAACAGATATCTTTGTGCTGGCTTCCCACTGCGAATCTTTTGGCTTAGTCCTAACAGAAGCGCGGGAAGCTGGTTGTGCGATTATAGCCACTGATGTAGATGGTATTCCGGAAACTTTAGATTATAGTCAAGCGGGGATTTTAGTACCACCTAAAGATATTCCTATCTTAGCTAAGACTTTGACACAATTATTGAGCGATCGCCAACTTTTAGATCAATGGAAATTCCGCGCTAAACAAAATCTAGAAAGATTTAGTGCCGCACGAGTGCATGAAGAAACACTGACTGTATATCGTGAATTAATCAGAAAAAACAATATCATCAGAGTTATGGAAACCAGAGAATTAGCTAATCTTAATTAATTCTTTTTCGCTAATGTGCATGGCAATTCCTTTCTCATAATAGGCAGCTTCATTAATAAAAATGGGATAAACAGTGGAATTGCCTTGATACAAAATTTCCTCTCCATTAAAAGTGATAAACATAGGCTCACCAGGATGCAAAGGTTCATAATCTCTAAACTGAAGTTGAGGGTGAATCATCGCCTGAATTTCCCCTGCTTCATTTCTAGGATAATCAATAACACCAATTGATTTATACACTGTCAGTAAATCATTTTTCGGCAAGTTTTTACCTTGATTATAGTCTTCAAAATAATCTAAAATACTATAAATAAGTTGCTCAGTTTGTTGAAATAATTCCGCATTTAAAATTCCTTGAGGTACAGCACCAACCTCAATCGCAAAACCCAAATCACATAAAGAACGCAGAAAACCACTGCCTTTAGGTTGTTCATGAATATAAACCTTTACCAGAGAATTCATTGCACTCAAATCAGCAGCTAATTTAAGTAATAACGGGTGCCAATTTCCGAGAATAATACATAATCCCATATTAGCAGTAGTCGTATGTAAATCAATAATTGCATCTACATTTTGTTGGTTTTGTGGTTGTAGTATTTGTTGAATTTCTCGCGCTCTTAATTCCTCATAATTTGAGATTTCTGGATCTGATAATTTATTATTAAAACACCGATTTATGTCCACATCAATATATCTTGTCCGTGCAGTAATAGCTTTAGGATTACCAAGTAATGATAAAGTTTCAAAACTAGTTCTATGAATTAAATGGGGATATTGCTGAAACTTTTTAACTAAATAAACTCCCGTTAACTCATTACCATGATTTCCGCCGACAATCGCCACCCGATGAATTTGATTCATAAGTACCTCATTTATAATATTAGGGAATAGGGAACAGGGAACAGGGAACAGAGTTAAAAGTCTTTTTCTGTATGGTTTTTTAGGAAAATTTTGGATCTCATTCAACTGCATACCGCTATATCAATCCATAGCACTTTCATTTGATTTATAGAAATTCCCAAACGTAGATCCCCGACATCTTATGGAAGTCAGGGATTTGATAGTTTAATCATAAGTCAAATACTATACTTGTGGTCTGCTATAGTATTTATGTCCTGCCATAGCCATAGCCAAGAATCCCCACATAATCATACCTGCAATACTCAGCATCCCGCTGTAGATAATTAACTGGGCGCAAGAACTAATACCGATAGCGCGGGCAGCACTGAGAAAACTATCAAAACGACCTTCTGTATAATTACTAACCGTAACAAGCATCAATATTAACCCACTAATATAGGGTATAGCTCCAATCCAACCCAAGGTGAAAAACATATCTAAAATACCACTATCAATTACAATTACTTCTATCTGTCCAGTTTTTTCATTCACCTTCCAAATATTGCCAAAGCCATTACCGACAACATTAGAAAGTGCTAAATTCAGGTTTTTATCATAAGTTGCTGATCTATCTCTAAAACTACCATCTTGTTCTAGATTAGAAAAACTTTCAAACCGACTGGTAATAACTTTAGAAAGAGGTTCGATAGTTACCAATGGGATCACACATATTGTCATAACTAAAATTATGGTAACTAAGCGCATTTGAATCTGAGGTTTTACTGAACCAAAAATCAGAATTATTCCTAAGAACCAGCCGCCCCAACTTGTCCGCACTTGGGAAAGTAAAAATGATAAATAACCCACAGCAGAAGCCGGAAAAATTAACGGACCAGAACTGGTAAATAATAATAGTAACCCAGTCATCATTACAGTACCAAATGGACCTGGTGAGTGTAGTGTACTCCAAACGCGCATTCCAAAGGGGATAGGATGTCCAACACTGGTAAACATTTTAGATTGTACAAGCCAATATCTATCCCATTCAGGAGCGACAAAAAATTGATAAACTCCGTAAGCTCCCAGGATGAGTACACACCAAATAAATGTGCGTTGGAGATTCTGACGATAACTAGGATAATCTCGCCAATTAGAAAATAGGTGAAAAGCAAAAATTATCGGACTTAGCCAATCTAAAAAACTCCGCACTACAGGAAGTGGTTGATTGTAAATTAAACCTACTAAACATCCATAGCAAACTCCTATAAAACCTAAAAGAAATGGCAATCCCCCTTGACGAATAGTGCTAGGGAGATGTTTCAAGAAGGTAATTACAGTTATAAATACTACTAAGTAAGGTGCGATTAACATTTGTCGGGTAGGGTCCCAGCCAACCTTATAGTCAACTAACCGAGTGATTAAGGGGGTGAGAAACCATATCCACCAGGTGAATCCGACATAATGAATGGGATGCCGTAAGTATAAAAACAGGGCTGCTATAAGGGCTGTAGCAGGAAAAACAAGGCGTAAACTGGCTGTAGTGGTAAAGTAGCAAGCTGTTGTGAGAAAAACAAAACTCAGGATAATGATCCAACTTTGGGCAGAGCGATCTTGGGGAGAAAATTCTTCTTTTAAAACAGTATTAAAAAGGATTGGTTTAGCAATCATTGTTGTTTATAATTTTGAGTTTTTGTTAATTTTAATTAATAACTAAGATGGTGTTTTTCTATCTTTCTATATTGTTGATATCCCAACCATCTGCCCTGTAAAGATGCGTGTAATTTTTTACTAGCTAGTTGCTTTTGTTGGGGAAACAGTCGCAGCCATTGACATATTCCTAAACTTTCCCTAGTGCCAACTAAGACTGACCAGGATAAAAACACAGCCTGACGCAGGGGAGAAAGATGTTCTAATAAAACTAAGGTTTCGTTATGGACTAGGTTAATTAATGCCGTGTCGTTGAAATTATGGCGTTGATCTTCATCAAAACGTTGGGCTGGATAGTGATCTACAGCAATACTAGGATCGTAAATTATTGTCCATCCAGCACGTTTCATAGTAAGAGTAAAAGACATTTCAAAGTGTACTTGTGCGCCTGTACCTTGCATTCTGTCATCAAAGCTTAATTTACCGATGGCTTGGGTGCGAAAGCTCATGTTCACACCTTTAAGGACATCAACTTCACGGGGTACACCTACCCCTAAATGATGATTGCCAATAACACGCCCCCACCATTGCAATTTACCAACTATGGGACGAGAACCATTTTCCAATTTGTCTCCTTGATAAACCCAATCACGGCCACCAACGCCACCAATGGCACGATTGACGCTGAAGTGAGTATTAATTTTAGCTAACCAATCAGGGTGAGGGGCGGCATCATCATCGGTAATGGAAACAATGTCTCCCTGTACTTGTGCCAGTCCGGCATTGAGGGCGGCGACTACTCCCGGCTGGGTGACGGTAACAATTTGTAAAGGGAGGATGTGGGGCGGGAATTGATTTAGGAATTCCTGGGTGGCTGTGTCTGTATCTCTGACAACAACGATCGCTTGATCAACTGATTTAGTTTGCTGTTGCAGTGCTTTCAGACAGCGAGCTAGGTCTTGAGGACGGCGATAAGTGGGGATGAGAACGGTGTTTCTCATGGCTGATTAACTCCTCAAATATATTTAAATAGGTTTGTGCCATAGTCATCCAACTATGTTGTTCAGCAACAGCGCGAGCCGCTTTACCCATTTGCTGACGTAGTGAATCATCTTTCAAAGACAACAATGCAGCAGATAAAGCATCTATATTGTCTGTATCAGGTAAAATAATTCCTGCCTCTGGTGTGATTAATTCTGCACCTCCTGTAGCGGTAGCAGTGATGACAGGTAAGCCTGATGCTAATGCTTCCAACAATACAAGGCTGCAAGCTTCGTAACGGGAAGGAAAGACAAATAAATCTACAGATCGCATAATCTCGGCGATATCCCGGCGATATCCGAGAAAATGTACTCGTTCACTGATACCCAAATTATTTGCTAATTCTGGAAACGGGCTATCTTCAGTTTTTCCTACTACCGCTAGATGTAAATTAGGAACTTTTACTAAAGCTTGCAGCACCGTATCTAAATTTTTTCTGGTTGTGCGGATATCGCCAGCAAACAGTGCTAAAGTCACATTTTCTGGTAAACCCAATTTTTGACGACAAGCCAGACCAGGAAAAAATTCTTGTAAATCAACCCCATTGACAATCACGCGAATTTTGTCCCTCGGTACACCGATGTTAACTAATTCATCTGCTACTTTTGTAGATACGGCAATCACAACTTTAGTTTGCTGGAAGGCTTGTTTTTCCCAATAGGCATTTATTCCAGTGTACAACCACTGATATAACCCATATAAATCTCGATGTTGACGAGAAATATGTACAGAAGATTGCCACCATGAACTATGAACAAAATGCACAGCATTTACATCAGTAGCGCCTATCGTAATTGCACCATTGGCTTTAATTAAATCCACTTTCTGGCAATTTTTATGCAACCAATCGCCGCTTTTTTTAGCAAAGATGAAATTGCGAATAAATTCGCTAGGATATTGATTAACAGGAATTGAAATCCAATTTACCAGACTATTTTGCTCTAACTCTGGTGATATTTCACTTGCTAATAATGTCAAGTGATGACCACGACGAATTGCTTCTTGAGCCACTTCATAATTAACTCTACCTTGACCATCACCTTTTCTGATCTTGTGGGTAACAATACAAATTTTCACTCATAACCTCTCTTGATTTACTAAATTAGGAAATTTTTCAAATTTTACTTGTTAATTTGCTAGGAATAAAACTTATTATTAAAGCTACTGAAGTTCGCAAATTAAATTTTTGTTCACTTAAGGTCTGCCAAAAATAACGGCGAGCATCCGTAATTTTTTGATCTCGTAATAAGCCAATACCTAAAGTTGTATTAGCTTCTAACCATTTGCTTTTAAAGTAGGATTTAAATTCCTGTAAACGTTCATCTTCCATAAAAGTTTGATAACAGAATAGCTCACTTTTACCTTTACGGATTTTTGCTTGAATATTGCGCCTACCACTGAGCATAGTATCAGTTTGTTCATGTTCTCGATATTTGGTTAATTTTTCAGGAACATAATAAACTCCATAGTCAGAAATACAACAAAGATAAGTTAAATATAAATCCCACATTCCGTCAACTTCTGAAGGAATACTATCCCAATTTAAGATACCATTTCTTATTACAGAAGCAGCCGCAGTGGGAATACTTTTATCAATTAAGCCAATTTGAGTAAAATTTTCATGAATTCCGGGAGTAATTTGATCCCGTTTATAACTGCGGGTATTGTTTTCAGTAGCAGCAACATTAATTTTACTATCACCATCTATAATATATTGGTCACAAAATGCCAAAATTAAATGAGGATTTGCCTCTAAATTGGGAACAAGTTTAGATAAAAAATCCTCATTCCACATATCATCATCATGGAGACTAGCCACATATTTACCTGTAGCCATTTTAAAACCATGAAACTGATTACCCAGCATCCCAATATTTTCTTCATGTCGCCAAAATTTGATGCGTGAGTCTTGAAATGATTCCACTATGGCTTGAGGATTTTCCAAACTGCAATTATCAGAAACAATAATTTCTAAATTTTGATAAGTTTGGTGAATTGCACTTTGAATTGCTTGTTTGAGGTATTCTGGACGATTATAGGTAGGGATAATCACACTTACCAAAGGTTCAGAGGAGTTAATATTTAGCATTGACTGTAGGATGATAAAATGAACTATCGGAAATATTTGTTTGTTTTTCAGTTAATTTTGTAGACTGCATTTATTCTGAATCCTGAATCCTGACATTTATCTCACTTCGTTTTGAATTTGATAATATTGCCAGAACTTACCACGTTGTTGAAGTAGCTCTTGATATGTCCCCTGTTCTACAATCCTTCCTTGTTCAATAACTACAACTTTATCCGCTTTAGCAATAGTAGAAAGACGGTGAGCGATCGCAATTACTGTGCGGCCAACAGAGAGCTTTTCTAATGAGTCTTGAATTAAACGCTCAGACATGGAATCTAAAGCACTTGTAGCTTCATCTAAAATCAGAATTTCTGGATTTTTCAGCAATGCTCGAGCAATAGCAATTCTTTGTCTTTGTCCTCCTGATAGTCTGACTCCTCTATCTCCTAATTGTGTATCAAAACCTTCAGGCATTTCCAGAATAAATTCTAAAGCATTTGCTTGTCGTGCAGCTTCTTGAATTTCTGCTTCTGTGGCTGTTGGTGTACCGTAAGCAATATTATTCCAAACAGAAGTATTGAAAACAAATGTATTCTGACTAACAACCGCTATTTTAGAGCGAAGAGAGTTTATTTCAAATTTGTGAATATCAACTTCATCTATATAAATATAGCCTTCAGTAGCATCATGAAAGCGAGGAATTAAATCTGCAAGTGTAGTTTTACCAGCCCCAGATGAACCCACCAAAGCCGTCATTTCACCTTGTTTAATTGAGAGAGTAATATTATGTAAAATTCGTTGATTAAGACTATAATCAAAATCTACAGATACTAAATCAATTGATCTTTTGAAGCCAGGAAATCTGAGTGCGCCATTTTGAAAGTAGATTTTATCATCAGTTTTTAATAAATTTTTGATATTTTCTACTGCTCCTGCTTGGGTACTTAAAGAAGCTACGACTCCATTTAAATCTTGAGTCATGGGGATGATCCTAAACAGCACAAAAAAGAAAGTTAATAAAGCCGAAACTTTCATTAAATCTGTGGTTAGAGCCACAATAATCATACTGATAAGAATTAGAGTAGATATACTCTCAGCCAGAGGCTTAACTAGCAAAGAAATCCAATAAACACTTTTCCAATTATTAACTATTTTCTCACTGGCTTGATAATAGCGGTTTCGCTCGAATTCTTGAGTAGAAAAAGCATGAATTGTGCGAATACCTTCGATAAACTCTAGCACCCTAGCAGTAAAGTTATCATTGGCGGAAGTAATAGCAAAACTCCGTTCTCTAATTTGTTTATTTAGTGTGGATAATGCTACGGCTAAAAGACTAAATAGCAAAATAGAAACTATAGAAAGTTTCCATGAAAGAATAAATAAAGAAATAGAATAGACAATTAGTGTAAAACTTCTAGTAATTAGAAAAGCTAGTCCACCAAAAATTTGTCTAATTCTCTCCATTTCACTGGTGAGTGTATTAACTAATTCTCCAGATTTTTTATGACTAAAATAGCTGAGAGTTTGAGCCTCCAACTGTTGGAAAATTCGTTTACGGAGAGTATCTACTAAACTTATTTCACTAAACTGGATGCAAATCTGTCCTATATAATTGAACGAAGCTCGCATACAGGTTGTGATTACAATTAAAGCTGATATGCGATATAATCGCTCCATAGCTGAACCATTAATGCCCAAAATCAAAATATCAAACCACTCAATTCCTGTTTTCACAGGTTCAGCACCAGGAGTGGTTAAGCTTTGTAGAAACACCAGCAAAAATCCTAAACCAAACCCTTCAAAACTTGCAGCTAAAACTGAAAAAACTACAGCTAAAATTGCCACAAGTCGAAAGTGTTTAAATTCTCGTAAAATTAACCGGTTATTTTGCCACAAACTTGTAGATTGCAATATTTTCACAGTTGACGGTAGCAATGTAAAATTCATAAAAATTTTAGCCAATAATTTTGATAATTAAGCACAGAAGTATCAATCAAAAGCAAATAAATATATTTACATAGAAGCACGACGGATAAAACGACCAACAGCAGAACCACAAAGAAGTTCAAATTTTTGCCAGATGATTTTTACCATTGAATACAGTTGAATAGGTGTTTGACTATGTCGCCAATACAATTTATCGGTGATGGTTGGAGCGCTACCTTCTAAAGCACTAATAATTATTTTCTTCCGCCAAGGTTTAACATTTGGGACTGTGGCATGAGACATGATAGTCCCACCGGGAATAAAATCCATGCCGTCAGGTCCAACGGTACTTAAAGGATAATTAGTCAGCATCAATGCTAAGTTTAAATAAGTCTGATCTCCATAAAGATATGGATAATGATGAAAGGTATTATCGTTATAAAGATCCTGTAAATTGGCATATCCTGCCATTTCAGCTAGTTCTTCTAATTTCTGCCAAACTTTTAAGATAGATTTGTAATCTTTATGAACGCCAATGAAGCCACTATTGTAGTGATAATCTAATTCCCGTTCACAGGCAAAACCATTATTTTGAGCAAATTCTTTCCACGCCAACCGTCGAGGATGATTGGCAGGAACAAGATACCAAGAATCACCGCAAAGAGCAATTCCCCGACTTACCCAATTCTCATAAAAAGTCCATGCACATTTATTGACAATATCAGGATCAAAGTAAAATATGGCATCAATATCTGGGCAATAATTTTCCCATAACTGGGACATAAAATCAGGTTTATAAAAACCTAAATGTTTTGGAGTTGTTAGCTTCACAAACCGGATTGCACAACCTTCACCCACAGAAAACTCTTGATAACCATTTTCTGTCTTCAGAGATTTAGCCCAAGGTGGCACATTTCCCCGATAACCAGCCCAAAATATGCCTCGAAACCCGTGGTGATATAAGGAATTTACTAAAGCCCCAACACCATAATGATAGTCTTTTTCAAATACTGTACAAATCGCTGTCTGCATGGTGTTTTTACTTTCTTAATTAGGTATATAATTCATAGTTACCAATATGAGAACAGGAAATAATAATCATTTTGGTAAAATTGTTTGAAGACACAGAGTTAATATCTTTATCCTAAACTATAGGCAATTTATCCTTGGTATCTATTTGCCATGTACCGCTGAATTTATGTTGTTGATCTAACTTTTTATCCTGTTCTTCTAAACTTAATTTAACTGCATTCTCTAAAGACAAACAACGATTATTGAGTAAGCAAAATTTTCCTTGAAGTAAATTCAATCCGTTAGACAAATTATCCAAAAAGAATGTACCTAAAATAACACTAAATTTTGTCATTTCCTGTTTAGCTATTGAGCTAAATTTAATAGTCCGAAAAAGTTGCCTATGTTCTCCCACGTACCACTCATAATCAAACAGTAATTTTGGAGAATATATCTGCATGGTTATCAACCCTCCGAGAATGATTGGACTCATAAATATCAGTAAGAATAAAGCCCAAGTCCAATCAATTATTATTTGTAAATTTCTGAAAATTTGATTACGTTTTTTTGGCAATTTTGGATAACCAGAACTGTTCATAAATATGGGCTTATTGGCTTTCTGGCAAGCATTGACCCAAACTTTTAATAAAGAATCACCGATTTTGGGATCTATGCTAACTAAACTAACTGGAGAATGCTTTAAGCACTCTATTAACGACTCTTCATTTTCTAGTGCAGCTAAATGAACCTGTGGCAATTTTCCCAAATCTTTCACCAATAACTTTCCTCTGCGCCATTGTAAGCTACATGATAGAAAGCTAATATTGTCAGATTGCTGAGGTACAATAGAGTTGTTATTTAGATTGGAAATGACTGAGATTGGCATATATTAATCCAAGGGAATATACTTGATTTTACAACCCTAATAAAATTACATTGCTCTTATTTTCAAGAGTTAAAAGATGTGTTTCAATCTCTAGAGTATAAGACTATCAAGAAATAAATCATCAATAAACAACTTCTTTATTTACTCTTTAAATAAATATTACTTTTCCCTACACATTATTAAGATATGGTAAAATGAATTAATGGTAACTAAATAAAATTAACTAAGATTTTGTACTTATAAAACATATTATAGGTTGTTAATTAAGTAAATAAAAATAATTTTAGAGTGAATTAATCACTTTAGAAAATATTTTGCATGACAAATATTTTCCAGCCGTAATACACCATAACTAGTTTTTGTAGGTTGGGTTAAGCAACAGCGCAACCCAACAAAAGTCTATAAATGTTGGGTTTCCTAGCGTCAACCCAACCTACCCAATTTAATGTTTTTGGCTTAACCGACAAGTATTGTATGTTATATCTATACTAAAAACGGTTAGGAACTTTACTTTTTTCTGACGAAAAAATTCATTTCAAAGCCTCTCCCCGTGAACGGGGAGAGATTTACCAGAGGGATAAAGTTTTAAGCCGTTTGCAGGATAATTATGCTTGATTAAGTAGGTGAACACAATAAAACTAAACTGTGTAAAGAAATGTAAAATCGCCCAAACCCTCTTCACTCTTGCCTCTTGCCTTTTGCCTTTTGCCTTGCCATAACGACAATTTTCAACACTCACCTACTTACTTATAAATAGATAATTTATGTTAAATTAGTCAATGCAAAAACCCCTGTGGAGTGCAGGGGTAAATCTGTTGTATTTGGTCGAATAGTGATCAAATATTCTAATTTATTCTTCCATTGCTGGTTGTAAAACTAATTGTTTTGGCTTGACATAAGGTACATAGGTGCTATCAGATGGAGATACACCATTAGCGACAACTCCAATTAAATTTAACCTACTCAACATCCCTGTAGCTTGATTAAGTTGGCTGCGCGTCACTTTACCAATACTTGCCATCATTACTACACTTCGACAAGATGATGCCGTGAGCATAGCATCCACTAAACCTAGAACTGAGGGGGCATCTATGATTACCAAATCATAATTCTCTTCAAATGCAGCTATCAATTGAATCATGCGAGGAGAACTCAAAAGATGAGCAGGGTCAGTCGGTATTGGTCCGGCTGTTAAAATATCAATGTAAGATGATCCAGAGTAAGGAACACTAATGTGATTAGGGAGATTAATTTCACTTTCTAATAAACTTGAAAGTCCCTGATCATTAGGAAGATTTAACTGTTTGTGCAGATTAGGATCACGTAAATTGGCATCAATTAGTAAGACTTTTTTATGCAAGCGAGCCGCACTCATTGCTAGACCTAATGCTAATGCTGATTTACCATCATCTGGTAATGCTGATGTCACCATTAATGATCTTAAATTAGAAACATTATGGAGCAGTTCAATATTTTTGTAAATGAGATCAAGTGATTCCCAACGAGGAGAAGATTGTAATACTTGAATTGTCCAAGGTGCAAGAACTTCTGGTTTGCCAAAGGGCAATTTGATCATTGATTCTCTGGGTCTAGCAGGTGGCAATTTAGGAGTTGTTCCTAATAATGGGAGGGCAGCTTGTTTTTCTAATTCCGCAGTAGTATGTACAGCGTCATCAGAGGCTTCACGAATAAAGGCAGCAATTCCTCCTAACATTAAACCAATTACTCCTCCTAATAAGAGATTTTGTCTCATATTAGGCCCAGTTAAAGAGCCTTCTTGGGGTTCTTCTACTACTTCCCAATTAAAGCCACCTTTAGAAAGTTCTTGGCGTAATTTTTGTTCGGCTCTTAATAATTGTTCTAATCTTTCTCTACTAAATTGTAGTTGAGGAAGGATGCGATTGTAATAAGCCAAAAGAGAAGGAAAACGCTTGAGGGTTGCTTGTAATTCTTTCTCTTTTGCTGCTAAAGTTTGATCGCGGGCAGTTAATGAAACTATGGTAGTTTGGGTTTCTACTAATTGACCTGTGAGATTAAGATCAATTTGCCCAAGTTGTCCTTGTTCTAAAAGATTATCTCCAGAACTAAAAGCTGGAGTAGTTCTTTCTCCTAATGTTCTGCTGACTTCTTTTTGTAAAAGTTGTTTTTGACTTTGGAGTTGTTCGTTTAATTTGCCAACGCTGGGAGTATCATCAGTAAAACGTAAGCGTTCTTGCGCTAAAGCCAATTCTGTTTTCTGGATTTCGTTGAGTAAGCCTTGATAGCGGGTAGACTGACTCAAGCGGGAAGAAACTAAGGCGTTTTGTGGAGAACGGTTAAGTTGTAGTTGCAAAGATTTTTGCTTTGCTAAAGCTTCTTCATACTGAGAACGAGTTGTTTGTCGTTCTTGTTGGACAGTATTTAAAGTTGTTTCTATAGCTTTAGCTTGAGCATCTGGATCAATTAAATTTTGACTTCTGCGAAACCGTTGGAGATTTGCTTCCGAAGCGGTTACTTCATCAGTAGCTTTTCTTAATTGATCTCTGATGACTTGGAGACCTTTTTGCAAGCGTGAATCTTGCTGTCGTTTGTTGTATTCTAAATAAACTTGCTGAATGGTCTTGAGAACTTTTTGGGCTTTCTCTGGATCGTTATCGGTATAATCAACCTGAAATATTTTAGTGACAACATTATCCTGTGGAGTCTTAATTTGAGTTAAGACTAAGGATTTTTTTAAATCCATGACAGTTAAGTCTGGATATTCAGCTTTGAGTTTATCAACTGCTTTTTTAATAAGTCCAGAACTTTGCATCAAGTTCAGTTGAGTAGCAGTATCTACCTCTATGTTAGCATCAGTGAATTGACTTTCGGTGTTATCAATTTCTTTCTTGCCTTGATAGTTAGGTTCTACTAACAATTGCATACTACTTTTAAAACTGGATGGTGTTTTTAAGGTAATGATGCCAGCAATAGCTGTAGAACTCAGCAATACTAATAATAACCAGGGAAATCTTCGCAGAATGACTGCCAACATTTGTCCATAACCTGGTTCTGTTTCTGACGCTGGATTTATATTTGGATTTAGACTAGTTTGAACCACTTTTATTATCCTTATCTGCGATATACTACGCAAACACCTAAAAATTAAATGAATTAGCGATGCACACTTTCAATACCACAGGGCAGAATTAAAAATTAAAAAAAGCAACTTGTATAAGCTTTCTAGGAATTTTTAATGATCAGTTATTTTGGCTATGCTGCACTGGTTTTACCAATAATTTGCTCAACTTTATGAAAGAATGTCTGTTCTGAGAAATTGCTAACAGCATGATTACGGATAGTTTCATAATCCCAAGATATTCCTCCAGCTTCTAACAAAGCTGCTTGTAAAGAGCATGGTGTTTGTCTTTTGAAGAACACACCAGTTTTACCTGGTATTTGAGTATCTAATACTCCACCTGCTCCATAAGCAATGACTGGTGTACCACTAGCATTTGCCTCGACTGGAACTAATCCATAATCCTCTAAAGCCGCAACAATAATTGATTTGGCTTTAGAAAATAAGTCTTTACGTTCTCTATCACTAACATGACCTAGAAATTGGATGTTGGGTAATGCGTGAGCTTTTAACTTTTCTTGTTCTGGTCCATCACCTGATATTAATAAGTTCCAGCCTAACCAATTGAAAGCTTCGACTATTATATCAAGACGTTTATAACTTATCATCCGCGCCGATGCCAAGTAATATTCTTCTTTGGTGTCGGAAAAAACAAAGTTGCTAGTATCAATTGGATAGTTAATAGCAATAGCTTGTTTCTTATAAATTGCTTGAATTCTCTGGGCAACAATACTAGAGTTGGCAATGTAGAGATCGGGTTCTTGAGCATATTTCAGGTCTACATTTCTCATCATCTGAAAGACTTTTTCAATGAGAGGAGCAAAGTATCTATAGTCTCCGTATTCCCGTAAATATGTTTCTGTGTCCCATAAAAAGCGGGTAACATTATGACAAAAACAAATATGTCTAGCTTGGGGTTTTTTCCGTACTGCTTTGGCAAAACTGGTGCTACTGCTAATAATTAAATCATAATCTTGGAGATCCAAGGAACGAAAGGCAGGAAAATACAAGGGAGCTAACATCCGAAAGTATTTGGTTGCACCAGGAATTTTTTGCAAAAATGTGGTATTGATAATTCTTTCACCTAAGTCAATACTTTTCTGGGCATCATATAATGAGGTGAAAATATCAGCTTCGGGATAGCGTTTACACAGTAGTTCAAATACGCGCTCTGCTCCACCGCGTTGGGTTAAGTAATCATGGACAAGAGCAATTTTCATAATGGATTCCCTATAGTTCGGTGATTGGTAATTGGTGTTACTCTTTATCTGTTGATAATTTAATTTTTAAGGTTGCATTACTCGGTTGTGTTACTTGTTTTGTATCAATTAATTTATCTTGTTTAATAGGAGTTTCAAGGACAAAATATTTCATTAAATAGTAAACAATAATCTTTAGTGAAATATCTATCCTTATATATGTAAATTCAGAGGTCTGATGAAAATATCAGGAAGCCTCTGAATTATCTTGATGCTGATTTGAAAATTATTTATAGCGGCTTTACTGTACTTGTGATGCTAAATCACCATCTAAAAGAGGGAACCGGAAGGTAAAAAGGCAATTATCGGGCCTCATTTTTTAATTTATGTTTCTGTTTTCTGTTCCCTGTCTGCATGAGTGAGATATAAGAACCCCACCCCCAACCCCTCCCCGCAAGCGAGGAGGGGGGTATGATGTACCTCATAAAAGCAGGAAGTGCTGTAATTTTGTCCGACTACTTATTTTGCGATCGCTAAAGTTTTCGCAGGAGCAAAATAAACGGCTTGTTCAGCCCGTAATTGATCGCAAAGTCTACCTTCAGGTAATTCCACATCATCGTAAGTGAGAACTTGATCTTTAGGAATATCGCGTTTCAAGCGGCATCCTTCAGCAATACCCATTGGGAGTAAGTTTTCTTGTTGCACAATGGGGGAATTTTCACATTGTCCATAGGTCATGTAATAACCAATACCGTCCAGAGTTTCTCCCGCTTGCAGGTCAATTTTGGCAGTGGTGACCACATCAACAACGGGACCGGCTATGGGAGTAAGCACAGCATCATGAAACAGGACAGCACGAGCCACTGAGAGAGGAACTTCAAAATGGCAGAGGTGGTAGGGGGTGTAGAAGCTGTAGAGAGGTCCTTCACCTAGTTTATAAAGGTTGAGATAATGGCGTTGTTTGGGGTCTTCGTGGGTAGCAAATACGAATACTCCTGGACCTGGTTTAGTCCCAACTACGTAGTCAACGATACCGCCTAATTCTTGCAGTTGGTCAATATCATACATTTTGGTCATTTCATCCACATGACCGGTGTAGTCGTAGCCTAACATTCCCCGTTTGGCTACTTTCATACCTGTACCATTGGCGACTATGGCTTGCTCAAAGGAGATTTTAGTACCATCGGCAAAGCTTGTTACCATTGCGGGATTTTGACCCCAACGTTGGGCAAATCCGGCTTGGGTGGTGGGGTTGCGGTAGGGGTCTTGTAGTCCCTTGATATTGCCACACAGGAGGGGTTTTAAACCGATGCTTTTAACAAAGCGGTAGAGGTTCATTTCTACTCCTGGTTGGTCGCCATCACAGGCGCTCAAAATCACGCCAGCGCGGTCTGCATGGACTTTGAGGATGGGGCCAATTGTGCCGTCGAGTTCGGCATTCATGAGAATGATATGCTTGTGGTGAGCGATCGCACACATCACCAAATGAGCCGCGTATTCAATAGTTCCTGTGACTTCAATGATTGCATCTATACCATCGGCTTCACACAAAAGCATGGCATCTTCAGTGATTGCATATTCATTTTGAGCAAGTGCATTTTCTAAAGCAGCTAAATTATCAACAATTTTGATATCCTCAATTCCTGCTTCTAAATAAGCTCGTTTAGCTGAATCAATGTGACGATTAGAAATAGCCACCAACTCCATGCCTGGGACAGAATTGATAATTTGATTGGCAATTCCTCGACCCATAAAACCAGCACCAATCATGGCTACTTTTACAGGTTTACCCAATGCCGCCCGGGCTTGTAAAGCTTTATCAACAATAATCATGATTAAACTCCTATTAAAATAGATTCTAGTAAAGGCCAATTGCGATCTTTATCGGACATTTCTGTTGCACTCAACGGCCAGGAAATTCCTAAAATTGGATCATCGTAACGCAAACCGCGCTCATAACCAGGAGTGTAAAATTCACCCACTTGATAGACAACTTCTGCACCATCTGTTAATGCCTGATAACCATGAGCAAACATTTCTGGTACATAAAGAGCGCGGCGATTTTCTGCACTCAGTTCTACACCAATATGCGCTAGATAAGTTGGAGATTCAGGACGCATATCAATAATTACGTCATAAATAGCTCCTTGAGTGCAGCGAATTAATTTTGTTTCGGCTGCGGGGAGAGTTTGATAGTGCATTCCCCGCAATGTGCCTTTTTTATGATTAAAAGAAAGGTTACATTGGGCAACTGTTGGTTTTAAACCATGAGCAACAAATTCATCAGCACAGAAAGTCCGAGCAAAAAAACCACGGGAATCAGGCTTTTCTTCTAAGTCAATAATGAAAGAACCAGCGAGTTTAGTAGAGGTGAAAATCATAAATTTACCAAAAGTTTTTATGCAAAATCAGAGGGGTTTTCAATTTGAGGTTTATACCTTTAATTCTATAGTGTGGCATAAACCATGTTGGGGATTTATTTTGGAAAGGTATTATTATGAAGTTTTTACTTTTATCTCTTTTTGTGCAAAAACACTGTCAAGAACTGATATAATTACCAAACCAAAATAAGGAATGATTGTCGTAACTGCTAGGATAGGCCATCTTCTCAAAGCACCGAAGAACACTCGCCAATTATTGCCAGTGAAGTGCTGAAGAATTAATTGGCTACAAAATAATTTAGAGTATCCTATTTCTTTGAGTTTGATATTAATTTCAGGTGAATAAGTATATTGCATTTTTAGCAATATCTTTGGCTTTACCATCCAATGACTAGCACCAAAAGCATTTTCCAAAAAAGTATCTTTGGTGATTTTTACACAGCCATGAAAAGCGCAAAAACCAGTTAAATAGACTTGGTAGTCTAAGTTTTTAACACCATCAGTCCATTTTTGTAAAGCGCCTTGAGCTAGTTCTGTTTTGTATACTTGAGCAGACATCAACTGTATACGAGAGCGATGTTCCTGTATACAATGCTCAAATAATGCTTTACCATCATGTTCAACTTGATCATGATCAAGTTTATAACAGCGTTCATATAATAATTCACCTGTTACTTCATGACGACAGGAAAAATTCAAAATTAGTAATGCTAAATCTGGCTCTTCTTTACAGGTATTGATGATATAAAAGATTGTTTTATCAGCGATAATATTATCATCACTAATAGTCCAAACATATTTACCTGTTGCGGCTTGTATACAATAAGTAATATTTCTCATCACGCCAACATTTTCACTATTTTTGTTGATATGAAATGTTGTAGCTGGTAAAGATAACTGCCATTTTTTCGCTATTTCTTGTGTATTATCTTCTGAACAGTTATCAGAAATAATAATTTCACATTCAGATTCATAACCTTTGATAGATTTAGCTAACCAAGCTAACTGTTTATTTAGTAATTCGGCACGATTGTACGTGGGTATAGCAATTGTCAGTAGTGCATTCATAGTAGATAACTTATTATTGAGATTGCGAATGTTTTGGCTATTATTTTCTATCTTTGACATAAGCTACTAGTACAGGTTGGCGCAAATAACATGACCATTAAAAGCTCCGAAAATTTGATTGATTACAAGGCTTAAAAATGGTTCATTCACTTATACCGCAGTGTACTAGCTATTGATTCTTTACTTGCTTTGGGAAAGGTATCATCATGATATTGTGTACAAAGTTCTGGTCGTTTAGGAGTATTAGCTGTGTATGTGAAAAATAGTGTTGAACGCTCTTTGGTTCTGATAGTACCGTGATGTAAAACATTTCTGGTATCTACAAAAATCATAGTTCCAGCTTTACCAGGACATGATTTCCAAGCTGATTTAGGAATGATTTTCATCATTTTTTCGTCGTTAATTCCTAAAAAATTCACCCGCCATAATTCATAATCAACTTGATAATTCTTAAGTTGCCCTAGAGCATTAGTTGGTAGTGGAATATATTCAAAAGGCCCATGTTCTTCAGTCACATCATTTAGATAGATAATGACTTTAATCATCCGTCTATCTTCAGAATCTTTATGCCATAGTAAAGTTTCCAATTGTTTTTCATTAGGAAAATCTTTCCGCAGATGAACACCATGAAAAGCGATAGGTAAACCTATATAATTTTCAATGATGTTTTGTAGTCGGGTTTCGATTCCCCAATTGAAAAATTCTGGTAAATCTGTAACTGTATAGATTTGTGGTAATTTATATCCTGCATGGATATCTCTAGGATTTACCATAGTATCTACACAACTATTAGCAGTAGCTAACATTTTAGCAGTAGATGCTAAACCTAACTCTTGTAAAGATGTAACATAAACACCTGTTTTCTTGAGAGTATCAACAATCAATTTATCTTCTAGAGTAAGAGCAGGTAAATTTTTTTGATGTTTCCCAAGTGATACTCGATAACTTAACTCAGAAGTTAAAGTTGATATTTTGTCTTGAATTCTGTTAAGCATGACAGAAAATTCCTTCCTATTTGGACTTAATTAACTTGTTTGGATAACTCCGGTTTGGGAAAAGTATCATCCCAATATTGAGTACAAAGTCCTGGTCGTTTTGGAGGGTTAGCCGTGTAGACAAAAAATAGTGTAGATCGTTCTTCTGTGCGGGCAGTTCCATGATGTAAAAGTCGGTTTGTATCGGCTAAAATTACTGTACCTGCTGCACCTGTACAAGATTTCCAAGCTGATTTGGGGACAATTTTATTTAATGTCTCATCATTAATTCCTTTATTGTGAATTTTGTAGTAAAGACGATAAAAATTCAGTCCCGAAGTAAAAGATGATGGTACATATTCAAAAGGTCCTTGTTGTTCATCCACATCATTTAAATAAATGATGATTTTCACAATTCGGCGGTCTTCTGAATCTCTATGCCATAACATTGTGCTAAATTGACTTTGATTAATAAAGTCTTTGCGAATTTGGACACCGTGATAAGCAACAGGAAGACCAATATAATTTTCTAGAATATTTATGAGTCTTTTTTCATTTCCCCATTTAAAAAAGTTAGGTAAATCTGTAACTGTGAAAATTTCTGGAGGATTTTGATCAGAAGATTTATAGTTAGACTTACCCATACTTGGTAAGAAAGTGTTTGCAGCATCCAGCAATTCTGAAGTTGAAGGTAATCCTAAATCTGCGAGTGTCGTTATACAAATACCTTCTTTTTTAAGAGATTCAGCAATTAAGCGATCGCCTCCTGTTAGTATAGGTAAATGATGATGATGTTGCCTAAGTTTAGCTCTATAAACCAACTCATCTTTTAAGACAGAAATTTTTTCCCTAACCTGATTAAGCATAGTACAATTTCCTTAATAATGAGATATTTGATGCAACCTTAACTACCAATATATTACTCGTTTCGTCTCATCTCTTGAGGAGGAAGTTCTTGTAATTCTGCTACTTTAAATTCTCTCATTGGGATGAATTCTAATGCTGCTACAGTAACTAAACCTAAAAAAGGAACTACTGTTTTTATAGCTGATATAGGCCATCTTCTCATCGCCCCTAAAAAGACTTTTAAGTTTACTTCGTGGTAGTTTTGTAAAAGCATCCGAGAACAATATGCTTTAGAATATCCCACTTCCCCAAGTTTTAAAATAACTTCAGGGATGTGTTGATATTGCATTAACAGTGCGGCTTTTGGCTCTTTTTGCCAATAACTAACACCCACAATACATTCTAAATAGACATCTTTAGTCACAATTACTTTGCCATTAGCAGCACAATACCCAGCTAAATATGCTAAAGATATCCAATTATTACTAGCAGTTGGCCAAATTTGCAGAGCGCGTTTAATTAAATCAGTCCGATAGACTGTAGCAGTGAGAAAAATTACTGCCCCTACACTTTTACTAAAACAATGTTCAAATATTGCTTTACCATTACCTTCACCATCTTCACTATCCGCATCAAACCAGCGATTACCAACTATTTTTGGTGGATTTACTGCTTCACCAGTAATTTGATTCCGACCAGAAAAATTCAGAAACAATAATGATAAATCATCAATATTTTTGATTTTCTCCATCACATAAGAAACTGCTTCTTCCTGAATAGGATCATCATCACCAATTGTCCAAACATACTTTGTTGTGGCAGCACTTAGGCAATGAAAAATATTTCGCATTACGCCTATATTTTCAGTATTTTTATTTGATTTAAAAGTGATATTGTTGAGAATATTTTGCCATTTACTAATGATAGATTGAGTATGATCAGTAGAACAGTTATCAGAAACTAAAATCTCACACTCTGATTCAAATCCTTTAATAGCTTGGGACAACCAAGTTAATTGTTTATCTAGTAACTCGGCTCGATTGTAAGTAGGAATAGCAATAGTTAATAGTTTGTTCATGGTTTTTATACAAACAATATTGGTGGTTATTCTTGAGATTTAATTACATGACTTACACCATGCTGTGCTATCAGATATCTATTTCTGATTTTTTATAATTAAAATTCAGTTGATAGATAAATTTTCCTAATAATTTCAAATAGGAAATGATAATATTTGTGGCTAAAATAGGCCATCTTCTAAAAGCACCCAACAATATTTTCCAATCACTAAGTTTGAAAATATTTTCTAGAATCATCCGTTGACAAAATTTAGCAGAATATCCTAAATTTAACAACTTCAGATAAATCTCTGGTATGTAAACATATCGCATCATTAATGACCACCGGGGATTTTCTTCTAATGAACTAGCGTGCATTGTACATTCCAAATAATTATCTTGAGTAACAATTACATTTCCATGTGCGGCACAAAATCCAGTCCAATATGCTTGGGATGCCAAATTTTTACAAGAAGTAGTCCATTGTCGTAATGCTTGCTGAACAAGTTCAGTTTTATAAATGGTAGCTGTCATGAATAGTACCCCACCAAAACTGTTCTGTAAATACTGTTCAAATACAGGTTTACTATTAGTAATTATTTCATCACTATCACTAGCAAACCAGTGTTTGACTAAAATTTTATTAGTGTGATTATCGCGTCCACAACAGTTGAGAAATATTAAGTTTAAACTGGGATTTTTTTTAATTGTATTGACGACATAAGCCAGAGTTCTTTCCTGAATAGGATCGTCATCACCCACAGTCCAAACATATTTACTACTAGCAGTTTGCAGGCAAAAACCAATATTTGGCATCAACCCTATATTTTCACGATTCCTATTCGCTATAAATACAGTATTACTAAATACAGATTGCCATTTTTTTACTACTCCTGGTGTATTATCTGTTGAGCAATTATCAGAAATAATAATTTCACATTCCGATTCAAAACCTTTAATTGCTATTGCTAACCAAGCCAGTTGTTTATCTAACAATGCAGCCCGATTGTATGTAGGAATAGCTATGGTAAGTAGTTTCTTGATCATGGTATGGTAAACAATCCTAAATAATTAGGATTTCACTTGGTAAAATATGAACTTTAGTTAATCTTTTTAAGTTAAGGAAATGTAGGTTGGGTTGACGCAAGGAAACCCAAAACAATTATTAATCGTGTTGGGTTTTGCTGTCGCTTAACCCAACCTACAATATTTTCGGAATAAATTAATTTTCCTGTTTATTCCAGAAAAAATCTTTATCAATTTGTTCTGTGCGGATTAGATATTCTAATTGTTTCAAGCGAGTGAATCCTCTAAACAAGAAAGTATCTTCATTCATGTCAATTTGCTTAAACACATTCAATAGTTGTTCAGCCCCAAGTTGAGCATTCCAATCACACTTGAATCCAGGAAGAATAGTATTAATCTTTTCAAAAGATACTCGATAGCTGCGATTATCTGCACCATTATTACCAAAGGATAATTGACAACCTGGAAAAACATCAGCAACGATTTCCGCTATTTCTTTAACTCGATAGTTGTTCGCAGTATCGCCAACATTAAAGATTTGATTGTGAATAATATCTCTTGGTGCTTCTAAGGCACAAACAATGGCTTTGCAAATATCTAAGGCGTGAACTAATGGCCGCCAAGGAGTACCATCACTGGTCATTTTAATTTCTTTGGTTGTCCAAGCCAACCCCGCCAAATTATTTAAAACAATATCAAATCTCATTCTAGGAGAAGCACCAAAAGCAGTTGCATTCCGCATGAAAGTAGGCGAGAAATCATCATCAGCTAATGGTTGAACATCTCTTTCTACTAATGTTTTACATTCAGCATAGGCTGTTTGGGGATTAACTGGTGATGCTTCTGTAATATCACCTTCACTAGCCACACCGTAAACACTACAGGAGGACATATAAACAAAGCGTCGGACACCCACAGTTTTAGCTAAATTAGCTAAACGAACTGAACCTAAATGATTAATATCATAAGTAATAGTGGGTGATAATTGTCCAGTAGGATCGTTGGACAATTCCGCCATGTGAACAATAGCTTCCACACCCTCTAAATCTTCAGGAGTAATATCACGAATATCTTTATTTAGGGTTTTAGCTGTTACGTTAGTTCCGTTATATAGCCAACCAACTTTATAATAACCAGTATCAACGCCAATAACTTCATGTCCTTTTTGCATTAATAAAGAAGGCAATAAAGAACCAAGATAACCTTCTGTTCCAGTTACTAAAATTTTCATGATTGTTAAAGTTTTTGATGTGTGAAATTAAGTTGCTTCTTGAAGAGTTCGCAGATAAAATTCTCTTATTTTACTCTTTGCGCCTCTGCGCCTTTGCGTGTTAGCGAAGCCCGATAACTAATTTAGTTCATTCTACGAAGATACTAAACTATGCAAATAAGTGGGTTCTGGTATTTGCTGAACTATGGCTTTACCGATTTCCAAAGAAGAAGTTGCCGCAGGTGAAGGTGCATTGCAAACATGAATAGAATTCTCACCTTTAACAATTAAAAAATCATCTACCAGAGAACCATTATTCATCAATGCTTGAGCGCGAACTCCTGCATGAGTAGGAATTACATCTTCCGCTTGGACTTCGGGAATTAGTTTTTGCAAACTTTTGACAAAGGCTGCTTTACTAAAGGAACGAATGATTTCTTGAATCCCTTCGTCAGCGTTTTTTGCTGCTAGTTTCCAGAAACCGGGATAGGTGATCACCTCTGCAAAATCTCTGAAGTCAAAATCCGTTTTTTTGTAACCTTCACGTTTGAGACTGAGAACTGCATTTGGTCCAGCATGGACACTGTTATCAATCATCCGCGTAAAGTGAACACCCAGGAAGGGAAAATCTGGGTTAGGAACTGGATAAATGAGAGTTTTAACCAAATAGCGTTTTTCGGGCGTTAGTTCGTAATATTCACCGCGAAAGGGAACTATTTTGGCTTGGGGGTCAACCTTACCTAATTTAGCAATGCGATCGCTATGCAATCCGGCACAATTGATCACAAATCGAGTTTCAAAACTGCCCTTGTTAGTTTCTAATACCTGATTTTTTCCACTGCGGGAGATTTGCAAAACTTGGGTATTGAGACGTAAATCGCCCCCTTGTTTGCCAATTAATTCCGCGTATTTTAAACAAACTTTTTTGTAATTAACAATCCCTGTAGAGAATACCTGAACCCCACCAACACAACTAACGTGAGGTTCAATTTCTCTAACTTCTTCGGGACTAATTCTTTTAACAGGAATATCGTTTTCTAATCCGCGTGTGTAGAGATTTTCTAGCCGGGGTAATTCTTGTTCATTAGTAGCAACAATGACCTTACCACAAACATCATAATCAATAGCATGGTTTTGGCAAAATTCTACCATTGAGCGACTACCATCACGGCAAAATTTAGCCTTAAAACTTCCTGGTTTATAGTAAAGACCAGAATGAATTACACCGCTATTATTACCAGTTTGATGAAATGCCCATTGACTCTCTTTTTCTAATACTAATATCTTGGCATTTGGATAACGTTCTCCTAATGCCATTGCAGTGGAAAGTCCAACTATTCCCCCACCAATAATCGCAAAATCATACATTAGTAATCTTTCCCTTATCCAAAATCAAAAATCTAAAATCCAAAATTGTTTTTACCACACTTGCCAAGGAGCTTTACCACTTTTCCATAGATCCTCTAGATAATTTTTATCTCTTAATGTGTCCATTGGTTGCCAGAAACCATCATGTTTGTAAGCCGCTAATTGTTCTAAATCAGCTAACTTTTCTAATGGTTCTTTCTCCCACACTGTTGAGGTATCAGCAATAAAATCAATTACTTGTGGTTCTAGAACAAAATAGCCACCATTAATCCAAGCACCATCACCTTCAGGTTTTTCTTTAAAACTGGTAATTTTAGTTTGTTCTTGTCCTAAAGAAATTGCTCCAAATCTTCCTGCTGGTTGCACTGCGCTGAGTGTTGCTAATGTCTTTTGTTCTTGATGGAATTTAATTAATTCTGTAATATTAATATTACTTACACCATCACCATAGGTAAAACAAAAGGTTTCATTACCAATATGTTCACGAACTTGCTTTAAACGCCCACCTGTCATCGTATTATCACCTGTATTTACCAAGGTGACGCGCCAAGGTTCAGCATATCCAGAATGGACATTCATTTGATTGAATCGCATATCAAATGTCACATCTGACATATGTAAAAAATAGTTAGCAAAGTATTCTTTAATGACGTACCCTTTGTAACCACAACAGATAATGAACTCATTAATACCATGAGCAGAGTAAGTCTTCATTATGTGCCAAAGAATTGGCTTACCACCAACTTCAACCATTGGTTTGGGTCTGATACTGGTTTCTTCACTTAACCTTGTACCCAGACCTCCTGCTAAAATCACTGCTTTCATGTAGTTACCTCAAAAATTTGCAGGTTGTTTATAATTTAAACTGATCAAAGTTCAGAGAATGCACAATGATAGTAGAAGAGTTAAATAATTTTTTCTTTCTCTTTATTAAGTAGATAAATATAATTTAACTGTAAATTCCTAGAAATTCATGAAGAATAAGTAAATTAAGATATTTTATCTGTAAAATATTTCTAGCAGAAGTTAGGAGTCAGAAGTCAGGAGTCAGGAGAAAGAGGAAAGAAGAAAGGAGAAAGAAGAAAGGAGAAAGAAGAAAGGAGAGAAGAGTTTGCCAATGGTCCTCAAATTTACCCGGTTATTTTTAGTGAAAATGCAAAGGTTTTCAATATCTTAGCTCAATAATCTCGCACTTATTTGTTGATAGAACTCTGTAAACCTTTATCTATATAACGCTTTGACTTTCTTTCAGCAAGCCCTAAATAATAATATTTAAAATGATATCCCTGACTTCACTAATGAAATCAGAGATATCTGCTTTTGTAATTAAAATTACTATGGTATAATGCGGGTTGAATGAAGTACAAAATTTACGAAAAAATACAGATATTTCTTCCTCCTTACTCCTTACTCCTTACTCCCAATGTATCAATTACTTTGTCTAGTAAGAATTGTATTAGACAATAAACTGTCACATTTATTAGTGACTACAATACAAATATTACTGAGGGACTGTTGATAATTATCCATATCATTTTCCTCTAGAGAAACTTTAGCGGCTGTTTCTAAATCTGCAACTGCTTGAAGATGGTTTTTATCAGTTATGCCTTCTCCATATTGTGCCAATTCATAGTAAGCCATACCCCGTTTCAGATAAATTTTAGCCAATCGGGGATTCATTTTCAATGCTTCTGTAAAATCAGCGATCGCTTGTTTATATTCTGCCGCATAATTACTACTGTATTGAGCAATTTGATAACGAACTAAACCCCGTTGAAAGTAAGCATCTATTTTAGATGAATTCAGTTTAATTGCTGTAGTAAAATCAGCAATTGATTTTTGGTATTCCTGAAAAGAATTATTGATGTACTTGTTAATTTCAAATTGAACAATACCCCTTCTGATATAAGCTTCTGCATCATTTACATCTATGTTGATGGCAGTATTAAAATCAGCGATCGCTTGTTTATATTTTTTGTTAGGATCACTACTATAGTCAGCCATCATATAATAAGCATTACCGCGATTTATATAAGCTTTAACTTCTTGAGGGTTTAGCTTTAAAGCTTGGTTATAATTAGTTAATGCCCCTTCATAATCATTCAAATTATATTGGGCATTACCCAAATTCACATAGCCTTTAGCCGACTGGGGATTCTTTTTAAGAGCTTGAGTGAAATTGATAATTGCCTGTTGATAATCTTGCTGTTGATAAGCAGTATCACCACGCTGATAGTAATCCGAAAAAGAAAGATTTGTCAAATTAGGAGTTTGATTACCAGAATGAGGCATCAAACTTTGCTGAGTGTAAGGATTTTGGGAAACAAAAGGACGGGTAAATTTAATCATTACGTCCAAATAGCCCAACATACCCAATCCCATCATACCAAAAATCACACCGTATACCTTTTTGGATATTTTTTTACGGGTAGGAAGATGATACAACTGCTGGTTAAATATTGGTTGCCAATGATATACTGGAGCGTTTGCCCTTAATGGCTGAGTAATCTGTGGAGTAGGAGTAGGAATATAGCGACGTTTAGCTTTAGATTTTTGACGTGGTTGCAGATGTTGTTTAGAAGCGATCGCCATCAGTGACGGAAACGGATCTCTCCCACCTAATCGCCTAGTCCGTTCACACCACGGACACTTATCCAAATGATTATGATAGCGATGCTGGACATTATCCGTACAAGTCACCAAACTCTCTTCCACCGCCGTTAATGCCGACAACCAATTTTGAGCATTAGGGCGTAATCTAGGATTGTCATGACCTTCCTCAAAACAACGGACAAATAAATCCTGTAAGCTGGGATGAAGCATATCCCAACGTGGAGAAATAGGAGTTGGTAAATAGGGAACTTGCTTCTTTTGACTATAGGTAAAATGCCCAGCAAGTATCCGTCCCTGATAAGTCGGAGGTTCGATCCCACCTTGAAATATCCCCGAAAACGGGTGTGTTCCTTCCATTAATAATTGGAAAATCAACACCGCCAACCCAAACAAATCATGAGAACTTTCCCGATCATAGTCAGCAAAAGTTTTATTCTGTAGTTCTGGAGGCGTATATTCAGCCTTACCCACCGCACAACGATAAACAATATTCTGTAATGGTTCTGGAACTTGGAAAGAATCTGTATCTACCAACGTCACCAAAGCCGTATCACTAACCAAGATATTCGACTCATTCACATCACCAATACAGTAGCGGCTGGCGTGCAAAGCCACAAAAGCCGCCGCCAGGTTACGGGCAGTTCGTAATAAATACTGATAATTGAACAATGGGCAATTTTGTCGGCGCACACCTGGATTATAAAGATCCATAATTGGCCGCATTCCCCGAATCCTCGGCATCACAAACCCAACAATCTTACCGCTACCATCTGCCGCTTCCAACAATTCCTGCGGCCAAGCAATAGCAATATGCCCTAAATTGTCCGTCGGATTCACTGGCGGATTAGCAAGCATTGCCCGCAATTTTTGGGCATAAGAGATCGTTGATTTGTGATAGATTTTCGCTACTAAATTTTCATGGGATGGCACTGCATAGATACAAGCTTCACCACCATGTCCCACACTGACAGAAAGATTGAGAATTTCCGGTTTGGGAAGACGACGTAGTACCTGCATGGAAATTAGGGTTATGTGAAGTAATTGGAATCAGTCAAAAGTTCAGAAAGTTCAGAAGATAGCTATTAGTTGATAAATGCAGCTAAAACTAGGGTCAAATCATCATCAGTTCGCTGAGTAATCTTCTCGGAGCTTAAAAACCTCATCAAGTGTTCTTTTGCTAATGTTCTATCTTCAGCATTGGCGACAAACTCAAATAAAGGGAAAAAGAAAGGCTTATGAGGTTCACCAACAATCATATTCAAAGCTAACATCTGTAAGCCATCAGTGATAACACCCACATTAACAATCTCTTCTCGGCATATTTTAATTTGTGCAGTCTCTAAAGCATCAGCAGATGTTAAAAAAGTTGTTTCATTGATGTATTCACCACTGCTAGGTATGGTTAACGCTATCAGATTGCCCATACTATTCCTAGCCACAGCCAAACCATCACCAACCTGCGCTACAGCGACAATTTGCGGTGTAGCAATCATCAGAATCAAAGTAGTTGCTAAATCATGAGGTTGATGATTACAAACATCCGCCTCAGTTTCTATAGCATTACGGGCTACCAACATGGCATTAGTAAGCAAATAATGCAGGAAATTATCATTAGCAAGGGTATCACTCGTAATCTCTTGACGAGAAAGATATTCGATTGCCGTTTCTACCGCAATCATTGACCCCACCTTGCTTAGTTTAGCAGAACCCGCCCCATCAGCTGCTGCTATCACCAACACATTATTTGCTAATAACTGCCAATGATGAGCATCCTGACAAAGTTGCTGGTTTTTAGAGTGACTAGTTCCACATACAGATGCAGCTACTATCCGCCATTGAGAAATCTGTTTTGATGTATTCATATAATTTGTTTTCCACAGCTAGTTCAGTGTAAACAACAAGCTGCAATTTTCCTTAAACAGATCCCCAACCAATTGGTGGTAGCGCCACCTGTTCATCTACCTGAGAATGAGATACGGCTGACATACTGGCAGATAGCCAAACAAACATCTCAATAAAATTTAATCCTTTTAATTTCAAGGGACTACGCACAGCGATTTGACTTAGTTGGCTCATATTCGCACTTTCTACACCCACTGCAAAGAAAGCTACACGCTTATTGGACTCATCTCCTTGCAGTCTTTGAGAAGCTTGTTCCAATGTTGAATCAGTTTCACCTTGAGGTTCACCATCAGTAATCATAAACACCCAAGGACGGTAGTAAGCAATACCATTATTTCGATACTGGGATTTGCGCTCTTGAACAATATCTAATGCTTTATGAATTGCCGAACCCATAACTGTTAAACCCTGGGCTGTGAGAATAGGAGGATTAAATTGATCAGCAGTTATAAAGTCCTGCACCACATTGACATTACTATCAAATGTAATAATTGCCACCTCTACTCTTCTAGATGCTAGAGAATTTTTGACTAGTTCATCCTTCAAACTCAGCAAACCTTGATTTAAAGCTTCGATTCGTTCCCCTTGCATCGAACCAGAGGTATCTAGCAATAGCACGCATGGGCAACGTGGTTCGGGATTTTCCGCAAATTCTACAACTTCGTCAAGATTAAATGTATCAATCATAACTTTTTGCGTTATGTTATAATCCAAAGTCTTATTTTCCTTTTACTCAAAGTATATAGTTTCTGGCGCTAGTATGACTAAAATTATGGTATTTTGCGGGAGATACTTGAGTTTTTCGGTCAAGATATTGATTGGGGGCAAATTTACCAAATGTCTCCAACTCCTCATCGCTACTTAGTCACTAGTAATTTATGAGAATAAGTAATCTTACTTGTTGTCAAGTGCCTGTCGTAATTGAACTTTGCCAAAGTTAAAATGAGAAAATTCGGGAGTTACTAACTTAGAAGTCAGGAGTCAAGTACCTTAAATGCCTTGCAATCTGCTGTAATAATCAATATATACATTTACCTCCATAAATTTTTAAAGATTCTATGTGGGATTTCTTCTGTCTTTAGGTCAATAAATTCATTATTGTTAAATTCAGGGCAAGGAGAAGATTAGTTAAAAAATTGATGAATTTAAATTACCAAAAAAATCTCAGCATCTTCAATAATATCGCTATAGCGGTATGCAGTTGAATAAGATACAAAATTTCCCTAAAAAACCATACATCAATAGACTTTCAAGTCAGTTGCCTGTTCCCTGCTATATAGTTTATCCAGATGAAATAGCTACAAAATATGACAGAACTGAGATCTTTATTCAGATAACCACTAAAGAATCAAAATAAAAAACTACAAAAACTGTTACATTCAAAGTTCGGGAGAATTTTTAGAAGATGTTTTTCACTGATATTCATAATTTAATAACTTGTGATTATGACCATATTTACCATTGATATCACATTACAGCCTGATATTTAATCTTTTCCAATACTATGTTGATATATCCGCCAAAAAAATTGTAAAAATATGAAAAATACTGGCACTTTTACCAAATTATCCCCCCAAGGTTTATTAAGACAATTAAGCAATTGCTATGAAACGACTTGTTTACAAGCATATAGCAACTCTGTAACTTGGTTGATATATATAGAACAAGGAAAAATTATTTATGCTACTCATTCAGTAGAACCCTTTGATAGATTAGAACGACAGATGCGTCGTCTTCATCAACAAGTTCCTCTCGTAGATAATGAGGTACGGATACAAATGCGGTTGGTATTTGAGCCTGAAGATCATAGTTATTTACCAAACCAACTTCCAGAATATGAAGCGATTAATTGGCTTATCACTGAACAACATTTTCTTCCTGAACAAGCAGCATTACTGATTCAAGAATTAGTTAAAGAGGTAATTGAATCATTTATTCTCATTAAAACAGGCACTTATGAATTAACAGACTCCCTGAAAGATATTACCAAAGTTTGTAAATTAGATGCCAATGATATCATTGAAAAATGTCAACATCAGTTACAAAATTGGCGGTATCTTGGTAAATATATTTCTTCTCCCTATCAGCGTCCCTATTTATTAGTTAGTAGCAAATTTCAGGATAAAAGATTACCACCTCTAAAGGAGAATATCACCAATTGGATGAAAGGTTTTAGCTTGCGTCATCTAGCGATTATTATGAATCAGGATGAATTGCAACTAGTTTTAAGTTTATACCCTTATATTGTGAAGGGTTCGATAGTTTTACATGAGCCAGATCCCCCATTTGATAAATTACCGAAAACCTGTGGTAGTTCTTTACTATTTTCTGAAGATGGCACAGAATTAATTAGGGGTAAATTATTGGTTCCAGATTTAGTACCAAGAAAAGACACTCCTACCGAAACTCCAATTATTGCTCAGAATAATCTAGCAGTTCACCAGCTAGTACCAGATATTGATGATTTACCTCCAGGAGATTCTTCTCTAGATTTAATAACTGCTGATAGTAACATAGATGCCGATTCGCAAAAAGTCAACGTAAATACAAAAACTACACAAAAGACTTACAAAATTATTTCTGTAGATGATAGTCCCACAATTCTCAAGGAAATCAGCCGTTATTTAGAAGATGAGAATTTTACTTTGGTGACTATTAATGAACCTGTGAAAGCCGTAATGTCAATTATTAGACATAAGCCTGATCTAATTTTACTGGATTTAAATATGGCGGGAATTGATGGTTATGAACTATGTCGCATTATCCGCAATAATTCCATGTTTAAAACTATTCCCATTATTTTTGTCACTAGCAACAAGGGAATTATAGATAAGGTAAGAGCGAGATTTGTCGGTGCGTCTGGATATTTAACTAAACCGTTTACTCGTGCTGAACTACTAAAAATGATTTTTATGCACTTAGCATAATGAGCCTCGTTCCCAGTCTCTGACTGGGAATGCTATCGTCAAGGCTCTGCCTTTTGTTATAGGGCTACTATTTGATTTTTGAACAGATATGTAGGGTGTGTTAGCGATAGCGTAACGCACCATTCTTAAGGATTTCGTGCGTTACGCGAAACACTAACGCACCCTTGTATATTAGAGGAAGTAGTAGACTTCTAGAATTCATTCCCATACAGAGTATGGGAACGAGAAATGAGAATTGCTGAACTTATCGTTATTGAAGAAAATAAGTTTTTTAAATAGATGTTTTGACAAAATTGAGGAAGTTGATGTTTATTGAGAATAAGTTATCTCTATTGAGAAAATAATTGAGAATGTTGTCAATAAGTTAACGCAAATACGTCTTTACAGGATTGATAAATACCCCTTAATTTTTGTGCTATTGTTATGGATATAATCTGCTTGGGATTTTTTGTTAATTATGGGAATTGACGGAGTTGGGTTTCCTTGCGTCAACCCAACCTACTTTTACGCTGCTTCTCGGAGTTGTGCTGTTACAGACATTTCGGGAAAGGGAAGAGAAAGTTGTTCTATTGGTGAGGCCGATGCTTGTTCTAATACTTGAACTTCAATATTTACACTGATTAAATAATTACCTGTCTCTTCTCCTACCGCTTCCGCAATTAATTTAGCTATATCTGGACGTTTTGCAGTTAAAGGATCACGGATAATACAACGATCCCATTCATGTTTAGCGGTAGGGTTCAGATTGAGAATATAATGCTTCATCATAGTTATAGTCCTTAAAATCTATATTCCATAAGTCTTTTCAGGCTTCAAGACTATTTTTATAGTATAGTACAAACTTACTAAAATGGGAAGGGTTCAAGACAAAATTCCCCTGGTTCTATTTAATACAACAGAACCAGGGGATGGGGAAAAATCAAAATCCATTACTAATCACCAATTGACTTAGCTTTCAGGTTCACAGTCAGGAACACCTTCTCTAAATACTCGACTGGCTAAAACATCTGCGGCTTCGATAGTAATTAAATCTTGCTTGTTTAATTTTTTACCACTACTTAACAGGCGATTTGCTTGACGTAATCTAGTTCTATCTATGGCATTACGGACACTGCGAGCATTAGCAAAATGTGGCATAATTTTACGTTTTACTAAATACTCTCTAAATGCTAATTCGGCTTCTGGACTAAAACAATAGTTTTGTGATTTGACGATATGTTGAGCAATGATCATCAAATTGTCAACGCTATAATCATTAAATTCTATGTGGATGCCAATGCGAGAGTTCATACCTGGATTACTATGGAAAAAATGCTCCATTTGCTCCTTGTAACCAGCAAGAATGACGACAATATCATCTCTTTGGTTTTCCATGACCTGCATGATAATTTCAATGGCTTCTAAGCCAAAATCTCCGGGATGATCTGGACGGTATAAAGTATAAGCCTCATCAATTAACAACACACCACCCATGGCATTATTTAAAACTTCTCTGGTTTTTGGTGCTGTTTGTCCAATTCCTTGGCCAACTAAATCATCTCTGGTGACCAATACTACGTTTTCCCGGCGGATATATTCTAAACGGTAGAGGATTTCTGCCATTCGCATAGCTACGGTGGTCTTACCCATACCAGGATTGCCTAAGAATGTCATGTGGAGGCTAGGCGCACCTGCATTTAATCCTAAACTCTTACGAATACGATCAACCAGCAATAAAGCCGCCATTTCCTTAATTTTGTTTTTGACGGACTTTAATCCAACTAATTCCTGATCTAATTTATCCAAAATGTCTTGGATATGAGATTCTTGAAAAGCTTGCTCTAAATCAATCTCGCTATCTTCAATGTGACTAATTGCGTTTTGTTCTAATAGTTGTTCACTCATGACCTTCACCTTTTGGTTATCATCTTTGGTAATGTCCTTGATGATAGCTGTGAATGCGGAAATATAAAAGAACTTAATTCTAATGGCAATGATATATTCTTTTTAATTATCAATTGCTGAATTGAGTGATAAGGAAAATGGAAGTTTAGCATTGCTAAACCCCTACAACTATTTATTTAACCTGTAATCTGTCAGCTACAGAACATCATTTACCCAATTTGCCTGTTGTGGTACGGGAATGTGTATTCCAGCTTCGTCTAAGCTTATTTTCAAGCGACGGCGAAATTCTCGCGCTACAATCCATTGTTTGAGAGGTTGGGTTTTAATCCAGACACGAACCATTAAACCGCGGTCGCTAAAATGTTCTACTCCCAAAACATTAGGTTTTTCGAGAATTTGATGTTGCCATTCGGGATCTTGACTCATCTCCAAACCCACATCTTTAATTATCTTCAAAGCCTCATCTATGTTGGCTTGATAAGAAACGGGAATACTTAAATCAGCGCGTGACCAACGACTGGAAAGATTAGCAACGATTTTAACTTCACTGTTGGGAATAGTAATCAAACGTCCTTCTGCATCTCTTACTTGAGTCATCCGCAGATTTAATTTTTCCACTAAACCGCCCACACTACCTACACTAATCATATCACCGAGAGCATATTGATCTTCCAGAATAATCAAAAAGCCGTTAATAGCATCTTTAATTAAATTCTGGGAAGCTAGGGATACCGCGACACCGACTAAACCAGCGCCGGCTAACAGGGGAACGATATCTATACCCAATGATACCAATGCCAGTAAAATTCCTGCACCTACCCAGATAATGGTAGTGATACTTTTAGTTACGCCAGAAAATGTGGATATTCGCAATTGCAGCCGTTCGGAGGTTTCTGGAGTTAGTAATGCTCCACCACTAACAATGGTAGAGGTGAAATGATCTATGATGGCATAAGTAAACCTGACTACTACATAAGTTCCGACACCAACCACAATTAATTTGATGGGAATTTTGGCAATGGTAAGAATCCCGATTTGTAAGGCTTGGGTAGCAGGAAATAGTCCTAAAATGATGAAACTACCACTTACCCAAATTCCTGATTGTGCTAATTGAAATAGTCTGGTTTTAACTTCTTGGAGATGTTGCTGTTGTTGTTTATTCAGTAATGTGGTGATGGGTTGATCATCTGAGGGATTTGGGATAGTAAAACTTGGTGGATTTTTGTTTAACCGTTTTTGCCAACGACGGACTCCCCAACTCATGATCACCATAGTGATTGTACCACCAGCAGCGATTCCTACGGAGCGCTTCGCTATCGCAATTTGTTCTAAAAACTGAGTTTGTTCTTGTGGTTGAGTTAATAATGTAACTTTGGGTAAATTCCCTGATAAATCCTTTGGTATTTGGGCTGTAGCTTTGGGTATAGGTACAATGAATATGATCATTGAACCCGCAATGGCTAAAAATTGAACTAACACTCAACTACCTCCTTGGGCAATTCACAAGGTTGGTAATAGTCTTACCACCAGAAGGATGAAAAAGCCAAAAGTTAGATCAGGTATAGATACCGTTTATATGAGAGGTGAAGGTAGTATGAACTAGCTGATAAGTATTTATGAGAAAATATGGTTATTTGTCAGAAAATATTGTTACAGTACGTGAAGGTTTTTCAACCTGGTTTATTTTTTAGAGGATAATCTCTCATGACCGCAACCACTCCCAGATTAAAGCACGAGGTTAAAGACCTCGGACTCGCTCCCTTGGGAAGACAACGCATTGAATGGGCTGGAAGAGAAATGCCCGTATTGAAGCAAATCCGCGATCGCTTTGAGAAAGAAAAGCCCTTTGCTGGATTACGCATTTCAGCTTGCGCCCACGTGACCACAGAAACCGCACATTTAGCGATCGCTCTTAAAGCCGGTGGTGCTGATGCAGTTTTAATTGCGAGTAACCCCTTATCAACTCAAGATGACGTAGCTGCAAGTCTTGTAGCTGATCATGAAATTTCCGTATTTGCTCAAAAAGGCGAAGATGCCGCTACCTATAGCCGTCACGTCCAAATAGCTTTAGATCACCGCCCCAACATCATTGTTGATGACGGTAGCGACGTGGTAGCAGAATTGGTTCAACATCGTCAAAACCAAATCGCTGATTTAATTGGTAGCACCGAAGAAACCACTACAGGTATCGTGCGGTTACGCGCCATGTTTAACGAAGGCGTTCTTACATTCCCTGCGATGAACGTCAACGACGCAGACACCAAGCACTTCTTTGATAATCGCTATGGTACTGGTCAATCTACCTTAGACGGGATTATCCGCGCTACAAATATTTTGTTAGCTGGTAAAACTGTTGTAGTTGTCGGTTATGGCTGGTGTGGTAAGGGAACAGCCCTCCGCGCCCGTGGGATGGGTGCAAACGTCATCGTTACCGAAATTGACCACATCAAGGCAATTGAAGCCGTTATGGATGGTTTCCGCGTGCTACCAATGGCGGAAGCAGCGCCTTACGGTGATATCTTCATTACTGTCACAGGTAACAAGCACGTCGTTCGCGGTGAACACTTCGATGTCATGAAAGACGGTGCGATCGTTTGTAACTCTGGTCACTTCGACTTGGAACTTGATTTGAAATACTTAGCCGCTAATGCTAAGGAAATCAAGGATGTCCGTCCTTTCACAGAAGAGTATAAATTGACAAATGGTAAATCTGTTGTCGTACTCGGACAAGGACGTTTGATTAATTTGGCTGCTGCTGAAGGACACCCCAGCGCAGTTATGGATATGAGTTTTGCTAACCAAGCTTTGGCTGTTGAATACCTGGTGAAGCATAAGGGTAGTTTAGCTGCTGGTTTGCATTCTATTCCTAGAGACGTGGATGAAGAAATTGCTCGTTTGAAGTTGCAAGCTATGGGCATTTTCATTGATAGTTTGACAGCCGCGCAAATTGACTATACCAATTCTTGGCAGTCTGAATAGTTGATCTTTTAGTTGATTTTTTGAGGGATAGGCGTTTTGCTTATCCCTTTTTTTTCGCGCAAAGACGCTAAGGAGCAAAGGCGGAAAGGAAGAAACTTTACATTACATTCTCACAACTTCTGTTTAAGTAGCATTAAAGTTAATATATAAAAAGTAAAAATTTATCTTCCTGGAGAATAATCAATGTCAACTGATATTTTATATATAGAATTAGCTGCAAAATTACATCGGACTTGGATAGATGCTTTAATTCACAATTGTTGGAATGATTATGCGGCAATTATTGTAGATGCTGAATTATCTTTTGATTTTGAATGGGATGAGTACCAACAGGAAGAACATATTTCAAGTATTTTAGTTAAACTTCCTTTTAGCCATTACTCAACTATTATAAATGATGAAGAAATGCAAAAAGTTCTTAGAGAACATTTTTTATCTGTTGCTACTGGGTATATTCCTAACTGGAAAAGAGTAGACTGGTTTAGAGAAAATTTTCCAATCAATTATAGAGTTAAGTTATTAAATATAGAAGAAGATTGGCAGAAAACTATTAAATTTTTAATCACTAAATCCAAAGATTTGAATCAAGGAATTGTTAGTGAAAAAGTTTTTGCTAGAAAAGGCAAGGAAATGTTAAATTACAATGAGATGAAATTTGCATCTCAATCAGAAATTAGGATTGCACAAGAATTGGAACGTAGAGGTGTATTATTTTTCCCCTTACCATTAGCTGTAAGAAACGAAACTGGTCAGTGTTATAAAGACCACAGAGAAGTAGATTTTTTAGTATGTGTTGATGGAATATTTGGAATTTTAGAAGTTTCTCGTCACCAAGATAGATATGAAATGGACAAAGAAAAAGATGGTTGGTTCAAGAAATCAGGAATTCTTTGTATTGAACATTATACGTCTGAAAAATGCTATCAACAACCAAGTTTGGTAGTAGATGAATTTTTAAGCATTTTATCTAAACATAAAAGATAATAGTTATGTAGGTTGGATTGATGAACGAAACCCAACATCTTTATAATTTTATTGCGTTGGGTTTGTAAAAACCACCTTTTATTTAAATTGAGATGTCTGTTTATTGAAAACTCCTTGCCAGAAAAATCCATTTTGAAAAGCGAATAATACCATTGATACTTGGTCACTGATATGAAGACTTGTTCCCCAAATAGAAGCTAAAACGATAGGTGATATCAATAAAGGTTTTAAACTATTTAAGCTAAATATTTTCTTTTTTTCATCAGAACTTTTTTCCCATAAAATATTAAAAAAGATACCAATAATTGTAGCAATAGTTAAAAGTGTAAATTTTAAAAAATCATTTTTATTTGAGAGAATTTTATCTCGTTCAATTCCAATTGGGATAATTTCATCTGGTGGTAAAGAAACGGGACGATCAATCATGATTATGTCTGGGGTATTTAAAATTATTAAAAAATAACCTAAAAATAACAAAAATAAGGCAAGAACGTATCGGCTCAATAAATAGGGGTAACAGAGGAAAATAAGTGCAACGAGGTACA
>JBAXRM010000001.1:0-163852 GCA_037131225.1 Nostocales cyanobacterium ELA583 | reverse complement strand
TATCATTGGGTTATAGATAATTCCAAAAATTCAAAGAACACCTGCGGAATGTGGGCTGTAAACCTCACCAGATATTCTAAGAACTGACCATACTCAAGAACTATATTGTCCGGTTAAGTCAAGAGGAACGGCAGACCCTACAAGATTTGGTATTACAAGATTTTTACGGGCAGAATTTTTATTATTCTTGACTGAAACCTGCCAAATTTTAATTAAATTATCTTCACCACCACTAACTAGAAACTTCCCGTCAGCACTAAAAGCAAGGGAGGTGACAGCATTAGTATGTCCCGTCAAAGTCAGCATTTCCTCTCCTGTAGCTACATTCCAGAGTTTAATGGTGTGATAGTTTTGTTCTCTAGAAATATTTCGTCCAGCACTAGCTAAAATTTTACCGTCAGGACTAAAAGCAATCGTATTCACACTATTATCTTCTGCCATGAAAGTACGAATTTCTTTTCGAGTTTGCAGATTCCATAATTTAATAGTCCGGTCGCGGCTGGCACTTGCTAAAATTTTACCATCATGACTAAAAGCCACAGCTATAACTGTTTGTGAACTGGTAGCTAAATTCTCAATTGGTTCTTCTTGATTAATATTCCATAATTTAATCGTTTTATCAAAACTACCACTTGCTAAAGTGACACCATCAGGACTAATATCTACACAACGCACCCAATATTTATGACCTATTAAAGTACGAATTAGCTTACCTGTGATTAAATTCCAAATCTTGATAGTTTTATCATCACTAGCACTAACTAAGGTTTTACCATCAGCACTAATAGCTAAACTATGAACCGCATCACTATGACTATTTAAAGTGTGAATTAATTGATTTGTTTGTAAATTCCAAATTTTAATAGTTTTATCATCACTACCACTAACTAAAACTCTCCCATTAGCAGTGATAGCTATTGTATTTACATTTTGAGAATGTCCCTGAAGACTAGTAATTTCTCTACCTGTAATTACATCCCATAATTTAAGATTATGACATTGAATATTCTTACTTTCTCGACAATCACCACCACTAATAATTAGTTTACCATTTGGACTCATAACCACAGATAAAATTTTACTTTTATGTCCAGAAAAAGTATTGACTAAAGACAATTTTTTTTCTGATATAGCTGATGTTGCTTTACTCTTACCAGGTTGACTCCAAGTAAAAGAGAAATCGGGTTTTAACTTACGAAATTCTCGATAACCAGATTCTGCTAATGCGGCAAAGACAATTATCCCCAACAGAAAAGTTAAATTTCTTACCCAAATATATTTTGATGAATGTAGTTGAGAAATTTTTGCAGATATTTTAATATTTTTATGATCTGCTGCTGGCAGAATATGAGTATGTTTTTTCATCAAATCTCTAATTACTTCATCAGCAGATTGATAGCGCTCCTGTATTTCTTTTTGCAGTAGCTTATCTATAATTTCTGTTAATTCTAAACTCAGGGGAAAGCGTAAATAATGCTGCCAATTTTCTGTCCAACTATAGCCATATTCCATCCATAATTGAAAAGGAGAAATTCCTGTTAATAAATGAAAACAAGTAGCACCTAAACTAAATAAATCACTGGAAGGATATGCTTTTCCATCTCTAATTTGTTCAATGGGAGAATAACCATGTGAACCGATAGAAGTACCATTTTTTCGCTGTACTTGTGCAGTTAACTGTTTAGAAGAACCAAAATCAATAATTATTAATCTCCCATCAGATTTACGACGAATAATATTTTCTGGTTTAATATCCCGATGAATTACCCCATGTTGATGCACAAATTTGATAATTGGTAATAAATCTAATAAAATAGATTGAATATCCCAATCTTTATAAATTCTCCGAGACGGTAATTCATTGAATAAATTTTGACCATCAATAAATTGTTGTACCAAATACAAACAATTATCTTGTTGAAAATAAGCTATTAAAGTTGGAATTTGGGGATGTTCTCCTAATTCTTGGAGTCGCTTTGCTTCTTCCGAGAATAGCTGAGTTGCTTTTTTTTGTGACCAAGTACCTTGAAATTTTGGTGCTAGTTGTTTAATAACACATAATTCATTTAATTTATCAATATCTTCTGATATATAAGTTCTGCCAAATCCTCCTTCGTCAGAAAGAACACGGATGACACGAAACCGATTTCTCAAAAGTGTCACTAAAGGAGTTTGACAAGTTTGACAAACTTGATGATGGTTTGGATTTTGCGGATTTGAACAATCAGGATTTAGACAGCAGATCATGATATATATGGTGCATCTGCATGATAAAATATATAGATAGACCTAGATTTAACTACGATAATTAGTAATTATGTTTAAACCGGAAATTCAAAGGTATGAAAAATATATTATTGCAAATTATTTTGATAATATCTCATTGGAAATAAAAAATAACGGCATTTTGCCATTATTATGGTGGTGTATATTTTGGTTGAAATTAAGTTTATATTTTAAGTGAAAATAATTATTTCTTTGCCTATATTCTCCCGGACAACTCATTTATTAAACTGTATTTTTGTTTACAAATATGTCAAATTATGATAGGAATTTACAAGATTTTATTTAGCTTCTCAATAAAAATGGACAAAATGTATCGCTTTGTCACAACGTTTCACAAAATATATTTTATTTGATTTCTGTTTCGGATATTGCGTTTAGAGGATATAAAATATATGATATGGATATCAAATATCAAAAACACATTCACTATGAAAACTATCATACCAGGGCAAAACCTGCCTTTAGAGTCAGTTATAGCTCAAGAACAGGAACAGTTATCCATCAAGTACCTTGAAAGTATCCTCCAACTTGAAGGCTCTCAACCAAAATTAGTAGGAACTAATGGCGAAGAAATTCCCATTCCCGAATCAGTTTATCAAATATTACATCAGGCTGTTCATGCACTGGCATTAGGTAAAATAATATCTGTAGTCATTCAAGATAGAGAACTGACGACTCAAAAAGCAGCAGACCTGCTTAAAGTTTCACGTCCTCACCTAATTAAGTTATTAGATCAGGGTGAAATCCCTTGTATTAGAGTAGGAACACATCGGCGTGTTCGTTTCGACGATTTGATGAAATATAAGGAAGAACGGGATACTAAGCGTCGGGAAGGACTTAATCAATTTACTCAGTTTTTGCAAGATGAGGGGTTCTATAATGATCAAAGTAGCGAATTAGATCAGTAAAATGGTACTCTCTGTTATCTTGGATTCTTGTGTTATCTACCCTATGCCTTTATGTGATACTTTGATGCGTGCTGCTGAGGCAGGGCTATACGAATTCTATTTTTCACAGGAAATTCTAGATGGTGCTACTCGCAACCTTGTAAAAAAGGAGAGAATGGTAAATGCCAAGGAAGCACACTTTCAAAAAGAAATTAAGAAATATTTTCCTAACGGGATGGTAGAAGTACCAGATCATTTAATTACCGCGATGACTAATGATCCAGGAGATCACCATGTTGTCGCTGCTGCTATAGTTGCTAAAGCAGAGGTGATTGTTACTGCGAACCTTGATGATTTTGCTGTAGAAGCTTTAGCTCCTTATGACATTGAAGCTTGGCATCCAGATGATTTTTTACTTGACCTTGATGAGCAATTCCCAGGAAAAATGATTACATTAATTCAGCAGCAGTCTGAGGCACTTAAAACCCCGCCGATCACTACTGCGGAATTACTTGATAAATTAGAAAAAGATAATACAGTACCAAAATTTGCTCGTAGTATTCGCTGCCAGATGTATTCTCAGGAAATTGTACAAACTGCGAAAATAGCATTGAATATACTAGGTAAAGCTGCTCCAGAGGGTGGTCGCTGCTATGAAGGTAAATGGTATCGAATCTGGGAAAAAGGGAAAATTTTAACAATTACTGCTAAAGATAATCGGTGTGAAATTCTCAGGTTTGAAAACGGGGGAATTGGTGGATATCTCTCATCAGAAGATGTCCAAAAATTTCAGAAGTTTGCAGAAACTCTAGAACAAAAATCAGAAGAACTGAAAACCCAAAAATCTGAAATCTCATGACCTAACTTCAACCACAAAATGTTAAATATAATAACGTTGAATTATAAAAAACCAACGTGAAAGCACAAGTATTTAGAGGCGTAAATCAATTATCCTACGAGGAAATCCCAATTCCTACCCTAGAAGCAGATGAAGTTCTGGTACAGGTGCGGGTTGTAGGTTTGTGTCAGTCAGATATTAAAAAGATTCGTTATCCTTTGTATGAACCGCCACGCATATTTGGACATGAAACGGCGGGAACTATTGCTGGTGTTGGTTCGCAGGTAAAAAGATGGCAAGTAGGACAACGGGTAGCGGTGATGCACCATATACCATGTATGCGTTGCACTTACTGCTTGAATGATAATTTCTCGATGTGTGATGTTTATAAAAATATCTCGACTACCGCAGGTTTTAACGCCAGTGGTGGCGGGTTTGCGGAGTATGTGAAAGTTCCAGGACACATTGTGGAGAATGGTGGTTTAATTCCCATTCCTGATGATATCAGTTTTGAAGAAGCCAGTTTTGTTGAACCGACTAATTGCTGTTTAAAAGCAGTCAAAAAAGCTCAAATCGCACCAGGACAAACTGTATTAGTAACTGGTGCTGGTCCAATTGGCTTAATGTTTATGATGTTGGTGAAGTATTTCGGTGCAAAAGCGATCGCTACTGACCTCTTACCATCTAGAATTGAAAAAGCCCTGGAAGTAGGAGCAGAAGCAGCTTTTGACGCACGTGATCCTGATTTATCTGCCAAAATTCAGGCTTTAACTGGGGGAATGGGTGTAGATGTGACTTTGTTAGCTGTTCCCAGTGATAAGGCATTTTTTCAAGCTTTAGACTGTACTCGTAAAGGTGGAAAAATCCTGTTTTTTGCGGAGTTCCCAGACGAGTTGACTATCCCCATTAATCCCAATACTCTCTACCGTCAGGAAATAGACTTAATGGGTAGTTATAGCTCATCCTACCGTCTGCAAAATCTATCTGCGGACATAGTATTTAATCGCCGCATTGATGTTAAAGCCTTGATTAGCGATCGCTATCCTCTAGAAAATTTACCACAAGCTGTTGACCAAGCGATCGCCCCTACGGCCGAAACCTACAAGATTTTAATCTATCCGTAAATCAATTTAGGATTTGGGGATTACAGAAGTTTTCATGTATTTGTACCACACTCTTGATACCTCTTTGCGCCTCTGCGCCTCTGCGTGAGACAAAAAATGTGGTTCATTTACCCAAAAATAGCTGTAATCCTGTTAATCCTTAAATCCTGGAAATCCTGATTCTGACAATTATTTGTAAACTTTCATATCATTTTTTTCATTTTGTAGTTTACGCTACAGAATTTTTGTTACTTTAATAAATGAAAGGATAAAAAATTATCTATCACTAAATTAATAAACTTAAAAGGAGCGTAGTGTTATGACTATTCAAGAAAAAGCTCGTCAAATAATGGTGCGTCAACATCAGCAAGCGAAGAATCGGCAACAATCCATGTTAATGCGGTCTGCACAAGAACTTGGTTTACATGAAGAAATATCTCACTACTGGAATCCCATTCAAGGCAAAATGGACCCTGCCACTCAAACGCTTTATGGACGTAGCCAAGCGTCTATGAGTTGAATGGATAAAAAAAAGCCACCTCAGCAGGTGGCTAAAAAATTCACTACTTGTACTACCAGTTGCAATTAGCAATCGTAATATAAGAAGAATTCATAAGGATGTGGACGCAATTGCATTTGCTTAACTTCGTTAGCAACCTTGTAATCAATCCAGTTTTGGATAAAGTCTTCAGAGAAGACACCACTTTCAGTTAAGAAAGCGTGATCATTATCTAGTGCTTCCAAAGCTAGTTCTAAAGAACCTGGAGTAGAAGGAATCTTAGACAATTCCTCTGGAGAGAGTTCATAGATATTCTTATCTAAGGGTTCACCTGGATGGATTTTGTTTTTGATACCATCAATACCAGCGCAAAGCATCGCTGCGAAAGCTAAGTAAGGGTTAGAAGTAGCGTCTGGACAACGGAATTCTAAACGCTTGGCTTTGGGGTTGTCTCCAGAAAGAGGAATCCGCACAGAAGCAGAACGATTACCTTGGGAATAAGCCAAGTTTACAGGTGCTTCATAACCAGGTACAAGGCGTTTGTAAGAGTTGGTGGTGGGGTTGGTAATTGCCAACAATGCTGGAGCGTGCTTGAGAATACCACCAATGTAATAAAGACCCATTTCACTCATGCCAGCGTACTTATCACCTGCAAATAAAGGCTGACCATTTTTCCAAATAGATTGGTGACAGTGCATACCAGAACCGTTATCACCAAAAATGGGTTTTGGCATGAAGGTGACGGTTTTGCCGTATTTTCTGGCAACGTTTTTGATCACATACTTATAAGTCATCAACCAGTCAGCGGCTTCAATTAACTTACCAAATTTGAAACCAAGTTCGCACTGACCACCTGTGGCAACTTCATGGTGTTGTTTTTCAATGGGTACACCACAATCTTTCATAGTTAGCAGCATTTCTGTCCGCATATCTTGAAAGCTGTCTGTGGGAGGAACTGGGAAGTAACCTTCTTTAACACGGGTTTTATAACCCAGGTTAGGTCCTTCTTCTCTACCAGTGTTCCAACGACCTTCTACGGAATCTACGTAGTAATAACCTGAGTTGGTGGTTTGGTCGTAGCGAACATCATCAAAAATGAAGAATTCAGCTTCAGGACCGAAGAAAGCTGTGTCACCAAGTCCTGTAGAAGCTAGATAATCTATGGCTTTTTGAGCAATAACGCGGGGGCAACGGTTATACCATGCGCCTGTGCGGGGTTCTTTAATACTACAAATGATACTTAGAGTTGGCTCTTTCATGAATGGGTCAATCCAAGCGGTATTAGGATCGAGTACCATTGTCATGTCAGATTCTTCGATACCTTTCCAACCCCTAATACTAGAACCATCGAAAGGCACACCATCAGAGAATGAAGTTTCATCAATCTGGTCTTGGTACATGGTCAAATGTTGCCAAGTTCCCAGTGTATCAATGAATTTCAGATCAATCATCTGAATTTTTTCGTCTTGAATTCTCTTCAGGACTTCTTTTGGGGTTGTCATTTTTACTTTACTCCTGACGTAGCTAATTACCTAATATAAACCCAGAGTATGCCCAAGCATCCTCACCTTGTTACGCTAACCCAAGTTGTCATACACTACCTGGAATATTGTAAATAGTTAACTTGACATGATTTTGTCATGTTTGTTACAGATTGTCTGGATTATGGTTTATGTTAACCTTTCTTTCTTAATCTGTACAAAACTAGGAAATTCATGATCATGGGTCAACTTTGGCATAAAATCCTTAGATAGCAGATGGATAGTTTTTGTGCCAGTGTCTATTTTATATGAATTGGCACGGAATTATATTGGTGCATAATTGCAGCCAAATTAATATCAAATCATAGATGTCTAATAATTGGGAGAAAAAAGAATGCGTGATGCCGTTACAACTTTAATTAAGAATTATGACGTAACCGGACGTTATTTTGACCGGAATGCCATTGATAGTCTCAAATCTTACTTTGATAGTGGAACAGCTAGAGTCCAAGCCGCAGCCGCAATTAATTCCAATGCAGCGGCAATTGTGAGACAAGCTGGGGCAAAGTTATTTGAAGAACTACCAGAATTGATTCGTCCCGGTGGTAATGCTTATACAACCCGTCGGTTTGCCGCTTGTTTGCGCGATATGGATTATTATCTTCGCTATGCTACCTACGCGCTAGTGGCTGGTAATATGAATGTTCTGGATGAGCGTGTATTACAAGGACTACGGGAAACTTACAATTCTTTGGGTGTACCCATTGGTTCAACTGTGCAAGGTATCCAAATTATGAAGGGTCTTGTTAAGGAACAGGTAGCGGCTGCTGGTGTGGCTAATACTGCTTTTGTGGATGAGCCTTTTGACTATATCACTCGTGAATTGAGTGAGCAGGATGTTTAGGATTTTATCAATAGAAATCTGAGGACAAAGTAGAGGCGTTCTATGGAACGTCTTTACTCATATTATCGCGCCTTTAATTTTCAAATTCTGGAACTATCAGTTCTAAGGTAGGGAAATAGGTGCGGTAACGATTGACATCTCTGGTTAAAAGTATCATATCCATAATTGCCGCATGAGCGCCTATGTAGAAATCAGGTAAAGGAGATTTTTTAGTTCCACCTTGTTGACGATATTGTGCAAAACATTTTCCCGCTAAAAATGCTGATTCCCAAGGTAAATCTAAACGATGAAAAAACTTGATAGGTAATATGGCTTCTAGTTCTTCTATCTTTTGAAAACCAATTGAAACTTCGGCATAGATAATGGGATTAATGTTAAGTTTTGTCTTTTCAGCATATTCAGTTAACTTATTAGCCGACCAATCAAACCAATTTGGATCTTCTGTGACAATATCGAGGATTATATTACTATCAACGAGTATTTCTTTCATTAGTCTTGTCTGGTTAGCACCATTATTTCATCAGTAGTCATTTTGACTGTGGCTTTACCTCGCATCATTTCTATGAGAGTTTTACCAGGAGTGGGTTTCGCTTTGGTTTTTTTTACGTAAACTGCGTCTCCGATAACTTCAAATTCTACTTCTGTGTTGGGTGTAAGTCCTAATTGTTCTCGTATTTCTACGGGAATAGTTACTTGTCCTTTTGATGTAATTCTCATTTTTTTGATCTCAAGTAAGAATTTTCTGACAAAAGAAGGGAACTCTTAACTGGGAACAGATCAGAAATACTCATTTGCACCAGTTTAGAGCTTCTGTCAAAAAAAAGATGTTTTTACAAGATGCGTAGCACGAAAAAAACAGTGTCATTATTTCAATCTTATGTTTTTAAACATGAGTTTTTCCTGTTAGAAAGTTGCCCGTTCCCTGTTCCCTCTGAATTTTAGTATTACATAATAATTTTAAAATTGAATATCCATCCAGTTTTTTGCCTCAGCAAAGCGACTTAAATGTTTGACATTTGTAGTTGCTATCACAATATAGCGACCAGGAAACTCTTCTTTAAGCTTTTGCCAATGACTACAGATAATAATATCAATATCCAAACTCTTATTATCTGCTGTTGGTATTCCTTGACTACGAGCAGAAGCCCAAAGTGTAGATGCTTCTTTTAATAATTCCGAAGTTATTGGTAGAAAAGAAATAATTTCTTGAAGTTCATCTAAATTCTGAATACTACATGATTTAGGTTTATTTTGAGAGATTAAGATTAAACTTCTTCTAATTTCGTAATCACATAATTGAGAAGAACAAATATACACTCCACGAGCAAGCAAAGCATAAAGCCATTCTTCACAATCTTTAGCTGCATTCATTTTATAGGGATTTGTGAGCAGTCCTAGCACACCTGAATCAATAAATACTATCATAATTCTGAATATAATTTTTGTCCTAGTGGTCTTTGTGAATCAACTGTTTTTTTAAATTCTTCAAAAAACTCTTGTTGCTGTAATGATTCTTCATCGGACATATTTTTATGTTCTGCAATACGTTCTGCTAAAATTGCCATTGCCTTTTGATTTTTTTGAAGTTGTTCTTGTTGATTCCATGTTGATTTATGGGTGTTAACTGGGGTATTTTGATCTAGTTTTGATTGCAAAATTATTTTCAGATTTTGAGCATCTGATGATTCTAAGTTGATAGGATGAGGATATCCTTCTAAAATTAGTTGATAATCACTATCAATATTATTGTTATTGGGAATTAGGGCAATAAATCGGGTGATGTTGAGGATTTTACCGCTAGGAAGTTCTATGGAGGTGTTCATGGTATTCTCCTTTGTTACACTAATCATTAAATAGTTCTTTCATTTTATCATGGATATTTTCAAAATTCCAATCAAAATAGCCTGTTACTTTACCAGGGTTCTTTGAGGGTTTGATATATTTTTGGGAGTTGAAATTGTGTCCACAATAAACGGCGTAAATGTCCTTTCAAACCTTGTTCTGAGGTTCTGAGGTTAGGTTAGTAGGAGTTTGATAGCAGTTATAGTTAGGGAAAGATTGGGAAGTTAAAAGTATTGGCTCAAGTTTTTGTAAATGAGGTAAAAGATTCAGAGCGTAGGTAGTTGTACCTGTAGGTTTGGTAAGAAAGAATGAAAGATTAGTGAGTAATTGCATTTCTCATTTTTAACGAGTAGGATATTACTGTACTGCATAAGGTGTAAATTGCCGTTTAAAAGCAGAATGAAAACCAAGGACAATATCTGAATTTGGTACACCCATTTGCACTAATCTTTCAGCTATAAATTCTTCGGTGCCGTTGTACTGAATCCAAATTTTGCCGTCTTCAATGTCAAAGTGCATCACTGGTCCAAACACTCGTTTATCGCCTTGCCATCCGATATAATTGAGTTGGTAATGGTCATGTTCACTATCAAATATTAGTTGTGCTTTGACTGGATCATTTGTGGTACAAATCTGGGCGTGTTCTGTTAAAATTTGTGTGATAAATTGTCTATACTTTTCTATTTTATCCATTGTCGAACTTCCTCCTGTTTGGGATCATAAATCATCAGCTTGACTTGATATCGCTGTAGCATTCGTTGAATAAATGGAAGTTGAAAAAAGTCATAATAAGTCTCAAAAGGGATGGCTAAGTAAACAATTCGGTTTGGTTCTTGTTCTTCAAGTGCTTGGCTATAGTTAAGATATTGACCTAATGCTGTATGGAAACTACTGATATCTGAATCTCCAATAAAGCTTTTAATTTCTACAGCAATTTTTTCTAAGTCCCTTTCTGCGGCTATGGTGGTTTCTGCGGCTAAATCAATTTGGAGTTTAATTGCTTCACTAATGCGAATGGTTAAGGGGTCATGGGTAATATTCCATCCTTCTTTTATTAAAGCATTTTTTACCTGTTGATGGAAAACATCTTTTGCCATTGTTTTTGTGTGAATATGAGTTAAAATTATCTGTATTTCAAGATTTAGTTTTCTTTCTTCTCCTAGTTCATCATAATTTTATTATATCATTTGAAGGTGAGAAGTGATCCTGACAGAAGAATTTTGTTCAAATAATTCTATATAACTTTTATTTGCTTTTTTATTATAAAGATTATAGAGACGTAAGCGTAAAGGATTAGACATCACGAGTTAACTTAACTGAAGCATAGAGTATATCATCTTCAGTTTCTAAGGAATTTAACCACTTTTGATCTATATTTTGGGCAATTCTTTGTTGAGCGAGGTTGTATTGGTGATGCAATAAAACTCTTGTAATTTCTTGACTAATTTCTTGCCACTGTGCCTCAGAAGCAACCCCATTTAACTGTAAGAGTGCTGACCAAGCATTATGAGGTAACATAGCTCCTAGCTTGATTGCAGCACTGGCTATTTGAGATGTTGAGCGATTTTCCATTTGTGATAATGCACTAATTCGCTCTGCTGTTTCTATATCTAGCTCTGCTGAGATGGTTTTTTCTGTCATTGCTCTATTTTTCTCATGAGTTCTATAAAATTATAACTTTTAAAAAACGGTAATTAGTCTTTGAAGATATTGATAACCGATGTATAGAAAGTGATTGCGAGTAGAGAAATTAAGGAAATAAGTATGATCAAATAAAGGACATTTGAAGAACAAAAAGATCCCCGACTTCTTTAAGAAGTCGGGGATCTGCTACTCTGCTACGATCAAAGATATTCTTTTAAAACTTCAACTGTAGCCAGTCCAGTTTTTTCCCAACTAAATTGATTTGCTCTTTTTAGTCCTTTTTCTGAAAGTTGTTTTCTCAATTCTGAATCATGAATAATTGCTTGCATTGCTGCTGTAATCTCCCTCGTATCATAGGGATTAATTAAAATAGCAGCATCTCCCGCAACTTCTGGAATTGAGGAAATATTAGAGGTAATAACTGGTGTACCACAAGCCATTGCTTCGAGAACAGGTAAACCAAAACCTTCCCACAGAGTTGGAAAAACTAACGCAATTGCTTGATTAATAATTGTTGGTAATTCGTTGTATGATACATAATTAAGGAATTTAACGAGATGATTGATTCCTAATTCTTGAGTTTGTATTTCTAATAATGGGGAGTAACGTTGATCATAAGGTCCTGCTAACCATAGTTCATAATCATTTCTGTTAGGTAGTGCGGAAAAAGCGGTAATTAGTCTTTGCAGGTTCTTGTAGGGGTCTTGACGACCGATATAAAGGAAGTAATTGCGGGTAGGGAGATTGAGGAATTGGAAATGTGAGCGATCGCACGCTAGGGCAATTGGTGTTATTTTATTACTAGGAATATTGTAAAAATCGGTGATATCATTAGCAGTTGATTCTGATATACAAACAATATGTTCTGCTTGTTTAAAAACTTCAGGAGTATAATATTTATGGTATGTCGTCAATGGTGAAAAGCGTTGGGGAAAACGCAAGGGTATCATGTCAAATGCTGTAACAACAAAACGACAGTTTGTATATAAAGGTGCTTCGGGGATAGGGGAAAATAAAAGTTGAGATTTGAGGGTTTGATATATTTTTGGTAGTTGGAATTGTGTCCAAACTAAGCGGCGTAAATGTCCTTTTAAACCTTGTTCTGATGTTTGGTTAGGAGAAGTTGGATAGCAATTATAGTCAGGGAAAGATTGGGAAGTCAACAATATCGGCTCAAGTTTTTGTAAATGAGGTAAAAGACTAAGAGCGTAGGTAGTTGTACCTGTGGGTTTTGTTAGGAGAAATGAAAGGTTAATGAGTAATTGCATTTTTCATTTTTGGTGCATAGAATTTTACAAACCCCCCGCTGCGGAGGGAATAAAAGGATAAACTTTTGATATGGGAGGGAGTTGGGGGTGAGCTTATTGTATCTCACTCAACCAATAACCGCTACAAGTATCAGTATCATAACGGTTCACAATTTCATATACTAAAGGATATCGCCTCTTCCTGTATACTAATCTATAGCTTTATATATAGCCATTGATGAAAACAGATTCAATTTTCTATCAAATATTTCAAACTTTACCAACTGTCCTATTTGAACTATTAGGAGAATCCCCATCAAATGCCATTGGATACAAGTTTGATTCAGTGGAGGTTAAAGAGTTAGCATTTCGCTTTGATGGGATATTTTTCCCACCAAATGATGATAAACTCATCTATTTTGTAGAAGTACAATTTCAGCAACGAGATAATTTTTACTGGGACTTATTTGGAGAAATATTTCTCTACTTGAAGTTATATCGTCCTCAACAGAATTGGTATGCAGTCGCTATATTTCCTAATCGTAGCACTGATACCGCTGAACCAATTCAGTATCAAGAATTATTTCATCCAGGCAGAATCTCCCGTATATACTTAGATGAACTGGAAGAAACAAGTGCTGATTCTATTGGTTTGGGAATGTTAGAATTAATAGTAGCGCAACAAGCGCAAACTAGGGAAAAAGCAATCAAACTGAAAGAACAAGCACGGAGATCTTTAACAGAGCCAATAATCCAAGAAAAAGTTGTAGAATTGGTAGATAAGATACTGGTGTACAAGTTTCCTTACTTAAGTAGTCAGGAGTTAGAAGCAATGTTTGGACTAGATGAATTGAAGCAAACACGGTATTTTCAAGATGTTAAGGAAGAGGGGAAAATTGAAGGGAAAGTTGAAGGGAAATTAGAAGAGAAATTAGAAATTATACCCTTGCTATTACGTTTAGGTTTAAGTGTGGAAGCGATCGCATCTGAGTTGAATTTAGATGTAGAACTAGTAAGGAATGTAGCACAAAAACAGTCAATAATATCCCCTTCTACGGAAATAACTGATATTGATCAACAAGAAGATTAATTCTTGATAATTATTGAATTTGGGGATCTGAAACTGACAAGATCCCTGATTTTTTCGATTAAACAATATAATGGTTCTTGTGTGATGGTTATTGTTCTCTCGCTAGGGTGTCTTCATAACGTTGTTTAATCAATTCAAGCTCAAAGATATTGTTTCAAGACCTCAACTGTAGCTTTTCCAGTTTTTTCCCAACTAAGGACATGACGATAAAACGACAATTTGTATAAAGAGGTGCTTCAGGAATGGGGGAAAATAGGAGATTAGATTTGAGGCTTTGATATATTTTTGGGAGTTGGAATTGTGTCCATAGTAAGCGGTTTAAATGTCCTTTTATTCCTTGTTCTGATGTTTGGTTAGGAGGAGTTGGATAGCAATTATAGTTAGGGAAAGATTGGGAAGTTAAAAGTGTCGGTTGAAGTAGTTGCAAATGAGGTAAAAGATTAAGAGCGTAAGTTGTAGTACCTGTGGGTTTTGTTAAGAGAAATGATAGGTTAATGAGTAATTGCATTTTTCATTTTTAGTTAATTCAGTTATTAATTTTTTTTATTTATACAGTTTCAATTTCAAATAATTATATATAATTTTTATTTGTTTTTTTTATTATAAAGATTACAGAATTTTAGGAATATTACCTTGATTTAGCCAATTAATCATTAAATAAGGATGAACGATGTGAAATTCATGGATAGGAGAATGATAAATACTATGTCTTTCAGGAATGATAAGTTCAATATCTTTATTTAAAAAGTCTTTAAAATTAGCTGTCACTAATACATTAGCTCGACCAGCTAAAGTTGTTTCTAAAACGTGCTGATCTTCTATATCATTAATGGGAATAATACCCGTTCCTCCTAATATTAATTGAGGCTGAATTTGAGAATAACTGCGGATAATATCCACATAAAAAGACGCATCATTTGCTAAGAGAGTTAATCTTAATAAAACTTGCTCTAAACGATTTAACATTCCCCAAGAAATCACAAGTTCTACTGTTCCCATATAACAGCGACCATAACGAACTGTATCAACTATACTTTGACAAGCTGATAGCTTGTGTGGTGTAGCAATATTTTCATTTCCTTTAATATCAGCTAATAATGCCGCACACCAAATATTGAGATCAAGACATAAGCGTAAAGGATTAGACATCACGAGTTAACTTAACTGAAGCATAGAGTATATCATCTTCAGTTTCTAAGGAATTTAACCACTTTTGATCTATATTTTGGGCAATTCTTTGTTGAGCGAGGTTGTATTGGTGATGCAATAAAACTCTTGTAATTTCTTGACTAATTTCTTGCCACTGTGCCTCAGAAGCAACCCCATTTAACTGTAAGAGTGCTGACCAAGCATTATGAGGTAACATAGCTCCTAGCTTAATTGAAGCACTGGCTATTTGGGATGTTGAGCGATTTTCCATTTTTGATAATACACTAATTCGCTCTGCTGTTTCTATGTCTAGGTCTGCTGAGATGGTTTTTTCAGTCATTGCTATATTTTGCTGATGAGTTCTATAGAGATTATAACTTTTAATTTGTTATTTTTCATTATTCATTTTGGGAAAATTTAATATTCAGGGTAATTCTTGTTGACAGAAATGAAAGGTTAATCAATAAATATTAATTTGATAATTTTCCAACTATAGGGATTTGATGTTTTGAGATATTCAAATAAGAACTTAAATAGTAAATATATTTTTAACATCAATATCTCCCACATTGGACGATGTTTATGATAGTAGTAAATCTGGCTACGTCTATATTCTACAGCCATTTTATTAGATATCTTATTAACAGAATGTCCTCTGATATGAATTAGAGATACATAGGGAGTATAGAGGATTTTATAACCCTTATTTCTAACTCTTTGACATAAATCAGACTCTTCAAAATACATGAAGAATTTTTCGTCAAAACCACCTAATAAATTAAATAAATCTGCTCGAATAAAAAATGCTGCACCGACCACAATATCTACTTTTTTAATATCTTGAAAATCCTGCTCTATAATATGCAAATTATTTTTATTTTCAGCATCTTTATGTAATTTTCTTGCTGCAAATTCTCCTTTAATCCCAATTTCCGGTGAAAAAGAAATTTGGAAACTTCCATCTGGAAAAAGTAATTTAGGACCAATAATGCCTACATCTGGATTTTCAGACATTAATTCTAGAAGATGGGGTAAAATGTTATTTGTAAGAACTGTATCAGTATTTAATAGGAATAAAAACTCACCTTTAGCAACTTTTGCACCAGCATTATTTCCTGCTCCAAAACCCACATTTTTTGGTAGTTTAATTAATTTAATATTAGGGAATTTATCATTAATAATATCTACGCTATTATCTTGAGAATTATTATCTACTACAACAATTTCACAGTTATCTTTAGGAATGAATTTTTCTAGGGAATTTAAACAATCTATTAAAACATCTGCACCATTATAGTTCACTAAGATAATTGACACTAAATTAGTTAATTGTCTATTCATGCTTATTATTATTTTTGAAACCCATTTTTCTGATTTTTTGTAAATCTAATAAAACTTTCAAAACCCAAATTCTCAAAGCTATACCTTCTGAATTATACCCTGATAATAAACTTTTATAGCATAATTTGAGTATTTTAAAACCAAAATCTAAATTTTTATCATCAAAAGGATTAGACCAATTTACATGATCTAATTCTTGTTGAAATCGTTCATAGAATAATTTACTAAAGTCTCTATGAACTACATAACTATTCCCAGTAATTTTAAATTTTTTACTTATCCAAGCTAATAACTCACGGGAAAATTTACCTGCATCTTGTGTTACTCCTACATTATTTAAACCATGAATTCTATACATAACTAAAGGTTGATGAATATGTGCAATTTTACCTTTTTGGGCTGCAACTAGAGCTATCCACCAATCATGATACCAGTTAATTTTTTCTTGAGGTGGAAATGGTAGTATATTTTTCATTAAAGAAGTACAAAATAAAAGGGAGCATCCAGTTACTACATTATGAAGTAAAAGTAAATCAATAGATAATTTTTCAGGATTACGTCCTTCAAACTTCCAGGTAGAATGATTAATTATTTTATCCTTACTATCTATCATTTCTAAATCAGAATGGACTAAAACTGCTTGTTGATATCGCAGTTTTTCTAAAAGTATAGCTAGTTTTTCAGGATACCAGATATCATCCTGATCTGCTAAAGCTATTGCAGTAATTGTTTTATCTTCAATACAATATTTTAGTCCCCGTTCAAAATTATAATAATGATTGAGATTTTGCTCATGAAAATGGCAAATAAACTGAGAATCTTCAGCAATTATTTCTTGAATAGCTATTTGGTAATCTGGTTGAGAACAGTCATCAATAATATGACAAATCCAGTTTTGATAACTTTGATTTTTTATTGATTGTATCTGTTTTTGGAAATATTCTAAATTAGGATTATAGGTAGCTAAAACAATAGCAATTTTTTCAGTTAGCTGCATTTTGGTTAATTTATATTTATATTACTTGTATTTAGAAATTATCATAAATTAATAATCTTTCAAATAAAGTGCTGTATTATTTCATTATTCATATTTATTTAATTAACCGCAATTTAATTGATAACTTTCTCGTTAATTCCCAAATTATAAAGAAATGCTTTTTGATATAATCAAGATATTTGATTTTCTGTGAAAGAGGTACTCTTATTTTTTTTGTGTGTTTCATATTAATTTCTTTATTTAATTGAATTTGCTGTATTTTTAACTGAGTTTCTTCTAATTCTTTTTGTTTAGTAATTAATAAATTTATGTCAATTAAATTTTTATTTACTTCATTAATATTAGATGTAATTATTTTTTGGTAAGAATATATCATTTCATCTAAGCTGGTGTGTGATTGTTGAGACAAGTATTGTGTAACTTCTAATATTAGATTTCTATTTTCTGACAAATATTTAATTTTTTGTATTAGAGCATTTTTTTCTGGGAAAAATAAAAAACCATTTAATTCATCAATTATGCGATTTTCAAAGCTGCCAATTTTTGTGGCTAAAGCTGGGATATCTAATACCATCAGTTCACTCAAAGTATAGCTAAAAGTTTCTGGTAAAACTGACAATAAAAGACCTATATCTGGTGATATTTTGTTTATATGTTTTGGCAAATCATCTAACGAATAATTATAGGCTGCAATTTCAATACCTTTAATTCCTGTAAATAATATACCATTATCTCCACATCCCAACAGTATAATATCAGCATATTGCAGAATTTCTTTATAGCTTTCTCGAAAAAGATTTAAGCCTTTTTGGATAGATAGTCTGCCCAATATGAGAATTTTTAACTTTGCTTGACTAATTACTTTTTGCTGATTTAAATATTTATTTTGATATGATTTTAAATCTTCTATTTCTATACCATGAGGAATAACCACAAAATTTATATTTTTAAATGTAGGTTCTAAAAGAATTAAGTTAGTCTTTACAGATAAAGACGGTACAACCAATGTAAGTTTATAATCTAAAATTAGCTTGATAAAAGTTTTACGAATTAGTATCCATTCTGAAGCTGATATACCAGGAAACGATTTATTATATTGATTTTCTACTAAACAACTCTGTAAATGGCTTAACTTACATTCACGGCATATTTTTTCAAAATAAATATTTATAGCAGGACAGAAAGGATAATAGTCATGACAAATAATAATAGTTTTAATTCCTGTGTTTAAAATATCTAATGAATGCCCGATAAATGAAGATATCATAATTACACTAACATTGAAATCGCTAATGATTTCTTCTAAGGCAAAGTAATAATCCAAGTTATAAATAGAAGTAGCAAAAATATAACTTGTTAGTGACCACACTCTAAGAGGATTTTGATCATCAATGTGCTGATAAAGTGATAATTTTTGACCAGGGATTCCTGATATACCAATAGATTTTAATACTATATTTTTTCTAGAAGTATCTGTACGACAATAATCTTGTACCCATCTTTCTACACCCCCTCCCCAATTGTGCATGATATGAAGAACTGCTCCTTCTGAATGATGAGTTTCTATTTGTGTTTTTGACATACATCCTAATTTAAGTCATGAGAATTTTTTACTTATCATTTAGACCAAATAACACGATTAATATAGTCAACGTAACTTAAAACAATACGTACAATCTGCTTTGATACATGAGAATTTTTATAATCAGCTACTGGCAAAATAGGCGTTGTAGATTCAGCAAATTGGGTAGTAACTACTCTTACAGCATCTAAGACACTATTGCTTTTAAGTCCACTCATTACAAGCACACCAGCATCCATTCCTTCAGGACGTTCATGTGCGTTGCGAATCGTAATTGCTGGTAAATTGAGTAATGACGCTTCTTCAGTAATTGTGCCACTATCAGACAACACACAAAATGCTTGCATTTGTAATTGTATATAGTCTAAAAAACCAAAAGGATTACTAAAAACAATCTTCTCACTCAAAGCTATAGGTTCAATATTTTCTAACCGCTTACGAGTACGAGGATGGGTGGAAACAATTACAGATAATTCATATTCCTTGACCAAGGCATTTAAAGTATCGAGAAAATCGGCTAAAACTTGAGGAGAATCTACATTTTCTTCCCGATGTGCGCTGATCACAAAATACTTACGAGGTTCCAATCCTAACCGCGTCAAGATATCAGACTGACGAATTTTAGGCAAATAATAATCAAGCACTTCCGGCATATGAGATCCGGTTTTAAATATCATATCGGGACGAATTCCTTCGGCTAAGAGATAGCGTCTTGCGTGTTCCGTTAGAACCATATTCACGTCCGAAAGATGATCGAGAACTTTTCTGTTTATTTCTTCTGGTACTCTTTGATCAAAACAACGATTTCCAGCTTCCATATGAAAGATAGGGATTTTTCGGCGTTTAGCAGACAAAACGGCCAAACAGGAATTTGTATCTCCGTAAAGCATGACAGCATCAGGAGTTTCTTTTTCTAAAATTTCATCAGTTTTAGCAATTACCTGGGCAATAGTTTGCGCCGCATTAGCACCAGCAGCAGCGAGAAAGTAGTCAGGTTTACGAATTTCCAAGTCATCAAAAAAAACCTGATTTAGTTCATAATCATAGTTCTGTCCAGTATGCACCAAAATATGCCTAGTATACTGATCTAATTCGGGAATAACTCGGCTCATTTTGATGAGTTCTGGACGCGTACCAACAATGGTCATCACCTTAAGCATTGAGTTGCTCCTGAATGAAATCGAGTTTTAACAGCAATTGTTTAACTCCTTCAACTTCTAGCTGTTCTGTATTATGAGATGTATAGTCAGATAACTTAGCGATCGCTGGTTCACCCTCTGTAAAGTAAAGATTGTAATTCAGATCACGATTATCTGCTGGAATGCGAAAATACTGTCCTATATCCTCAGCTTTTGCCATTTCTTCACGAGACACTAAAGACTCATACAATTTCTCACCATGACGAGTACCAATAATACGAATTGAGCTATTCCCCTGGAATATCTCTTTTAAAGCCAAAGCCAAAACTTCTACAGTCGAAGCTGGAGATTTTTGCACAAAAATATCTCCCTGTTCTCCATGTTTAAAAGCATAAAGTACCAGATCCACAGAATCCTCCAAAGACATCAAAAAGCGTGTCATTGACGGATCAGTTATGGTAATTTCTTTTCCTTGCTTCAATTGGCTGACAAACAGAGGAATTACTGAACCACGAGAAGCCATTACATTGCCGTAGCGAGTCCCACAAAGAACCGTTTCTCCAGCACCAAGCGTTCTTGCTTTGGCAACTATCAGCTTTTCCATCATAGCTTTAGATAGTCCCATAGCATTGATAGGATATACAGCTTTATCTGTACTTAGTGCTATTACTCGTTCTACACGATTAGCAATAGCAGCATTAATTACATTCTCAGCACCAAGTACATTAGTCCGTATTGCTTCCATCGGATAGAATTCACAAGCAGGTACTTGTTTCAATGCGGCTGCATGAAAAACATAGTTTACGCCTTTCATGGCATCTTGAATACTATCGTAGTTTCGCACATCACCAAGATAAAACTTTAACTTGGGATTACCGAAAGCAATCCGCATATCCTCCTGTTTTTTCTCATCCCGGCTGAAAATCCGAATTTCTCGCACATCAGTTTCAAGAAACTTCTTCAGGACGGCATGACCAAAAGAACCAGTCCCACCAGTAATCATTAACACTTTATCTTTAAACATATTTCCTACCTTAATTATTTGAACTCATACATTTGTGCTACTAAATCTTGCCATGCTGGGGCTACATAACCAGTCTTCTCATAAAACCTGTGAGCATTCAAAGAACGATCAATAACAAAGCCATCATCAGCCACAATTTCTATTTTTTTGCCATAGATTTCGGCTACTAGCTTCAGCAAATTATGCTTATCAATGGGCTTTGCTGCTACATGATATAAACCATGCAAATCTGGATGAGGCAACACAAAATCATGTACCACCCTTCCTAACTCCATAGTTGGTAGTCCTGAAAATATAGCACGGGTGAAACCCTTAACTTTATTTTCCTGGGAAAGAAACCAACCAATCAGACTATGATTCCCAGAAAGTTCATGTCCAATTATTGAAGTACGCAGTGTTATAGCATGAGGATAATCTACCTCTCCTAATAACTTAGAACGACCATAGAGATCCTTGGCATCAGCAAAGTCAGACTCAAGATAATTCCCCTTGTCCCCTGAGAAAACGCAATCGGTACTAATATGAATTAAGCGAGCGCCGACAAGAGAACACAAAGCCGCAAGCCGATGTGGTAGCAAGGTATTGAGGGGTACTGCCAACAGTGGATTATTTGCTTCAGCAAGTTGTTTTACTAAACCAACACAATTTATCACTATTTGTGGGCGTACTTTTGCGAATATCCTAACCAACGAGTCATGGTTTTCGACATCAACACCTGTAATAATCTGCTCAGAAGTTGCTCCATCAAACCAATCTAAAGCATTTGTGCTACGTGCCGTACCCACTACATCGTGACCAAAATTGCTATTTAAGAAGGTTCGGAACATGGCATTGCCTAACATTCCCGTCACACCAATGACCAAAATTTTCATATTTTGCTATCTATAAACTATAGGATTTCAACTACAGAGGTCATACGGAGAGAGGAAAATATCTGAATTTATGGCATTAGTGAAGCCTATTCCAGAATCTTTCCTTTTTTGGGTCAGTATGACTGTTTTAAGACCTGTTTAGTATATAACGATTCCAGGTCAAGTTTACACTTGATCATAGATATAGCCATTCGGGCTGGATTTGTATAGGGATTTTTCCCTGTATGTCGCTAAAAGCCAAGACTTTTAAAAACTTTTCTAATTTTTCTCAAAACTCTAACTACTGGGTGTTCGGAAATTTTCTGTAGTTGATGTTGTGTGTTAACTAATTGATGTTGTGTGTTAACTAATTGATTTTGTGTGTTGACTAAAGCAGTTTTAGTTTCCATCAACTCTAAAATCAATTGGGACATTTTTAATTTAATAACTTGTCGGTACATATTGACAACACGATTACGTACAGCTTCCCGACCTGCTAAATTTGGCAACAACGCACGATTAGTTAATGCAATATTATCAGCCAAAGTATCATCATTCATAGCGAGAACTAAAGCCTCTGCAATAGCTGTTGGATCAAGGTTGGGAGCATAGATGGTGTTAACTTTATCTTTAAAAAGGGGCAATAGGGTCTCAATAGGTGACAGGATAGGTACAGTATGGGATGCCATTGCCTCATACATTGAGTTAGGAATACCATCGCTCAGTGACGGTGCTAAAAGCACTCTTGCCGAACGGTAAATCTCTAAAAGCTTTTTATGTGGAAGACGGCTATGTATTTCTACTCTTGAACCATAATCACCCAAAAATTTATTAAACCAATACTCAACATCTGGAATTGCAGCAGTAGCAATTAGTTTAAAATCACCAATATAAGGTAAAGCTAGTCTTAATCCCTCTATAACTGCAAAACCATCACTCTGAATACAGTTGTAAGCTTTTGGCCATAGTATAAGACGTTCTTTTTGAGAAGGAAGAAGAACACCATCAAATATTGCTGGATCAACACCTCCAGCACCTGGAACAGGTCCTGTGGTTGAAAGTTTATCAGGTTTAAGTCCCATAGACAAAGCTAATGAATAGTTTTGTTGATTATCAGCAATAAAGTAATCACAACGATTGAATATAGCGTGGATTTCCGCTGCTAAACTAGGATTTTGTCGATTCAATGCAACGTCAGGACCTCCACGAGCTTGTACAATCCAAAATGGCTCCCAACCAACTTCAATATCTGGGTAACACAGAGTTTTAAAAAAAAACACACTAGATGGAAATACGCCTAATGTATGTATAATATGGGGTTTGAACTCCTGAATAACACCCCAGGCATTAACAAGCTGTTTACATTTAATTGTCCCCAATCCATAAATATAAACTTCTTCATTAGCAGGATTTTCAGATTTAAGATACTGTTTTGCTTGTTCAAAATAGATTATGTCTTTGGCTTCAGTAATGGGAAAATCTGCCTCTGGTGGATTCCACATACTAATATGCAGACCTTGGACTTCAAACTGGTCTTTGTAGGGTGAGAGCAAGTCTATCCAACTCAGTGCATGACTACTATGCAACTCGCCAGCGAAAAGTATACGGATCTTTTCAGGCATCGAGAACCTCCTGCGCCCATAACTCTGTCATCATTAGCAACCAGGGTCTAGTCCAGTGGACTTGTCCAGAAACAAAAGAACTTAATACTGATTGTACCTCATTAGGTTCAAAAAAACCTCTCTGCGAAATCACATTGACTGAAAGAATTTCTTGGAGCATAGGACTGAGAATACCTCTTAACCAACTATCAAAAGGTAATGTAAATCCTCTTTTTGAACGGTATTTAAACCCGTTTGGCAACAAAGGTGATCCAATTTCAACCAACAAGCGTTTCACACCAGATGCAGCATAACTGCCTTGGGGTGCTAATAAATCACGGGGAGCGATTTTAGCTATTTCTGGTAACGACAAAGCAAAATCTAACAAATTTTCGTCAAGTAATGGAACTCGGACTTCTAAGCCATGACTCATAGATACAGTGTCAATATCAGCTAATAGTTGATCTCGTGTGTATCCTGATAAAACCAAACCAGAGACTCTGCTTAAAGTATCTGCATAATATAAAGGATCATAGCGATTACTATTTGCTGTAGTGCCTGGACATAAACGAGATGCTGTTAATTGATCAAAAATATAATATTGTGTATTGAAGGTATTTATAAAATTTTCTCCTTGAAAATAACCAATCATTCTGTTGATCCAAGGACGACTATTAAAGCTCTGCATAGAACTAAACCAAGGGTAGCCAGCAAATAGTTCATCTCCTCCTGTACCGGAAATAGCTACAGTTACATATTGACTAGCAGCTTTGGATATAAACCATGTATTAACACCATCTACAGTTGGATGATCAAGGTCTTTAGCGATCGCCCTTAAGTTATCAGCAATTTCTTTTTGTTGGATGATAATTTGAGTATGGTCAGTTCCAAGATACCTAGCCACTTCCTCCGCATCTTGGGTTTCATCTGTCGCTGCTGTTTCTAAACCATGCTCAAAACCCACAGAAAAGGTTCTTAAGTCTCTGTGTTCCCTTAACATTAGGGCTACTAATAAAGAAGAATCAATCCCACCAGATAAAAAAGCACCCAGAGGAACATCAGCAATCATCTGACGATTTACTACATCAGACAAAAGTTTTTTGCCATAATCGAGGATTGTTGGCCACTCTGCACCTGTTAAATCAACTACACCAGTGCGTAAAGAGCGAAAACAATTTAAAATAGGTTCTCTTCCAATTTGGAATTTTAATGTATGTCCAGGTAATAACCACTTTACTTCCTTGAGAATACTATCTGGTTGTGATACTGAACCTCTTTCCAAAATAGTTCTCAGCGAATCACGATTTATCTCTCTTTTTACGAATCCTGAAGCTAGAAGTGCTTTAAGTTCCGATGCAAAAATAAAACCTTCATTTGTCTGTGCATAAAGAAATGGTTTAATTCCTAGAGGATCTCTGGCACAAAATAATTTTTGTTTGCGACTATCCCAGATAGCAAAGGCATACATTCCCTGCAAATATTGAACACAACTTTCTCCATAACGAAGATAAAGAACTAACAAAACTTCAGCATCAGATTGTCCAATAAACTTATATCCATCAGCTTGTAATAATTTCCGTTTTTCCTGAAAATTATAGAGTTCTCCATTGTAAACAAGTGTTACTCCATCTCTAGTCATAGGCTGTTTACCAACTTCTGATGGATCAATAACAGCCAATCTTGTATGTCCTAGACCACAACCATTCTCTATATAGATGGCTCTATTATCTGGACCACGATGATTCATTGCATTAGTAATGCGATTCAAAACATCGCTTAAATGTCCTTGTGTAAGACTTTCGGATAAAATTCCTGAGATACCGCACATAGAAATACCTGAATGTGGAAATACTGAATTTTTAAGAAAGTTTTCTTAAAAGATAAATTAATGGTATTTTTTTCATAAATTATTATTTTTTGCTACTACTAAATAAGTGTGTCCACGAATAGGTAAACTCTTAATACCCAATCTATTGCACAAATTTACTATGGGGTTAGACAACCTGCGAGTTACAATATCTTCCCCAGCTAAATTACCAGATACACGAAATGTATGAGCTAATATTTTTGGCAAGTAAAATGGCATCAAATAATCTGGCAATGGTTCTGTTTTACGAGTTAAAATAGATAATCCGAGCTTCCTTAAGATCAACTCCAAACTTTTAGGTGTCCAAATAGTAACATGATGTGGTGGTATGGCTGTATGGGAATCAGCAAAAAAACGAATTGGTCCACTATGATCTGGCACACTAACTATCACTAACCCCCCCTGTCGTACCTTGGAAATACTCTCCCTTAACAATTGCAATGGGTCGGCTACGTGTTCTATGACTTGGAAAAGCGTCACTGCATCTAAATTAGTCGGTGCATCTGACACATTTAGATGCAAGTTAATTTGAGGTGGTAGAACATCGCGGATGGTGGGATTGGCATCATTGCCATGACAGATTACATGAGGTAGTTGTTTAGTTACCAAATCAAGGAAAGCCCCGCGCCCACAGCCAACATCCAGTACGGAGTGGGCTTTGTGCAAACTTAGTGCCTTAATCGCTACATGAAAGTCCCAGCGATCTGGTAAGTAATATTCATTACGCGAAATATCTGTATAGAATGCGTCACTACCAATTGTCATAGGCAAAAAAACTCCGAACTCGCAGTTTTGGCATTGATATAGTGTCAACTTTATATTATCTGGGTAATTAGACCAGGTATCTTCGGAAATTACAACCTCATGCGCCTCCCACTTCCGTAGAACATCGAATAAGTGGTGTGTTATGTCAGTCTTTTCTAAAAAGGAATCGCAGCAAGAACACTGATGTAATATCATAATCTTTTTTCCTGATTGGTATTTTATAAATTTTATTCGGCTTCATTTACCATAGGGATATTTTCAACTAACCATAATCTACTTTTTTTTATAATATTTACATCATGATTGGGTTCAGGAATTATTTTAAACAAGTTATTATTTAAAATAAAATCAAATATTGGTTTATAATCATTGCCTAAATTAGCATCATTGTATGATAAATCATTTAAAGTAAAGACAAATACCTTTTTATTATAGTTTTTATAATAGGCTGTTGTTTGTTGATTAGGAATCACAAATATTATTATATAGTTAAGCTTTGGGTATTTTTTTTCAATTGCTTTTTGTAAATGTCCTACTTGCAGTATTTCATCATTGTAATCATCTGTAACAATGGTTCTCAAAAAAACTATATTTTTTGCAGACGACAATTTTTTATTGAATCTATCTATTTTCCTGTTAAATGATTTTATGACTTCAGGATCATGTAAATCATTATGATAGAATCCAATATATTTACCTATAAAGGGCTTATATTCAGAAAATCTAGAATCTATTTTTATTTTTTCGGGAAAATAATTCTCAAAATTATTTTCAATACAATCAATTACACCTTCAAATGATGATCTGACATAATCAAATGGAAATGTTGCTTCATCAGATAAATTGACTTGTGACATTGCTACTTTAGTGCCACACCATCCACCAATAGATATGTAATTCATTTTATAGCTAGGGCGTAATCTAGAGATTTGCAATAAATTGCCGACTAAAAGCTTAATCTCTTGGAAATTAAATTTGTTGAGAAATATATTTTTAACCATTCTTGTTCATCCTTAGATAACTTTAATAGCTGTTGATGAATACTCTAATTTTTAACTTCTGGAACAGAAGCCACTGTAAAGGACATTCCATGAAATCCAAAGGAGATAAATTCATTAAGTGTAAGTTCAGGATTACTCTCTAACCACTCACTACAAGCTCGTTGCTCACCACAATTAACTAAATTACGGTAACAACGCCAATCATCGAAAAGAATAACGCTACCGACAGAAAGATAGGGAGTAATAAATTGCAGAACTGGTATGGTAGATTCATACAAATCACAATCTATCCATACGCAGGATAAATGCTGCAATTTCATCCTGTCGGCAGATTCTGAGGTAAGTACCTTATCAAACCAACCCTTTGTTATTACCAGTCGCTCAGGAGACAGATACGGTGCAGCGGCTAAAACATTGCGACAAAACTCCTCCTCTGTTGCGGCAAATTGTCCTTGGAAGAATCCACTGGAAAACCCTATGGGTGATCTGTCTATACCTTTAGGCTCTGGTAGTCCCTCGAAGGAGTCGAATGCCAAAAAACGCATTTGTGGAAAAAGGGAATGAAAAAGGTTAGCAGTATAACCAAATGTAGTGCCTTTATAGACACCAAATTCTGCGTAATCACCCAATATTTCGGCATTAACCAAATAATCAGCTACACAATCAAGGACATCCCATCGGTTGCGATAATAATTAATTAGACGATGCTCCAAATAATCTACACGCGATCGCAATACTTGAACTTCCTCCTTTAAATCATTATCTTCCTGTAAATAATGTTTGATCTGAGTCAGTAATTGAGATATAAAATTGACCATACTTTCAGAAAATAATTTAGGAAATTCTTTGCACGGAGTAGTCTGGTTTAAAAAGACCAAGAATTAATTCAGTTCGCTCGCATTGTAATATGGCGACATTCTCATACACAACTATAGGTGTATAATAATCTTTATCACCAATCGAGATAGCCGGTGAAAAAAAATAGTTACCTGGTGCTAACTTTGGCAAAGTTGCTTCAAAACGAAATGTGCCACAGTCTTCCTTGGTAATATCAAACTCTATTGGCTCATTTTTCATCACAGCACTAGAAAAATCACATAGAGGCATTCCGTTGCTCGCATCAACACGCATACCCACAGCCAGCTTGGGAATAATACCTTCTTTTACTGCCAAATTGGACAAAACCGATGAATCAAAGGAATAATCACATTCGATGACTATCTTTTGTTCATTAATAAAGCGGTTAGGCGGAATCAACCCGAAGAAACGCATACCTACAAGTATAGCCCCACCAGATCCCCATATATTGGTGGCATTAGCTGGATCTATCTGTAATATGTAGTCGTTAGTGCTTGTTTCACGTACTCGGAGGGACTTAGATAATTTTTCACCCTTGTCGTTTTGACCCACATCTAATATCCCTTGTTCAGTTGCCGAAGGATAAAGAATCTGCATATACTGAGTTATCACATCCTCCGGGTTGCCATTGGCAATTAATTTACCTTTGTGTAATAAAAGTAAGCGTGAACAATGGGCTTTAGCACCAAAAATATCATGGGTTACAAGAATAACAGTTGTCCCTCTTTCCTTAAGAGTATTCAACTGATCAAAACACTTTTTTTGAAAGCGAGCATCACCGACAGCCAATGCCTCATCAATAATTAAAATATCGGGTTCAGCGAGAATTGCCGAGGCAAACGCTACTCGAAGGTACATTCCACTTGAGTAAAGTTTCATTGGTTGATCGAAAAATTCTCCGACTTCGGCAAATGCTTCCACCTCGACAATTTTTTTCTGAATTTCGCGCTCACTTAAATTATAAAGTTGCATTTGAAATGTAACATTCTCACGCCCTGTTAACTCTGTATTGAAACCTGCACCAAGTTCAAGAAGACAAGCTAATCTTCCTCGCACATCTACTATACCAGATGTGGGGGTTAAAACACCTGCTAATACTTGTAGTAGTGTTGACTTACCAGCACCGTTGATCCCCAATATACCAAGATGCTCACCTGCCTGAATTTTAAAACTTATATCTTGAAGTGCAAAAAAGGGAGTATGCCAATTACGCCATGGTATGAATACTTCTTTTAAACGATCTGAAGGGTTGTTATAAAGACGATAGGATTTTGTTAGGTTACAAACAGAAATTATGGTATCAGACATAGATTAAAGCACATCTGCAAAGTGAGTACGAACACGCTGGAAGAAAAACATACCAAAACATAAAATCAGTAGTGCAGTAATCCAAAATATGATAGTTTCTACTGGACGCTGCCAAAAAGGTAAAGCATCAAATAAACTATCACGGTATCCAGTAATAATATAGGCAAATGGACTATAAAGTAGAAACCGGAAGTTTGAATTGCTGATTAAGTCCACCCTCCAGAAGATTGGCGTAGCCCAGAATAAGGCTTGTAAAATCACTCCCATAATACTACCAACATCCCTGGTAAATACCTGAGCGGCTGAAGTAAGATAATTTATACCCAGAGTTAAAATTGTTGCACAGAGGAAATAGTAGGGCAATTGCAGCCAGTAAGTAAAAGATCCAACACCCTGCACCGCCATTATCAGCATGAGAATCAACATCAATAAAATATGAATTGGCATGGCGGAAACCACCTTTACTATCACTAATAGGCGCAAAGGAAACCGAATTTTTGTCACTAAATGGGAGTTTTCTACAATAGCATTAATTCCTGTGGACATAATTTCTAGCATAAAAGACCAAGCCAACATCCCAGAAATTAACCAACTAACATAGGGGGCATTCCCCACAGCACTGCCAGCTTTTAATCCGTAGATCATCACAACATATATGAGACTAGTGTTTATCAAAGGAGAAAGAATGGCCCAGGTACTACCTAACAGAGTCCCAAGATAACGTTTCCGAATGTCCATTCTCGACATCTGGAGTAAAAGTGATATATCAGAATATGAAATAATAGACATAAAATACATTAATGCAAATAAATTATTTTTTTGAATAGAATGTCTGCCGAATTTTCTGGCGTAAGCAGATAGGTAAAATAGATTTAATTAATATCCAAGTTTTCATAACATATGGATTTTGTTTAGCTTTAATAATAATTTTTTTGGGAAAAATAACAGATTTTTCTAGAGATTTAGCTTCCATAATCGCAGAAAACACTAATTTTTCTATCATATCCCTTTGTTCTAAATTTTGGATTGATTGGGAACGATAGATAGGAATTACTGCATCTTGAGATCCAGACTTCAATGGGCATTTTATTAAAGTTTGTCTAAGATGATCCCGAATATCAGTATATCGTCTCAAGTCTTCAGAAATTTTCTGTACAGCCATGTCTAAGTTATTAATATCAAATAAGGTGAAAGGAAGGTCAGGATATTCTTCAAGAAGAAAATGAGAAGCCCCACATTGATCAGAGACAGCCACGGGACAACCAGAAAATAATGCTTCCGTGATAGCCAAACCGAAAGAATCATACCGTGAGGGAAAAATACAATAATTTGGCTGAGAAAAAACATCTTCAAGCACTTGATCACGACTTAATGACCCGTGATAATAAATCTTAATTCCAAGGTTATTAGCTAGGGAATTAACTCGATCTGACCAAGTGCGACCTGCCTCTTCTCCATCTGGTCCACACAAACGAATACTACCATATAAATTTTTGGGTATGCGGGACAGAATTTGCAAAAAAATATCAACACCTTTTTGTCTATCAAGTCGTGCAGGATACCAAATATCGGGAAGAGAGTTAGATGTTTGCGCCAGGGTTGTAAGAGGAAAAATTGATTCAAGTACGTTGTGAATATCGTAGTAAACAAGGGGATAGGAAGTAAATTTTTTGGTATCTTGAAGGCTAAATTTTGAAATTTCGTAACGGATGTCTGCTCCCTCTAAACATTCTTTTTCTATAGTCAACAGAGACCGAACAATATCTTGAGATCGGTCACGCTCCCAAGAAAAATCTATGGCTTTGTGTCCCCACCCATGAATGCTTAAAATATAAGTAGCACATTGTACTTCATTGTATTTAAACATTGCCGCCAAAAATAATATCAGAGGTCTAAAACTTGGCACATCGACAATATCAAAACTTCGATCTGCTACACTGTAGGCCATATTTACGGCTTCATCTAGAAGCCAATAGATAATTTCTGGGGCGATAGAAGGAAACTTATTTGCTATGGTAGTAAAAAGATATGGCAAACGCTGATCACATTTATAAGGAATTGGAAAAGCATTAGCAGGTAAGTCTGAAGACCTATTACCCCCAGACTCCTCTAAATTAAAATTTCGGGTGAAGAAGTGAAAGCGAATACTAGGATTACGCTCAACTAACTTACGATAGTAGGTTTGTCCACCACCGACAGTGGAAAAAAAATCAAAATCTGCAATTAAAACATTCATAATATCTTTATCACTACTTGGCTTTAGAATGCTGTTCAATCACCTGATAATAAATAGACATCATATCAGTAGCATATCGCTTAAAATCATAATGTTGTTTGGCTAGTTCTCTGGCTCTAAAACCCATTACTTGTCTTTTTTGAGAATCATCAATTAGGGAGTAAATGGACTCTGCTAATTTGATTGAATTACCGCGTTCTACTGTAATTCCTCCTTCAGGGGCAAAACAAATTTCTGGTAATGGTGTTCCAGAAAAAACTACTGATGGAACTCCACAAGCAGCAGCTTCCATAGCCATCATCCCAAAGCTCTCAGCCATAGAAGGCATCAAGTGGATGTCCGTAGCACGAAAAAAATCTACCATTGCTCTATCATCATGAAGTTCCCCTAGTTCTGTAATCGGAAACTTATTTATTAAAGATAATAGTAAGCCTTTGTCTTGACAAGTTAATAGATGAATTGGCACTGTAGCAGGTAATAATTCTATAGCTTTAATAGAATACTCAAGTCCTTTATATGGACCTTTAAGAGATCGCAATCCGATCACGATCTGATCACTAGGAATACCAAGTTTTTTTTTGGCTTCAGCCTTGTTACCTGGTGAAAATAGATTTAGGTCTAATCCAAAAGGTATGTGATGTATTGGAAATCTACCTAATAAGGGAGACTGTTGAACCAAGTTTTGCATCCATCTGCTGGCCACAATCAAATGTAGCTGAGAGTTTTTATAGGCAAAATCTTTAAGTTTATAATTAAGCCATGCACGGTCTTGAGATATAGCAAATGGATAATCAAGATGTGGACAAGGATTACAACCTGTTTTCCAGCCTTGACAATTGAAGGGATGAACGCAATGCCCTGTAATTGCCCAAGGGTCGTGCAATGACCAAACTGTAGGCTTGATGTTGGTCAACCAAGGAAAAGCTAGATAGCTAAAGAATTGATTGTGAATAATGTGGTAATGGACTACATCTGCTTTTTGGAATGCTGGATTAAAAGGTAAAAAGAAAGATTGAGGGTACAGTACATTATGAATACTGATGAGGTTTTCTATACGGTTTATTAATCGAGAGATTTTCGTCCAGGGATGTGGAATTAAATTAATAGAAGTATCTCCAGTTGCTTGTTTGACTCCTACAGTGTGAAGTGCATTGTGTCCCTGATCGCGCAACCAAGGAATCAAAGCTCCCCCGTTAAAACGGTGTCCTAATATATCTGTGTAATTGACTTGTAATATATTCATCTATCAAATTTAATTTAATTGCCACAACCCTAAACACTTATCGCCAAACAAATTACCACCCTCTGTACATCCTTCGTTGATGTAACGATGTGCTTTAGGCAGATTATAAGGAGGTTTTTCCAGATTTAGAGGTCGCCAAATAGCTCCTTCGTATAGATCAGTATTGCTGTCTCTTTCAGTGAATGTGGTTGTGAGTAACCATTTTGCCCCACTTTTACGAAACTGTTCCAGGGCTGTTAGTCCATCAATAAAGTTCAGGTGAACTAAACAATCTCGACAAAGGATCAGATCAGCCTTTGGTAGCGGTCCAGTAATAATGTTTAGATACTCGAATTTGCAATTTTCATTACCATGTAATTTGTTATTATTATCAATAATAGTTTGAACTATATCACCACCAGTGTAGTAGATGTTGGACAAATTCACATATCGCATCCAATTCCAGTCTCCGCAAGGAACATCAAGAAGATATTTGACTTCTAACTCGTCTAATAGTTTGATAATTTCCTCACGGATAATGCGAGTTTGAAAGAGACTAGAGCCTTCTCCTGATCGGGATTCTGTGCCAGCAAATCCATTGTTTTCATAGATTTTCTCAAAATCTAAGGAAGCAAGGCGTGTTTTCTCGTTCTCTTGGGTAGCAGGCTGACTTGATAATAGGATATGTCGCAGATTATATCGCAATTGCTGAAGTTTAATCCTCACCTGTGGTGGTAGCCATTGGCGTGCCAATACTTTGAGTTTGTTATCAGTATATGGTGCAGATGAATGTTGATCTGTTTGAATATTTAGCTTTTCCACAGTCACAGAATAGTCTTTGATAGTTAGTTGATAAATAGCTTGCCACAAGGATTCTGGTTCTGCTCGTTGTGCTTCGCAATAAATTAATTGCTTGGCAACTGTGAGCAAAGCATTCGGAAAGTGGCGATCGCACATCTGTTTGCCTAATGCCAAAAACGCATCAATACTTTCCTGACTTCTGAAGTTAGTAGACATATACTCGGCTGATAGCAAAGGGATGTGTTCTTCAAAAAAATGTTCAACTTCTTTCAAATGTCCAAGAGTTAAACTTCCCTGTTCTGAATGTGAGCGTGCTTTTAAAAGTACCTCTGGTATCTCTATAAAAGGGTGTTTCAGTCCAATTTTTACTAATAAATCGTAGTCTTGTGTAGTTGGTAAGTCTTCCCTAAAACTACCACTTTCCAGATACAAGGATGTGGGTGCTAAGATGGTACAGCAATGAAGCCACTGTTTTAAAATCAATTGATAAGCAGCTTGATGAGGTGGAAACTGAGGTGGGAGGGGAGCATCATATAGATATTGTCCATCAGAATTGATAATGGAATACCGACAGAACACTACACTATTGGGATCAGGTAGTGACAGCAGCTTTTCCATTTCTTTGGCTACTTTATCTGGAAGATAGACATCATCATGAGATAGCCAACAAAAATATTCACCTTTAGCTTCTTTTAATGCCAAATTTAAAGCTGAAGCCACTCCACCATTGGGCTTGGAAAAATAACGAATGCGATCGCCATAGGAAAGAGCTATTTCCTCTGTTGTGCCTCCATCTCGTGAGCCATCATTGACTACCAATACCTCAAAATTAGAATATGTTTGTGCCAAAACACTGTTAATGGCATCACGCATATAATTTTCACCGTTGTAGACTGGAATAGCAACGGACACTAAGGGATACATATCTTCTTGAACCTTACTGAAGTACATTAGCTGCCACCATTGATACCGGAAAAACACTGACTGGCAACTGAATTTTATTTAATAATGCCCCATTACCAACTACGCTGGTTAAAGCTTGGGATGTGCAAGCTGAGAAAAAATTGATTACTAGTAATCCCGTCAGTGCTGCCAGCATATAGTTAATGATGGAGTTGCCATAATAGGATGCAAAGGTAGCACCAAAAATAGCAGTATATAGCCCTGTCATAATTACAGGGTTCAATAGTGACCAATAAACCCCCAAAAAAGAACCCCGGTAGCGGACTTTTAGAGTCCTTTCTACTAATACGTGCAAGAGTTCGCAATAACGCTGCACTTGTAACCACTTTAAATTATCTTTGAGAGAAAGCGTCATTCTTAAGCACCATTACACACCAGAAAAAGTCATTTCGGCATTCTATACCATATAGAGTCCTATTGTCTGCGATTAATTTTCAGATTAGGGAAATTTCTACTAAAAGATTTATTTACAAATTATCAGGCTCAATACCTAACGCCCTTAACCTTTGAGTTAGTATAGCTGCTTTCATTTCTGCTTCATCAGCCCTTACTCGTTCAGCTTCAGCCCGTTGATACTCTTGTTCAGCCCTTTGTCCTTGATTTTCAGCCTTTTCGGCTAGTTCTGTAGGTATGAGTAATTTATTACCTGTATCTAATCGGTAAAATCTCAAAAGTTCCCCTTCCACTTCTAAACGCAATCCTAAAGGTTGAGAGAAACTATCGGTAATTGGTTGATAAATTTCCTCTTCTAATCTATACCCCAATAACTTATTCTTAATCCATTCTCCTTTGGGATCAAATAACCAATATTCTAAAATTCCTAATTGTTCATATAAAAGCTTTTTCTCTTTCTGATCTTGATTTTTAGTAGCTGGACTTGTCACTTCAAAAATAACTTGGGGAACTTGTCCTTCTTCCCACACTTTATAATTATCTCTACCACCAGGAGACACATCAAAAATCACCATTACATCTGGTGCGACTCTTAATTTCGGAAAACCTTGGGCATAATAAAGAAATTGGTTTGCTAATACCGTTGCTTGTGTACCTGTAAGGTATTGTTTAAGAACTTCTAAAGTAGTTAAAATGGCATAAAGATGTATGTAGGTTTCTGCCATAGTCTCTCCATCTGCACTAGGATATTTGATACTGGTATCGGTTAAGTTTATGGTTGTAGTCATAGCTTTTTCCTAATTGATTACAGTATCAGGATCTACACCAAGAGAACGCAAATATTCCGCTAATTTATCTGCCAGTTGATGTTCATTATCTGCCCGTTGACGTTCACTTTCTGCCTTTTCTGCTAATGTTGGCAACCAACTATCAGCATTATACCAACGTAACCATAAACCCTCTGTATTTTGATAACTTCCCTGCCACAAACCTAAACCCATTTCTATTTCTTCTAACCAGAAACGGTTATCTGGCAAAGATATAGCTTGATAACGAGTACCATTAATTTTAAAGACACGGAAATTATTTTGATAACGGTCATAAATAATATAGTAAGGAACACGCAAAATGTGTTCATATACTTCCCATTTGGTCGGAGGTTTATTGACTTCCCGCAGAGTTTGTCCTAAGTCTTCTTGTTCTGTTCCTGGTGACAATAATTCAACTACTAAAAAAGGATTAATTCCTTCTTGCCACACAACATAACTTAAACGTAAATCTTCTTGGTGGTTAGCATTAGGAACTCCTAACACCATATACCAATCAGGACGCTTGTACCAACCAGGATGTCGGGGGTCATAATAAAGATTTAAGTCGCTGGCCAGTAACATTTCCTCAGATGAATAATTGACAGGTTGACAAGTTTCACTGAGCAAATCCGCTTGTATACAATGAAATTCATCCGGCAAACCTGATTCTCCTATTAACTCACTGGGTAAATCATACATCGTCGGCATGGTTTCTTTTGGCGACAAAGGTGGATTATGTTGATACATATTTGCTTACCTTAAACTATCAGGATCTATACCTAGAGATAGCGCAGCACTCCGTAGGACTCGCAACTGTTCTGTCAAAAGTTGCGATTTCTCTCTTTCTGCTGTTAACTGTTGTTCTACTTCAATAGCTTGATTGTGGGCTGCTTGAGCTTCTTTTTGTGCTTCAATAGCTTGATTTTGGGCTGCTGCTAACTGTTGTTCTACTTCAATAGCTTGATTTTGGGCTGTTTGAGCTTCTTTTTGGATCTTTATAGCCGCTTCTTCTGGTGTTGGTACTAATTCACCTTCAGATGTAAAATAGCGAAGTTTACTATTTACCACACCTAAATATAAATCTAGGACTTCACTCCAAAGATATCCCTCTTGATTGGCTACAATTTCCTGATATTGATTTCCTACCAATTTAAAACCAGCAAATTCTAAACTTTCGGGACTAAACCAAAAATATTCAGGAGTATGAAAGCGATTTTCATACAAACTTTTTTTCAGGTTTTGGTCAACTTTTGCTGTACTATTGGACAGTAATTCAATAATTAAATCTGGATAACGTCCATCTTCTTCCCAGACGACCCAAGACGTGCGGGGACGTTTTTCTGTATCCTTAACTAAGAATAAATCTGGCCCACGAAATTCTCGATTTTTTAACTGTTGACGACTAAAATAAATGGTTATATCTGCACCAATAAAAAAATCATTTTGATCACGCCATAACCATTCTAAGCTAGTTACGAGTATTAGTAACTGCATATAATGCAAAGAACTTTCCATTTCCGGCTCATCACTTAACAAATGAGTCGCATCGGGCATTTGTTGTTCTAGCTGTTGGGCTGTCACAAACATAAGAGTATACCTACTTGCTTACTGATTTAATTTTAAATCATGACTGATGAAAACAGAGTACCAGATTCCGCTACACTGAGATTTGGATTATTGGATTGTAACTAGATCATGGAAATCGGACAGAAAGTTAAGGTGATTCGTTTGCGCGATCGCGTATCCTCTACTATCGCTCAAAAACTCGGAAAAATTGGCACTATCTCTGGCTACAAAGTCACTGACGGGGCGGGAATTGGTGTGGTGGTCAAATTTGATGACAACTCCTCCACCTGGTTTTTTGAAGATGAAATCAAACTAGCATAGTCAAGACAACTTAGAGCAGAGGCGAAGAGGATTGGTTCAGTGTTAAGTTGTTATTGAAAAGATCGGCGATAATTGGAAATTGAGTAATGGCCTTGATACTGACATTTTTAGGTAAAAACGGCATCGCTCGCAGTAAGATAGCGATCGCCGCAGCCATTAGTTTGGCAACACAAGGCAAACGGGTGCTTCTAGCCGGACTAGCAGATCCAACATTGTCAATTCTACTCAATACGGCTCTGACTGCTGACCCCCAGGAAATCTCTCCCAATCTGCAAGCAGTACAGTTTCAAGCATCTGTACTGCTAGAACGCAACTGGGACGAAGTGAAAAAATTGGAGGCTCAATACCTCCGCACACCAATTTTTAAAGAGGTTTACGGGCAAGAACTGGTAGCATTGCCAGGCATGGACAACGCCCTTGCTCTCAATGCTATTCGTGAATATGATGCCAGTGGTAAATATGACGCGATTATCTATGATGGTACGGGGGACGCTTCCACCTTGCGGATGTTGGGAATGCCAGAATCTCTCAGTTGGTATATGCGACGATTCCGGCAATTATTTGTTAACTCCGATTTAGGGAAAACAATTACCGAATCTCCCCTCATTCAACCCTTAATTAGTAGTCTTTTTAATATTAATTGGACTGCTGATAATTTTTCCCAACCCACTAACCAAGTTAATAATTTTCTTGAAGAAGGTAAAGCTGCTTTAGCTAATCCCCAACGTGTTGCGGCTTTTTTAGTGACAACATCAGAACCCATTGATGTGGCAAATTCCCGCTATCTTTGGGGAAGCGCCCAACAAATTGGTTTAACTGTTGGTGGAGCAATTTTAGTTACTGGTGGAGAAAATACTAATTTATCTGAAGAATTTGCACCTCTACCTGTAAGCATAGTTCCTGATGTTTCTAATGGGCAATGGCAACCTCTGATAGATGCTTTACCCAACTTTCTTGAACAAGCATTACAAGCTAACCAACCAATTGAAATTGACGTACATAATCGCCAAGTGCGCCTATTTCTGCCTGGTTTTGATAAAAAACAAGTCAAACTCACCCAGTACGGGCCAGAAGTCACAGTAGAAGCCGGAGATCACAGGCGGAATATCTTCCTTCCTCCTGCTTTAAGTGGTAAACCTGTAACTGGCGCAAAGTTTCACAATAGTTATTTGATAATTTCTTTTTAGGTAATAGGTAATGGGTAATAGGTAATGGGTAAAATTTTTTCCAATCACCAATTACCAATTACCAATTACCAATCACCAATCACTATTACACCTTATGTCTGAATCAACTCCTATTAATCCAGGTTCTCAGCCGAATGAGGTTATAGAATCTACAAATCAAGAAGTTACAATCACAGAAGACCGCAATGCAAAAACTCGGCAATTGCTGGGTATGAAAGGTGCAAGTGCTGGAGAAACTTCTATTTGGAAAATTCGCTTGCAATTGATGAAACCGATTACCTGGATTCCCCTAATTTGGGGTGTAGTCTGCGGTGCGGCTTCTGCTGGTAACTACACTTGGACTCTAGAAAATGTTTTGAAGTCTGCCCTTTGTATGTTGCTTTCTGGTCCTTTATTGACAGGTTATACCCAAACCATCAATGATTATTATGACCGGGAAATTGACGCGATTAATGAACCTTATCGTCCTATTCCTTCTGGGAGAATTTCGGAAAAGCAAGTAATTAGTCAAATCATTGTTTTGCTATTATTAGGATATGGTGTGTCATACACTTTAGATGTATGGGCTGGTCATCCATTTCCTACTGTTTTTATGTTGTCTGTTTTTGGGACTTTCATTGCTTATATTTATTCTGCACCACCATTGAAATTAAAACAAAATGGTTGGTTAGGAAATTATGCTTTGGGTGCAAGTTACATTGCTTTACCTTGGTGGGCTGGCCATGCTTTATTTGGGGAATTAAGTTGGAAAATTGTAGTTCTGACCTTATTTTACAGTTTGGCTGGTTTGGGTATTGCCATTGTTAATGATTTTAAGAGTGTGGAAGGCGATCGCCAATTAGGTTTACAATCATTACCAGTCATGTTTGGGGTGCAAAATGCGGCTTTGATTTGTGTGGTCATGATTGACTTATTTCAAGGTTTGGTTGCTGGTTATTTGGTAAGTATTAATGAGAATTTATATGCAGCAATTCTCGTACTATTAATCATTCCCCAAATCACTTTCCAAGATATGTATTTTCTCCGTGACCCCATAGCCAATGATGTTAAATATCAAGCCAGCGCCCAACCTTTTTTGGTTTTGGGAATGTTGGTAACAGGTATTGCTTTAGGTCACGCTGGCGTTTAATCCTAGAGTGTAATTAGTCGTAAAACCCCTATCCCGTCTGGGAATGAATTCCCAGTCTCATAGCAAAAGTCATCTGAAGATGACTAAAAACCATGAAAATTTGGCGTTGCTGAAACCAGGTATGAATTTAAATGTAGAGACGTTCCATGGAACGTCTCTACAGGGGTTTGGATATGATCAAAAATCATTTTCATACATCAAATCACCAACACCGAAAATTTATTAGTCCGTTTTAACGGACTTTAGCTATGAGACAGGGAATTTATTCCCTGGCGTATGTGGAGGGCAACTTTATTAATGGTATATAGTAGATCATCCTAATACTATTAAAGTTCGGAATAATCTTGAAGATTTACGCCGGTAGACTCTTGATATTCTTGAATTTTGCCATATAAGCTATCAACTTGTCTGAATCAGGATGTCCAGGATTAAAGGATGAACAGGATGAAATTCCTCTCAATGTAGCAAACCTGGAGTTATGGAGAAGGCGATCGCTTTTCTGCTGTCTAGAATAGTAGAGGGCGATTCCTACAGAGCGCTATCTCTTCGAGACGCTATCGCTCAAAAAAAGTTATAATTTAGAAAATACCCTTAATTAATGTCTTATGTTAACTACATACACCGCAAAATATACCAAAATAAATAGTGGATATATGGGACAAATAATTGAATGGCAAGAAGTCATTACCGAAGGAGAAACACTAGAAATATGCAGAACTATGTTGCAAGATGTACTCAAAGAAATGATTCTTGCCTATCATCAGCAAGATAAAGAAATTCCCACAGGAAACTCTTTACTTGAACAAATTCCTGTAGAAGTGTAATCATGTCCGTAAAACGAAAAGATTTAATTAAGTATTTGGAAGAAAATGGATTTTATTTATTGCGAGAAGGTGGCAATCATTCTATTTATACTAATGATATAAAAACTATTCCCGTCAAAAGACATCGTGCAATTGACCGCATTACTGCCAATGCAATTTGTAAACAAGCTGATTTATTACCTAAATTTTAAACCTTATGGTGTGTCTGCTGTCAATGAAAGTAGGGGTTTAGCAATGCTTTACCCCTACTTTCAGCCGATTAATCTAGTGATTTAAAAATGAGTAAAATTCACGACAACTCATTTTTTGCCAGCTTCTTAGATACCCAGCTAATAATGCCGCTGAATAACGCCCCACCCATTAATATACCAATAGCAGGATTAAATACAGGCATCCAGAGTTGGTGCCATAAATCTAAACCTAAATTGATTCCCGAAGCATCACCAATCACGGCTATAACCAGCCACCCAAAACCTAAAATTACGAGAAAAACATCAGCGACTAATATGAAGTTGAGCCAGTTTAATAATTTGTCTTTCATTGGTTATGAGTAATAAATCTTGCCTATTACCTATTCTCTTATTCTTCAAATAACCATTTTTTGACTTTAGCTAAATTTTTCCAATCAGGTTTTCTGATGAAACCATCTTCAATGCTATTTTTAACTTCTTCTTGCCATTCTTCATTGACAAATATCAATTGTTTTCCAATGTCAATGTGTTCTCGCAAACCTTTTTGACCTGTTTCTAGCATAGCTAAAGCCAGATTAATTCTTGCTTGTGGATCTTGAGGATTCAATTTTACGGCTTTATTAGCGGCACTAAAAGCTAATTTGCCTTTATTATCTAGAAGATATAACCAAGCTAGACAAACCCAGGCAGAACTGGCTTTAGGAGAGCGATCGCATACCTCTTTAAATACAGGAATCAGAGATTCTACGGATTCTCCAGCTTTATAGCGTTCTAGACCTGTATCAAAGATGGAATCAACAGTATTAGTCATTTGTTATTAGTCAGTGGTCAGTGGTCAATTATCAATTGTCAATTATTCAGTTGTAATTAGCAACCAATAACTGACAATTAGACCATATTAAACGCCGAAAGATTTACCGCAACCACAGGTTTGGGCAGCGTTGGGGTTAGTAAATTGGAAACCACCACCAATCATGGCATCACTATAATCAAGCATTAAACCGTAAAGGTAAAGGAGACTTTTGCGATCGCTGATAATTTTAAAGCCATCATAATCAAAAACCTCATCATCAGGGGTAATCTTGCTAATATCCTCAAAATCCATCATATAAGACATTCCCGAACAACCACCTTGTCTAACTCCCACCCGTAAGCATAAATCTTGCCCTTGCTTATCTTGAAGAGACTTAACCTGCCGCAATGCAGATACGGATAATAGAATTCCGCGTTGTTGAGTTTGAGTTGCTTGTGTCATAAATTCTTAACTCCTGAACTAGTTTTATCAATACCCCATCAGACATTCTCATACCTCTGGGCTGCCACTCCCTTCCCAGTATAAGATTACATATCTTCTTCTTCCTTCTTCCTTCGCGTCCTTTGCGCCTTCGTGGTTCATTTAATCTATATTCTTCTAGTGAGAAGGGAGTATGAATGTTTTTATATTTATTTTAGCGACATTAGGACAGCAAAAAAGAATAAGCAGGTAGGAATGTGGGAACATAGGAAGATAATTTTTAATTATCCCTGTTTTGTCCACCACTTGCCACTTTGTCAGCAAGCCAAGATTTTTATTCTAGAATTAAGGGATTAGGTGTGTTTAAAGATTAACCATTCCCAAAAGTCTCATTCTCAAACGCTTTGTTTTGATTCATTTACTCTATGACAAGTTTTAATCGCTCTACCAGTCGCCGGTTGCAGAAATTAACCAAGATTCCTTCTGTATGGGAGGGCGATCGCCGTCCATTGTCATCACCACACAACCCATTTGCCGACCCAGAGGCCAAAGGAGATTGTATTCTTTGGGTAGATGCCTCTGAAGGTATTGTTAGAGCTATGGATATGGTAGACCCCAGCCTGGGACCCGAAGCCATTGTGCGTACCCTAATGCGGGCAATAGAACATCCCCAAAATCCTGCTAAACCAGCTAGACCCCAAAGAATAGTTGTCCGCGATCGGGAAATTCAATTTTACTTGCGCGGAGTATTACAAGATTTAGATATTGCCATTGACTACGTACCCGAATTACCCATAATTGATGAACTTTTTCGCTCTTTTGCAGAAGTCATTGATAGCCAAATTCCCGATTTGCCACCCAAATACGCTAAACTTCTCCATGATAAAGCCTTAGAAGTTTGGCAATCTGCTCCTTGGAAATATTTAGAAGAACAGCAAATTTTATCAATAGAGATCAATCAATGGGATGTAGAGAAACTCTATGCCTCAGTCATGGGAATGCTAGGAATTGAGTATGGAATTTTGTTTTATCGTTCCGAAGATTCCCTAAAACGGTTTCGGGCTGCTGTTCTCGCTGATGAAGATGAAATAAATCAGGATTTAGAAGAAGCCTTTCTCAAACAAGATTGTTTATTTCTCACCTTTGATTCTTTGGACGATAACGAAGATGATGATCTGGGTAATTTGGCAGAAATGCCGCTTTCAGAAATTCAACCTACCTTCGGTAATATTCATCCCCTAGAAGGGTTACGTTCGGTTTTGTATGAAGAAGAAGCACTAGTAACTTTTGTCGCTGTAGAAAGTTTATTGCGGTTTCTTCGTGATCACCATCGTCAATTATACGAGGAAGATTTTCTCACCCTCAGTCAACGTTATCGAATTTCCTTACCAGAAACCGACAAAAATCGCAAATCCTTAACTGTCACTGTTTCTACCATGCCAGAGTTGACAGCAGAATTAGAAGAAATGGCTGGTTTTGATTTAGAAGATGAAGATGATTCTATATTTGAAGCCTTGAGAGACGATTTAATCCCAGAAGATGCTTTTATGAGTTTAGGTGTGTTGCCGTGGGAAACATTAAAATATTTGCGTCAAGGGACTAACTACCAAACAGTGGGGGAATTTGCACCAGCGGGGGATGGTTTACCTGTGATTGTTATTCAAACCTCTCGTCCTAAAGCTAAGGGGATTATTGAAAATATTCAAGAGGCTGGGGGATTAAACGCCATCTGTTTCCACACCGTAACTGATCCGGTAGATGATGATCTCTATGATTTAGGTTTATTACAAACACATAATCATGAATTATTTTTGTTTGGGCAATTTTTAGATAATGACCCAGTTCATATAGAAGCCAAGAGAAAATGGTATCAGCGTTGTCAAAATACTAAAGGCTATTGCGGTTTAATTATTGCCAAAGGATTGACCGGGGCTTCTCGTGGTAATCCCCAATTACGAGATATGATGGCTCTATTAGAAGCTCATGTACTTTCCTCAGAAGAATTAAACTTGGAAACAGTTGACTAAAGAATATAGATATACCTAAAATTTATAAATTAAATTAGAGGATATCTATAACAATACAATTTGATTTTTGTAACAGTGTTCTGTTCTATTTTCTTCCCTGTTCCCTCTTCCCTATTGACACATTGATAGGTCGAATTAATGGCACTCAGGTTCCAATCACAAGGAATTTCCAATATTCAAGCGAGGTTATCGCCAAATTTATTTGGGTAAGTGGTTGACAAACTCAAGATTTTAAATAAGATTAGTGTTTTTGTTACCTTGTTAATTCCGACTAATTTTCATAGTCTCATTTTTGTTTTGAGCAACTAAGCTCTCTAAATCAAGTTAATATACAGCAAAGTGCATGATAATGACAAATAAAAAATGGGCCGTTAAACGCATCACAGTTAATCTAGCTACACAAGAAGCAGAGAAACTAGAAAAATATTGTCAACAAACAGGTAGACCAGCAACAGATGTAATTCGAGAGCTAATCAGAAGTTTACCTCAAGGAGAAGATGCAACTGACAACTAACAACTGACAAATTTCCGCACCAATTCAGTTACAATTTGTAAAGAAATTGAACAAGGAACGAGGGAATGCGCGTTGCAATTGTGGGTGCGGGATTAGCTGGGTTAGCGACTGCTGTAGATTTAGTAGATGCGGGCTGTGAGGTAGAAATTTTCGAGTCTCGTCCGTTTGTGGGTGGTAAAGTCAGCAGTTGGGTAGATAGTGAGGGCAACCATATTGAAATGGGGCTGCACGTCTTTTTCGGCTGCTATTACAATCTATTTGCATTAATGCAGAAGGTGGGGGCTGGGGATAATTTACGCCTCAAGGAACATAGTCATACTTTTATCAATAAAGGTGGACAAACTGGGGCGTTAGATTTTCGCTTTTTTACTGGTGCGCCTTTTAATGGATTAAAGGCGTTTTTCACTACTTCCCAACTTTCATTACAGGATAAATTCCAAAATGCGATCGCTCTGGGTACTAGCCCGATAGTTCAGGGTTTGGTAGACTTTGACGGAGCAATGAAAACTATTCGCAAATTAGATAAAATTAGCTTTTCCGACTGGTTCTATAGTCACGGAGGCAGTAAAGGTAGCATTAAACGTCTATGGAATCCGATTGCTTACGCCCTGGGATTTATAGATTGTGATAATATTTCTGCCCGGTGTATGTTGACAATTTTCCAGTTTTTTGCAGTTAGAACAGAAGCCTCAATTCTGCGAATGTTGGAAGGTTCACCCCACGAATATTTACACAAACCTATTGTTAAATATTTAGAAGAAAGAGGTACAAAAATATATACCCGTCGTCAAGTCCGAGAAATTCAGTTTACGGAATCCGAAGCCGAAACTCACGTTACTGGTATATTAGTTGCCCAGGGTGATACAGAAGAAATTATCACTGCTGACGCTTATCTTTGTGCTTGTGATGTTCCCGGAATTCAACGAGTATTACCCCAGCCTTGGCGGAAATGGCCAGAATTTGATAACATTTATAAATTGGATGCTGTCCCAGTCGCTACAGTGCAGCTACGTTTTGATGGTTGGGTAACAGAATTACAAGATGAGGAAAAACGAGGGAAGGGCGGGGAAACACCGCCCCTACAGGCGGCCGGAATAGATAATTTGTTATATACCGCTGATGCTGATTTTTCCTGCTTTGCTGATTTGGCTTTAACTAGCCCCGCAGATTATTATCGTCCTGGGGAGGGTTCATTGTTGCAACTGGTATTGACACCGGGAGATCCTTTTATTAAACAAGGTAATGAAGCGATCGCTAACCACGTCCTTAAGCAAGTGCATGAACTATTTCCTTCCTCAAGAGATTTAAACATGACTTGGTACAGTGTCGTCAAGTTAGCCCAGTCTTTATACAGGGAAGCACCAGGAATGGATGCGTACCGCCCCGATCAAAAAACACCTATCCCTAACTTTTTCCTAGCTGGAAGTTACACTCAACAAGATTATATTGACAGCATGGAAGGAGCAACGGTTTCTGGAAAACGTGCGGCTAAAGTAATTCTAGAAAAATTAGGGAACAAGGAATAGGGAACAGGGAATAGGGAATAGGTAAAAAACGACCAATGACTAATAACTAATAACTAATATGACTGACTGGTTAGAACATAGCGTACAGGTAGAAGTAGAAGTTCCCATAGATTTAGTATGGGGATTGTGGTCTGATTTAGAGCAAATGCCTAAATGGATGAAGTGGATTGATTCAGTGACAATTTCTGAAGATAACCCAGAAATTTCTCTGTGGAAACTGAGTACAGGAGGCTTGGATTTTACGTGGAAATCCCGAATTACCAAAATAATTCCCAATCAAATTATTCAATGGGAATCAGTAGATGGGTTACCAAATCAAGGTGCTATTCGCTTTTATGATCGCCAAAATAATAGTATTGTGAAAATGACAGTTTCCTATGCTATTCCTGGCTTAATTGGTAAACTTATGGATAATTTATTTTTAGGGAAGGTAGTAGAGTCAACAATTCAAGCAGATTTGGAACGGTTTAAAGAATATGTTTTGAATGTGAAAAACAATTAAGTTTAAAATCAAACGTCACAAGTATAATGTCTGTATTGGGTATAATCTCAATTCCAGTCTGGCAGGAAAATTATAGGTAGTGGCTTCCTTTATTGACGCAAATCATACATTAGTATTGGTTGTAGATGACGACTTAGTCATACAAATGCAACTACGCTATGCTATGGAAAAAGAGGGATATCAAGTAATAGTAGCAGGTGATGGTAAAATTGCTCTAGATATTTGCATAAATTCACCACCAGATATCGTGTTGCTGGATGCTATGATGCCAGTGATGGATGGTTTTACTTGCTGCGCTCAGTTACACGCATTTAATCCCAACATTTCTATCTTGATGATTACAGGACTTAATGATCAAGATTCTGTAGATAAAGCATTTGCAGTTGGTGCTGTTGACTATATTACTAAACCGATTCATTGGGGAGTTTTAAAACAACGAGTGCGTCGCTTGTTACAAATGCACTGGATAATGAAGGAATTACAGTATAAAATAGAACAAGAGCAGTTAGTCGCTAAAATTACCCATAAAATCCGCACATCTTTAAACTTAGAAATGATTCTGAGTACAACTGTTATAGAAGTCCGTAAATTATTAAAAACTGATCGTGTTATTGTCTATCGGTTTCAACCAGATGGCAGTGGATATGTCATAGTTGAGTCTGTATCCCCTGAATGGCATTCTCTGTTAGGAAGAATATTCAAAGATACTTACTTTTCTGATCAATCGGATCAATGTAATTACAAATATCAGCGAAAGAATATTTATGTAATCGAAGATGTTGATCATGCTGGACTTTCTCCATGTCATATAGATTTACTAAGTGAGTTACAAGCTAAAGCAAATTTAGTTGTACCTATTGAACAGGAAAACAATATTTGGGGATTATTAGTAGTTTATGAATGTTCTAAACCACGGAAATGGGCTAAGTCGGATATTGATTTACTTACACAATTGACGAATCCATTAGTCATGGCTATTCAGCAAGCCGAACTATATCAACAATTAGAAGCAGCTAACCAAAAATTACAACAACTGGCAAGTATAGATAGTCTGACTCAAATTCCTAACCGTCGCTCCTTTGACGAAGTTTTAGAGCGAGAATGGCAGTGTTCACAAAGAGAACAAGCACCCTTATCTTTAATTCTTTGTGATATAGACTTTTTTAAGAACTACAATGATACTTATGGGCATCAATTGGGAGATGAATGTTTGAAAAAGGTTGCTCAAATTCTCTATGAAACAGTTCAACGTCCTGGAGATTTAGCAGCGCGTTATGGTGGTGAAGAATTTGCCTTAGTTTTACCAAATACAGATACTGCTGGTGCAGTTTATATTGCAGAAACAATTCTCTCACATATCCACAATAAGAATCTGATTCACGAAAGTTCTAAGGTTAGTTCATACCTGACGCTGAGTTTGGGTATTGCGACTATGATTCCTCAAGATGGCAGTTTTTCAAAATGGCTCATTGCTAAAGCTGATGAAGCTCTTTATCGAGCGAAACTAACAGGACGTGATCGTTATGCTGTTTATAGCAAGAGTCAGGAGTCAGGAGTAAAATCCTTAAAGGGACTGGATTTCATAAGTATCTGAGATCCGTGCGTTAGCAACACAGTTAATTTACCAGAAATTACAGTGCGGTTAAATTAAAACTATGTCAAAATGTTGCAGTTACTAGTTTTAATAGTTTTAATATTTTACAAATGTCATCAATAAATACTCATATTTTAGAATCCTTACTAGATGCGCTCGGTGGTGAACAGCAAGTTTTAGCGGACATAATCAACTGTTATTTGGTTGAATCTCCTAAAATTGTCGTGGCTATTCAAACATCTGTCACCAGTGAAAATGCTGGTACCCTGGATAAAACAGCCCATAAATTAAAGTCTAGCAGCGCTTCTTTAGGGGCAATTGATCTTTCTCGGCTTTGCTTAGAGTTAGAATTAAAAGGGAAGAGTGACAATTTAGAGGGGGTTTTAGAATTGCTGTCACGGTTGATTAATGAGTATGCACAAGTTGAAATTGCTTTAAAGAAAATAGTAGAAGTTCCATGAGCAAAAAATTCTCTAACCGCATTCAAGCTGGTCGAATGTTAGCTCAACATTTACAAACATATAGTAATCGTGAGAATGTCTTGGTACTGGCTTTGCCCCGTGGTGGTGTACCTGTAGCCTTTGAAGTGGCTAAACTTTTGAATGTGGCGCTCGATGTTTGTATAGTCAGAAAGCTGGGTGTACCTGGACACAAAGAACTGGCTATGGGGGCGATAGCTTCGGAAAATACTATCATTTTTAACCAAGATATTGTTGATTCTTTGGGAATAGATCCAGAAAAAATTACCGCAGTTGTTAACCAAGAATTGCGAGAATTAAGACGACGGAATCAAATTTATCGGGGTGATAAACCAGCAGTTAATGTTAGAAATAAAACAGTTATTTTAATAGATGACGGTATTGCTACTGGTGCAACTATGCGTGCTGCCCTAACTGTGATCCACCAACAGCAACCAGAGAAAATTGTTGTTGCTGTGCCAGTTGCACCACTAACTACTTGTGAGAAATTGCGCTTGGAAATTGATGATGTAGTCTGTTTGCAATGTCCAGAAATCATGTCCGCAGTTGGTTGCTGGTACGAAGATTTCAGCCAAACGACAGATAATGAAGTTCGCGCACTTTTAGGAAATTGAGGCACAGAGAAAATCGGGTTTTTATTAGGAAACGTAGATCAGGGGTTCAGATTTTTTGATATACTAAAAACGGTTAGCAACTTTACTTTTTCCTGACGAAAAAATTCAGTTCCAAGCCTCTCCCCGTGAACGGGGAGAGGTTTACAAGAGGGGTCAAGTTGTAAGCCGTTTGTAGTATACTCAAAAATTGCCAGACTTTTAACTATGGTGTCTCAAAATATAGCAGGGAACAGGGAACAGAGTTAAAAGTCTTTTTCTGTATTGTTTTTTAGGAAAAGTTTGTATCTCATTCAACTGCATACCGCTATAGGTGTATTTTTCGGGATCTACATTTCTGGATGAAGATGCACTTTATTTATCGGGCGTTGCTGAAACCAGGTATGAATTTAAATGTAGAGACGTTCCATGGAACGTCTCTACAAGGGTTTGGATATCATCAAAAATTATTTTCATACATCAAATCAGCAACGCCATTTATAGTTGTAGAGGTGTTCCACGGAACGTCTCTATGAAAATTTTGCTAAGACTTTTCCCTATTCTTTACCCATGACTTGTACCACCCTACGTTATCAGCAAACTATATTTATTAATTACCATTTTGTAAATGCTGGTTGTGCCACTTTTTAAATAGTCCATAAAATTAGGAATTAAATATTACATATACAAATATTGCTCAATTTGTCAAAACCTTAATGGTCATATCCTCAACTAGTTTAATTAGTTAAGTTGTTCGTGATGAAGTGTAACTAATTTAGCCATAAAATTAAAAATAATCTAAAATAGATTTATGCCTTTGTGCCATTTACGGTTTTGTAAATAACCCTTGTGACACTATCTAAATAGTCATACAATATTGATTTTTTTGTATTTACAGTTTTGTAAATAACTCTTGTGACACTATCTAAATAGTCATGCAACATGGGAATACCTTTTATCTACATTTTTGTAAATACTCCTTGTGACAGTATTTAAATAGTCATTTAATAGGCAATTTGGGACTAACGTTTTCTGTAGTATCTAGAGGAACAAATTGCCAACTTGGCTTACTTATTAGGGAAAACATAGTATTCTACATACAATAGTGTCACAAGGAGTATTTACAAAACTGTAAACAGAAAATAGTTCAAAGTTATATGACTATTTAAATAGTGTCATAATCCGAATATCTGTATTTCCTATTTTTTCCCAAACAATCAACTTGGTCATAAAATGCTGGAAATTTGCCTATGATTTTTACTAACACAAGGGTAATGTGTTTAGTAATTTTCCAATTTATGCACTCAAAAATTTCAAAACTTAATTTATTCAGATTGGCAATTACAAATGATATGCAGTTAATTGACTGTATACCACTGCTCACTAAACCTCACAGAAAATTAATGAAATTCTCTGATAACCACAAACAATATTGATATTTAATCGGTAAGTTATCGCTATACTCGAATTTAGATATCGAAGTTGTTTACCAAGAGAATTAAATCCTTTGCATATCTTATGCAGGTAATGCTGTGATTTTACGAATATCCCATTGATTTATTTTGATAATTTAGACTTTAGGAGATCAGAAGTCAGGAGTTAAAAGGCTTTTAAAATCAGGATTAAAATCACCATAAAAGTCTCATTAATTTCGACTAAAAAGATTTTCTGTTCTAAATTTTTTAAACCTTATTAAGTTTCAATCCTACAAGATTAGATCAGGGTTAGTTATGAACTATCAAGCTTCTTCTTCTCAGAACGATTTTCATAGTGCGATCGCACCTGAACAGTTCAATCATATAATTGAAGCTATTGCTGATGGACGTTATTCTTGGGCTTGTGTACTGATTCTACGTTGTATTGACTACAACCCTATTCACTATATTCCCCAACGAACTTACAGCCGATTAATTAAAGAAAACCGCCAAGTGATTGCACCCGATAAAACTGGTAAAGAAAAGTCGAAATCAGATACTTAAGTCTTTGTGAATAGTCTTGATTACAAAGATTAATCCTAAATTTTAGACAAAAGAGAAAGGTAGAACAATGTAGTAGGAAATTATGGCAAATAAGTTCTACACCTCCTCTCTTTGTCCTATTTGATTTATCAATGTCAGTAGATTTAGATCTCTAACTTCTTGAAGAAGTCAGGGATCTTTGTTTGTGTTTATAATTTATTGAGGATTACCATAACAAATTGTGGAGGTTAGGCAATGTCCTATAATTAAGTTATTGAATAATTTACGCCTTATGTGAGTTAAAAATGCCCCGTCATTTTAAGGGTTTCAGACTCCACTTTACTAGCAAGGACTAGCCTTACGAACGAGATTGCGTTTTTCCAGCCTTCAACTCACATAAACCGTAATTTATAATTTTTTAGTAATTCTAAAAGGTAAAGGAATATGAATACAACAACCTTTGCAACAATAGATGGTAATGAAGCGGTTGCTAAAGTCGTCTACCAACTAAACGAGGTGATTGCTATTTACCCGATTACACCATCTTCACCGATGGCGGAATGGTCTGATACTTGGATGAGTGAGGGAAAACCGAACATTTGGGGAACTGTGCCTTCAGTGGTGCAGTTGCAGAGTGAAGGGGGGGTTGCGGGTGCTGTACACGGGGCTTTGCAAACGGGTTCATTGACAACCACATTTACAGCATCTCAGGGATTGATGTTGATGTTGCCAAATATGTACAAAATTGCCGGTGAACTTACACCTACAGTATTTCATATTGCGGCGCGATCGCTTGCCGCCCAAGCCCTCTCCATATTCGGAGATCATAGTGATGTCATGGCTGCAAGAAGTACCGGTTTTGCGATGTTGTGCGCTGCTTCTGTGCAAGAAGCCCATGATTTTGCGCTGATTTCCACAAAGGCAACTTTAGCATCTCGTATACCTTATCTACACTTTTTTGATGGTTTTCGCACCTCCCATCAGATAGATAAAATCGCCATATTAACAACTGAAGACTTACAAAAATTTATTCCCATAGAGTTAGTAATTTCCCATCGTTCACGGGCTTTAACACCTGATCATCCGGTATTACGAGGTACGGCACAAAACCCTGATGTTTATTTTCAAGCTAGGGAAACAGTTAATTCTTTTTATTTAGATTGTCCAGATATTACTCAACAGGTAATGGATGAATTTGCTGGCATGACAGGAAGAGAATATCACATATTTGATTATTATGGACATCCAGAAGCAGAAAAAATTATTATTCTCATGGGTTCTGGTTGTGAAACAGTCCATGAAACCGTAGATTATCTCAATCAACAAGGGGAAAAAGTTGGAGTTATCAAAGTTAGATTATATCGTCCCTTTGCTACACAAAAATTTATTGATTCTCTGCCCCAAACTACCCGCAAAATTGCCGTTTTAGATAGAACAAAAGAACCAGGGGCAATTGGTGAACCTTTGTATGTAGATGTAATCACTGCAATTCAAGAAACAAATCCAAAATCTAAAATCCAAAATCTAAAATTGGTTGTGGGGGGAAGATACGGTTTATCATCTAAAGAATTTACGCCAGCAATGGTAAAAGCAGTATTTGATAATTTAGATTTGTCCACACCAAAAAATCATTTTACTATCGGCATTAACGATGATGTTACTCACACCAGTTTAGAATATAATCCCGAATTTAATATTGAAGCAGATCATACAGTGCGGGCAATTTTCTATGGTTTAGGTGCAGATGGTACAGTGGGAGCAAATAAAAATTCTATTAAAATTATTGGGGAAGAAACAGATAATTTTGCCCAAGGTTATTTTGTTTACGATTCTAAAAAATCTGGTTCTGTAACAATTTCTCATTTACGCTTTGGTTCTCAACCAATCCGTTCGACCTATTTAATCACCAAAGCTAACTTTATCGCTTGTCATCAATGGGACTTTGTAGAAAAATTCCCGATATTAAAAGATATTGTTTCTGGTAGCACTTTTTTACTAAATTCACATTATCATAAAGATGAAATTTGGGATAAATTACCTCTAGCAATGCAAATAGAGATAATTAATAAAAATCTCAAATTCTATGTAATTAATGCCTATAAAGTCGCCCGTGAGGCAGGTATGGGTGGACATATCAACACGGTTATGCAGGTTTGTTTTTTTGCTGTTTCCGGTGTTTTACCAAGAGAAGAAGCCATAGACGAAATTAAAAAATCTATTCGCAAAACCTACGGTAAAAAAGGCGAAGAAATTGTGCAAATGAATATCCAAGCAGTTGATAAAACCTTGGATAACTTGTATGAAATTAAAGAACGGGGAACAAACAATAGAGAACAGAATAATCCTCAAATTTCACCTATTCCTGATTATGCACCCGCATTTGTGCGCGATGTTTTAGGGAAAATGATCGCCCGTGAAGGAGATGATTTACCTGTAAGTGCATTACCTGTAGATGGTACATATCCGACAGGTACATCTAAATGGGAAAAACACAATATTGCTGAAGAAATTCCTGTTTGGGACCCTGACGTTTGTATTCAATGTGGTAAATGCGTCATGGTGTGTCCTCATAGTGTGATTCGCGCTAAAGTATATGCACCAGAAGAATTAGAAAATGCCCCAGCAACTTTCAAAAGTGCAAATCCTAGAGAACATGATTGGCATGATTTGAAATTTACCATTCAAGTAGCAGCAGAAGATTGTACAGGTTGTGGAATTTGTGTGGATGTTTGTCCCGCCAAAAATAAAGCCGAACCGCGTAAAAAAGCCATTAATATGGCAGCGCAAAAACCATTGCGAGAACAAGAACGAGAAAACTGGGATTTCTTTTTAAATCTTCCTAACCCAGATAGACGGAATTTGCAATTAAATCATATTAATCAACAACAAATGCAAGAACCGTTATTTGAGTTTTCCGGTGCTTGTGCGGGATGTGGAGAAACACCCTATATTAAACTAGTAACACAATTATTTGGCGATCGCATGATAGTCGCCAACGCCACCGGCTGTTCATCTATCTACGGTGGTAACTTACCCACCACACCTTGGACAAAAAACGCCGCAGGTAGAGGGCCAGCATGGTCTAATAGTTTATTTGAAGATAACGCCGAATTTGGCTTAGGTTTCCGCGTTTCCATAGATAAACAAGCCGAACTTGCAGCTTATTTCCTCCAACAACTTGCACCCCAAATAGGAGATAATTTAGTTACGGCAATTCTTAATGCTGAACAAAAAGATGAATCTGATATTTATGAACAAAGAGAACGAGTTGTAATTCTCAAAGGAAAATTAGAGGAAATTCTCGAATCTATAACCGAAATCAATCTAAAATCCAAAATCCAAAATCTAAAATCCTTAGCTGATTATTTAGTGAAAAAAAGTGTGTGGATAATTGGTGGTGACGGTTGGGCTTATGATATTGGTTATGGTGGATTAGATCATGTAATTGCTAGTGGTCGCAACGTTAATATTTTGGTATTAGACACAGAAGTTTATTCTAATACTGGGGGTCAAATGTCCAAATCTACCCCTAAAGGTGCAGTGGCAAAATTTGCCGCAGGTGGTAAACCTACAACTAAGAAAGATTTAGGTTTAATCGCTATGACTTACGGTAACGTTTATGTTGCTAGTGTAGCAATGGGCGCAAGAGATGAACAAACCCTAAAAACTTTTTTAGAAGCCGAAGCCTACGATGGTCCATCATTAATTATTGCCTACAGTCATTGTATTGCTCACGGTATCAACATGAGTACAGCCATGCAAAACCAAAAAGCCGCTGTAGACTCTGGACGCTGGTTATTATATCGTTATCACCCCGACCGCATCAAACAGGGAGAAAACCCCTTACAACTTGATTCTCGTACCCCTCACATACCCATAGAAAATTCCATGTACATGGAAAACCGGTTTAAAATGTTAACTAAAATTAACCCAGAAACAGCTAAAGAACTTTTAAAAGAAGCCCAATCAGATGTTAATACGCGTTGGCAAATGTATCAATATTTAGCCACTAGAAAATTACAATAGTTTTGAATTACCAATTACCAATTACCAATTCCCCAATTTATGAACTTAACTACAACATATCTAGGTTTAGAATTAAAATCTCCTTTAGTTCCCTCCGCTTCCCCACTTTCAGAAGACATTGATAATATTAAATTAATGGAAGACGCGGGTGCTAGTGCTGTTGTTATGCACTCGCTATTTGAAGAACAATTAACTTTAGAAAAATATGAACTTCATCATCATTTAACATATCATACAGAAAGTTTTGCGGAAGCTTTAACCTATTTTCCAGATATTACTAATTTCCGGGTAGGACCAGAAGAATATTTAGACCATATTCGCAAAGCCAAGGAAAAAGTTGATATTCCCATTATTGCCAGTCTGAATGGTTCTTCAGTCGGTGGTTGGACTAAATATGGTAAACTGATTCAAGAAGCTGGAGCATCAGCACTGGAATTAAATATTTACTATGTTCCCACAGATCCAGATTTAAGTAGTCAGGATATCGAGCAGAATTATATTGATATTCTTACATCTGTTAAAGCTGCCGTAACTATTCCTGTAGCCGTAAAACTTAGTCCCTATTTTACCAATACGGCAAATATGGCTAAACGTTTAGATCATGCTGGGGCTGATGGTTTAGTATTATTTAATCGGTTTTATCAACCAGATATTAATTTAGAAAATTTAGAAGTAGAACCTCATGTACTTTTGAGTACCCCTCAAGCTATGCGTTTACCCTTACGTTGGATAGCCATTCTCTACGGTCATATTCAAGGTAGTTTAGCTGCAACTAGTGGTATTCACAATGCCCATGATGTGATTAAAATGCTGATGGTGGGAGCAAATGTGACTATGCTTTGTTCTGTATTATTACGAGAGGGAATTGGTCATATTAAGTCCTTAGAAAAAGACTTACAAGAATGGATGAAAACCCATGAATATGAATTTGTAAAGCAAATGCAAGGTAGCATGAGCCAGTTAAAATGTCCAAATCCTAGTGCTTTTGAACGCGCTCAATATATGAAGGCTTTACAAACCTATAATCCAGATTTGGGTAGAGTTTATACAGCATCTTAATTAATAATTCAAAAATAAATAGGGACTGAAAAAAATATTCTTTCTTCTTCTTCCTTCGTGTCCTTCGCTCCTATCCCTGACGGGACGCTCCGCGAACGTGGTTCATTAACTCTTGTAGGGGCGTATTGCAATACGCCCCTACTAACAACTTATGAAAAAACGCATCGGTATTCTTACAAGTGGTGGTGATTGTCCGGGTCTAAATTGTGTAATTCGCGCTGCTGTGAGTCATGCAACACGGACTTATGATTGGGAGGTAGTGGGTATTCCTTACGCTACCCAAGGTTTGCTAGAGCGGAAAACTGTACCTTTAAGTATACACGGTTGGGATTTGCGCGGCATTGACCCTCTGCTAAATATGGGAGGAACGATTTTAGGTACTATTAATAAAGGGGATACCTTAGACCATATTGACGAAATATTAGCCAGTTATGAAGCTATCGGTTTAGATGCTTTAATTGCTATTGGTGGAGATGGTAGTTTAAATATTATTCATCAATTAGCAGTTTTAGGTAATTGGAACTTAGTTGCTATTCCCAAAACTATTGATCATGATATCGCTTTTACAGAACGCTCAATTGGCTTTGATACAGCAGTGAATACAATTGTTGATGCTATTAATCGTCTCATATTTACTGCTGCTAGTCATGACCGAGTGATGATTATCGAAGTCATGGGACGCAGCGCCGGACATTTGGCTTTACACTCTGGGATTGCCGGCGGTGCTGATGTGATTTTAATTCCTGAAATTCCCTATACTATCAAGGGAATATGCGAACATCTGACCGAATTGCGAGAACGCTGGCAAAAAAAATTCGCCATTATTGTTGTTGCTGAAGGGATATCTGCTTGTTCAGAAAATGCCGATGATTCTAGCTGCACAACTGCTATTAATAGTGAGCGAAGCCGAACTAAATGTGGTCAAGGTCAATATATTGCCGAACAAATTGCTAATTGTACTCATCAGCTAATTGATACTAGAGTTTCTGTATTAGGACACATTCAGCGCGGTGGTGTCCCCTCAGCTTTAGACCGTCTCACGGCTACCATGTTTGGTAAAGTTGCAGTTGATTTAATTGCCCAAAATAAATATGATCAAATGTTAGCTTGGCAAAATGGACGAGTTGCCACTTTCCCCATTCAAGATGTTATAGATAAGAATCCTTCACTTGTTGATCCTAACGGTGATTTAGTCCAAACCGCTCGGTCATTAGGAATATATATTGGTGAATAAGGTAAGTATTGTAGGGTGTGTTAGAACGAAGTTCGTAACGCACTAGTATCAAAAATTCGGTGCGTTACGCTAACGCTATACTCAAAACGGCTAGAACTTGGACTTTTTTATAATATAACGAACAGGCTCAAAGCCTCTCCCCGTTGCGGGGAGAGGTTTGGAGAGGGGTTCCATATTTGGTTAAATTATAAACCGTTTGCAGTATAACACACCCTACTTGGTATTATTATCCTTCAGCGAGCGCTTCTAAATGAAAAGCTACATTTTTAAGCGCCATCTCAATTTCGTTACTATAAGCAAGACTTCTCCATCTTGGAGTTGTGGCATGATCTAAGGCAGTTGTATCCAAGTATTCTGCAAAAACTATCAGTTTTTCAGGATCTGTTGTGGCTGTTGCCAACTTTTCTAAAAATTCTTGAGGTGTCATAGATTTGCCAGCAAAGTGTAAAAGTCTCATGAATCGGTCAATTCTATGAGCATAAGTGCTGCAAGCCTAAAAAATCTGTTCAAAATATTAGTCATTAGTCATTACCCATTACCCATTACCCATTACCTGATCACTTTAGTACCCAATTTAATGTTTCCAGTAATTCTTGGTTAGTATAGGGTTTTGATAAAATTGCTAGAACTTCATTTTCATGATTTGACTCCAGCATATTGTGAATGTTGCGTCCACTACAAACAATGATTGGCACTTGAGGATTAATTTTTTTTAAGTTGCAGATAGCAGAAATTCCATCCATTTCTGGCATCATCATATCCATTAATACTGCTCTAATTTGGTTTTCGTGGAGTGCATAAATAGCGATCGCTTCCATACCATTTTTAGCAGTAATAGTTTGATAATTGTAATTTTCTAAAACGGTTTTCGTAACTTCCAAAACTTGGGGTTCATCATCTACTACTAAAATTAGCTCTCCTTGTCCTGGACACAGTTTCTCATGATCAGATTTTAAAGGAATAATTTCCTGGTTTACTGATGGTAGAAATACTTTAAATTTAGTACCTTTCCCAACTTCACTATCAACGTTAATAAACCCATTATGACTTTTAATAGTTCCTCGCACTGTTGATAGTCCTAATCCTGTTCCTTTCCCAATGTCCTTAGTAGTAAAAAATGGCTCAAATATTCTCTCTAATATTTGGGGTGACATTCCCGTACCTGTATCTTCAACCGTAATCACAATATAATTGCCAACAGTAGCATCATGATTTATCTGTCTCATCTCTTCATTAAGATACAAATTTTCCGCAGAAATAGAGAGATATCCACCATGAGGCATGGCATGACTGGCATTAACTAGTAAGTTTATTAATACTTGTTCTATTTGGTTTTTATCCCCACATACTGTCCATAATTTGGGAGGAAGATAGGTAGAAAATTTGATAGATTTAGGAAATGAAAATGTTTCTTTAGCAATCTGTACAGTATCCCTAATCAAATCATTAATCTGTATAGTCGTATTTTTAATTTCCACTCCCCTAGCAAAGGATAAAAGTTGTTTGACTAAATCTGCCGCTTTTTTAGCATTATCTTCAATAATAGTCAGCATTGGTAGATAATTATCTTTATCTAATGGAGATTTACGTTTAAGTAATTGAGCATATCCTAAAATCGGTGTTAAGTTATTATTAATATTGTGAGCAATACCACTAGCTAAAGTACCAACACTTTCCATGTTTCGAGCGCGAATTTCCATTTTTTGAGCGCGGGAAGATTGCTCTTCTAGTTGTTTTTTTTCTGTAATATCAGTATCTACCGTGAAAATAGATGTAGGTTGGCTATCAGCGTCTAACATCAATGTCCAGCGACTTTCAACAATGATGATTTGATTTGATTTTGTTCGTTTGCGTAATTCACCCTGCCAACTTCCCGATTTCACTACAGTTCTCAGAGGAATTATCTCTTGTTCATGGGAAGTTGAATCATAAAAAATATCCTTGGGATTCTTCCCTTCCACTTCCTGACGTTGCCAACCATATATCTTTTCTGCACCTTGATTCCAAAAAATGATTTGTGCCTGAAAATCACGAACAAAAATTCCATCAGTAGCAATGTCTAAAAGGGCAGCTTGTTCATATAATTGTTGTTCATTTTGCTTACGTTCACAAATGTCTCTAGTTGTGCCAATCATCCTTATGGGCTGCCCATTTTCGTTACAGTAAACTTTTCCTCTAGAACTCAACCAATGTATACTATTATCACAACATACTATCCGATACTCACAGAAAAAATCAACTTTTTCCTCAAAAGATTTAACCATACAAGTCTGAAAATTCTGACGGTCTTCGGGATAGATTAAGTTGAGAAAGTCTTCACAATTAGGACATAAAGTATTAACAGATAGACCATAGATTAAGCCCATATTAGTAGACCAGAGGGTTTCATTACTGGGGATATGCCAATCCCAAATCCCTATTTTACCTACTTCTAGTGCTAACTTGAGTCGGGATTCACTTTCTTGCAAAGACACTTGAATATGTTCCCGTTCCATGATTTCCTGTTGCAATCGCTCATTAGCAATCAGTAATTCTGCTGTGCGTTCTTTTACTCGAATTTCCAATATATCGCTGTTTTGACGTAATGTTTCTTGTAATTTTTTACTAGTAGATTGTTGTTCAGCCCATAGTTGTAAATAATTACAAGTTTCCCAGCGAGTTACTTCTAATTGTTCATTAACCAGTGTATTCTCTGTATTTAATTCTTGAAGATTTTCCTGCAATGCCTCAACTACATCCACTATTTTTTCTATATTTAAACTTTGGAATAAGGTTATTTTATTAATAATGCCGATTAATTTATCTTCGTCATCTACTACTGGTAAATGCTGAATACAATATTGCTCAAAAATCGCTAATGCTGTCAAAATATGCTCAGAATCTGATTTTTTGAGGGTAACGAGGGGCAAACTCATCACTTCAGCCATTTTTACTGCTGATAGGTTAGTATTTAAAGCAATTAATCTCAATACATCCCGAACCGTAAAAATTCCTTGTAATCGCCCTCCCTCTACCACTAAAATATAGTCATTTCCTTCTTGAATTAGATTATTATCAACTGCAATAGTATGGTCTTGTTGTTGATTCATCAAGTTAATAGCATCAATCACATAACTATCAGGACTAATAGTTAAGGGAGAATAATTAATAATTTGATGTAAACTGGGTAGATTAATTAATTTTGGGTTAGGTTCGTTAGTTAATGGGTTCAATGGCTTCCTCTGATAAATAGATACTAATGTTGTAATGATAAAGCTCTGATGATTAGTAGTTAATGAATTTAATAGATATGAATAGCAAAGGTTTTAGCGAACCGGGAAATTTATTTGTATGGGAATATCAAGTAAAGTATAATACATTTATGTTTCTTTATAGAGATTATTCAATTTAATTAAATTGTATATCTAATAACTTTATCTATAAAATTTTAATTTTGTCAATATTTTAAATAGTGAGTATTCGCAATAATTAATATATGCGACTACTATAACTCTCATAGAGATGTTTCAGCGAACGTCTCTTCTCGCAGGGTTATCGGTGACGAATATTTAATTTTTACCAGATGCCTAAAGTACCAATACCACTTATACTTTAGGTCTGCTTCTGATTTCTGTAGGGTTTGGGGTTAAGCATTGGTAAATCGCTCCTCCTTCCAACTCCTTTCCTAATTTAATCACTTGTGTTATTACAGATAAAAATAACTGAGGCTGTATAATTAACCCATCTTCTCAATCAATACCTTAGCCAAATCAAAAAAATCCTTGATTCGTAGGTTGGGTTGTTAGCTTTAGCGTTGCGAAGCAATGGGACGAAACCCAACAAATACATCGGGTTTCTCTTCGCTTAACCCGACCTACACAAAAATGGCTAAGGTATTGCTCAATCAAAATATTGTTTTGATTATCGGCGAGTAGTTCATTTATATTAGTTTAATCAGGGCTATATGTGGCAACAACAACAAAAAGATAGTTTAATTATCAAACTGGCCTTATTAATGGCCATCAGTACCAGTCCAATAGTCGCAAATTTCTTGATTTCCCTACCCATTCAGGCGGAATCCAAGGTTAAGACTCCAGATTTTCCCCTACCGGAACAAGTAGAAAGTGGGACTGTAATTAAAATTGATGGTTCTCCTAACTCTGTAATTGTCAATCAAACCCTCAAGGAAACCTTTGAAACCCAGTTTCCAGGAACAAAGGTAGAAATTGCAATCAATGGCAATAAGGATGCCGTAAAAGCGGTTTTAGATGGTAAGGTTGATGTGGCATCTCTGGGACGCAAACTTACTCCAGAAGAAAAAGCACAAGGTTTAAGGCAGGTGCTAGTGCGTCGAGAAAAAATTGCTATCATCGTTGGTACGAGCAATCCTTTTTATGACAGTTTAACTACGGAGAATTTTGCTAAAATTTTCCGAGGAGAAATTACAGATTGGTCAGAATTAGGAAATGCTAAAGGTAAAATTAGATTTATAGATCGTCCCTTCAATAGTGATACTCGCACGGCCTTCGGTGAATATTCAGTATTTAAGCCTGATAAATTACTAACAGGTACTAATGCTGTACAAATGGTAGAAGATAACACCCCTAAGATTATTAAAGACTTAAGTAATGATGGCATTAGCTATGTATTAGCAAATCAAATTTCTAAATTGCCAGATGTCCGGGTATTACAAGTACAAAATTATTCACCAAAGAATTCTAAATATCCATTTTCTCAGTCTTTTGTTTACGTTTATAAAGAAAATCCTAGTCCCAAAGTTAAAGATTTTCTCGGCTTTGTTTTAGGTAAACCAGGAGAAAAGTCTATAAAAGATGCTAAGGAAGCAGAAGCAATTGCTATTGCAGCCAGATCAATACAAACTGCTTCTTTGCCTCTGACTACCACTCCTACAGCTACTCCTACAGTTTCTCAAAGTCCATCTTTCATAACCAGTCCCCAAACATTAATTACGCTGAAACCTATAGAAACTGGAAAGGAAACACAGTTGATAAATCCTTTTGATAATCCTTCAATGATTACCAAAAATATGAGGTTTTTCTTGCTGCTGCCTTTATTACTGGTTGCGGGATTAGGTGGTTTGTTACCATTATGTTTGAGAATAAGAAGGAGATCAATTGAAGAAGAGTTATACTCAACTGAAGAAAGTGATGCTGTTCCAGAGACAGTTTTTACTGTGGCAGATTCAGAAGCATTTGCATCAATTATAAATGGTAATAGTAATAGACTAAATAGTGCAAATTACTATCAAGAAGACAGCTACCAGGAAAGAACAGCAGTGAGTAATGTAGCTGTCATAGATATACCAAAAACAAATTTCTCCAATGATCGAAAAAAGGAAATTGCAGAAATTGATATTGATCTTGATCTAGATTTTGATTTTGATCTGGATTATGATAACCCAAACTGGGACACAAAAACCCCGGTAGTTGTTGTGAATAATCACTTTCCACAAATCCCGAATATTAATCAGCAGCCAACTAATGCAGATATCTCCCCAAATAACGTTAGCAATACCCCATTAGAAACAACAAAAACACCCAAAACTAGATCTCATCAAAATATTACATCCCTATCCGAACTACTTGGTATTAACTCCACACCAGTCAGACCAGATATCAGCCTATCAGAACTACCAAATACAACTCCTACACCAGTCAATCAACCACTACAAAATCAAGATTTACTATCTGATTTACCAGCGGAGTTAGAAGAGGCTTTAAACGCCATTAGTAATCAAATTGTCATAGAAACACTGGAAATAGAAGAAATATCTCCTACTCCATTACAACCTCCAGCTACAAATGATGCAATAGCAGCTAATTTAGATGCGGAAATAGAAGCTTGGACTAATATTAATCCCGTTAATGTTGGAAATACCCGAATTACCCTCATACCGCGTACTCCCAAATGGGCTTACCTATCTTGGTATATTTGCGACAATGATCAAAAAACATTACAGAATCAAGGATTTCATATTTTAGCAATCCGGGTTTATGATGTTACCAACCTTGATCTTAGCTACCAGCGTCCTCAATTCGTGCAACAATACGAATGTGAAAACGCAATCTATGATCGTTATGTGCCTATTCCTAGAGGTGAACGCGACTACATGACGGAAATTGGTTATGTGAATCATGATAATCAGTGGTTGTGTTTAGCGCGTTCTGGTACAGTTCGTATTTTCAGCCGTCCCAGTACAGATTTCTGGTTTGTTGTTGACACAGAATTAGTTCTTCATGGTGCAACAGAAGAAGGTGCAAATGTTACTATTGATGGTCAAAAAGTTAAGATAAATCCTGATGGTACATTTAAGTTAACTGTACCCTTTATCAATAACTTAGTTGATTATCAGTTGACAGCCACTTCTGCCAATAAAGAAGATAAGAAAATCATTAATAAGACATTTTTTCAAGAACAAAAAGAGAGTTAAACTGTAGGTTGGGTTGTTCGCGTTAGCGTTGCGGAGCAATGGCTTTGGGAAACCCAACCCAACCGAACAAAAAGAGAATTAGAATGTAGATTTAGGATTTGGAAACCCAAAATAACCAGCAATTTTTAATGTTGGGTTTCCTGCGTCAACCCAACCTACAAATATTGGCAACAATAATAGATATAGGAACATGAAAAAAATAATCTCGTTGAAATTGTTCTTCTCTAACTGAGGCTAAAAATTGACTAATGACATAATAATCATGTTTTTGATGATATATAGAATCCCAGATAATTTGTAAATGATGATCTTGACGTTGGACAATAAAGCCTAAATATCTTAAAGCTTGAAATCCTAAATATAGGCTTTGATTACTAATACCCAATTTCTCTAAAAGTTGCACCTGGGTAACAGATTTATTTAGGCGACTAAGGTATTTAGCAATACCTACTAAAGTTACCCAAATATCTCTAGGAGTTTGTTTCTGGGGTTTTTCCCAAGCAATTACTAATTGTTTTTGTTGATTTAATGATTGCTTCCACCATAAGCGCAAATCATCCCAATTCGCAGGACAATTTTTCATGATTAATAATGGTCTTTCGGTATTTATTTCTGGTAAATTTCCTTGATTTCGCCAATCTAAAATCATCTCTGAATTCTGCATTTTTAGTTCGTCTTCAGTATTCGGACGAACTGCAACTAATCTAATTTCATAGCGTTTTTTAAAACTGTTAAAATCAATTTCGGCAATACAATCACATCTACTAGTAGGTACTTCTTCTTTATAATGTCCCCACCAAATACCCGGAAAAGGATTATTAGTAGAATCATCTCGAATATTAAAATCAGTTTTAATATATTGGATTTTCTGGCCCTTTAAATCCTGTTCATTTCGATGCCAAGTATTTTCAAACCAACAATTTTTAATCAATAATTTGGGAATAGGATTTCCCATACCACAGGGTTCTAAAAGTTTCAATTCTAAAAATAAATCTTTACCTAAATCTGCAACTGTTACCACTAAATCAGCTTTTACCGTGGGAGTGAGATTAATTCCCCCTAAAGATTGACGTAATTTTTGATTAATTGCGGCTGTAAATAAAGGGATATTTTCTACTAACAAACTCAAACCGGCTGCAAAAGGATGTCCACCGAAACGATGTAATAAATGGGCTTGTTCTGTGACTAATTGATATAAATCAACGGAATTGATAGAACGGGCTGAACCCCGCGCTAAAGATAGGCTAGAAGCTGTCCCAGTTTCCATTCCTTCTGTACTTAATAAAATTGTCGGTCGTCCTGTTTCTTGGGCAATTTGTCCAGCAACCAGACCCAAAACACCAACTGCCCATTGAGGATCTGATAAAACGATAACACTGGTAGTTGATAAGTCTAATTGACTAAGTTTTTTGCTAACTTGGGCTTGGACATCTTTTTGTAAAGACTTGCGACGAGAATTAGCTAATTCGGTTTCTTCTGCAAGTTGTTGACAACGTTGTATATCTCTACTTGTTAATAATTCTACGCAGAAACTAGCGTCACCATGAATCCGACTCACAGCATTTATTCGAGGTCCTAAACCAAAGGAGATATCTGTGGGGCGATCGCCACTTTTCTGGCATAATTCTAATAACCTACCCACACCTGGCCTTCTTCTGTTTTCTGGTAGTTTTTTAAAATCTGTCTGCAATTGTTGAATGCCTAATTGTGCCAAATACCGACAATCACCACTTAATTGCACTAAATCAGCAATTAATCCCACAGCCACTAAATCCAATAAATCAGTTAAAGGATGTTCAGGAATATCTGGCAAAGTTAGATATAATGCTTCCACCAATTTATAAGCAACAGCCACACCAGAAAGATGATGTAAAGGATTTTCCTTGGCTAAATAACGAGGATTAATAATTGCCACTACCGGAGGACGTTCTGATGGTAATGTATGATGGTCAGTAACAATTACATCTATCCCTAAATTTTGAGCATAAATAATTTCTGAAATGTTGGTACTGCCCGTATCACAAGTAACAATTAACTTACAACCTTGTGCCGCTAAATTATCAAGTCCTGGCTTATTTAAACCATGAGATTCTGTTAAACGATTGGGAATATAATAACTTAATTGATGGTGTTGCGGAAAAAATTCACCCAAACCATCCCATAATACCGCAGTCGAAGTAATTCCATCGGCATCAAAATCTCCCCAAATAACAATTTTGTCTCCCGTTTTTCCCGCAGTCATTAACCGTTTTACAGCCAAACTCATTTCCCGTCCAAATTTCCAAGCACTAGCAGGTTGATAAACTTGATAATTAATAAAAGCCGCTAACTTTTCCGCATCTTGAATTCCCCGTTGCCAAAATAATTGAGCCGCAAAATTACCACCTGCTGCTGGTGCATACTTTTTGACTAATTCGATAAACCAATCTGGGGTTTTTTCTGTTGTTGTTAAAATCCATTCCATTTTAAACCACATTCCAACTTCTGTATTTCTCTCTGTACCTCTGCGTCTCTGCGTGAAAAAAAGAAAAATTCATTCATCATTATTAACTACATCTGTTCCTAATTCATTGATTAAAGGATTGATAACTACATCACTAGGAATTGCTTCGGTTTTCCGGTTACGTATGGTAGGACGCGTGCGTTTATAACCTGCTCGTTCAGCTTTTTGATGTTCATAATCTATAAGTCTACCATAATGTGGATGTTTACTTAAATTCATTGATAAGAAGATATGTTGACGCATATTTCCAAAACCTTTGCGATTAAAAAACTTTACTGCTCGTGTGTTCGTAGGGTCTGTATCTACTAACATGAACCTCACCCCATCTTCAATCATTCTGGCAATAATTTTATCAACTAATTTATCAGCAACTCCCTGACGTTGAAATTTGGGATTAACTCCTAACCACAAAATATAACCATAAGTCCAAGATGCTTTAGTAATAATAGTTCCTAACACAAATCCTGCTAATTCTCCGTCTGTTTCTGCAACTAGACAATATTCTGGATCTGTATTGTAAAGTCCAATTACTTCCCATTCGTCCCAAGTGCGATATAGATAAGGATATAAATCACTGGTGAATAATTCTTCACCCAAGTGGTAAATAGGAGCAATATCATCAATTCCTATTTCCCGAACATAAATAACATCATTATCATCAAAGTTTTTCATATTTTCAAAGTTCAAAGTGATACTTCTTGAATATTTTCTAAACTCGGAAATGGCTGATTAATATCTGTTGTTATTTCCTTTATTTTTTGCCGTTGACACCTCACTGCATATTGACAAGATTCACAGATTTTCTGAGATTTGGTAATTTGCGGTAATGATATATTACATTGATAATCTTGTACCCATTTTGTCAAATTATTTAATAGTTGATTTAATTCCTCTGCTGCTTCTTGATGTTCTTTTTCATTATAAATAAATTTAATATTTTTAGTTTGCTCTTTTGATTGCACAAACCAGTAAGTCATGGAAATATTTTCTAATAAATAGTTGCTAGTTTGTGCCATGACATACATATAAAGTTTTGTTTGCCAGTTTTGGGCTAATGTTTCTCGTTTTGGTGGTTGGGGATAGGTTTTCCAATCGAGAATTTGTGCCTGATTTTGATCAGCTATTAATAAATCATAGATGACTGTAATTAGGTAATCTCCAATTTGCAAGGTTCGATAATGTTCACTTTCTCGAAAGGTTTTATCATCAATATTAGTAGTAAATATTTCTGGAGCAACTTTACTAAAATCAGTCATCCAATTGTGCAATTTAGGATCTGCTTGGAGTAAATTATCAATAGGTAAACCCATTTCCCGCTGCTGCATGAGCAAATGAAAGCGACTACCTAAAATCTGATATTCTTCGTGTTTGGGATCTAGGGGAGTATTTAGTTGTTCTAAATAGCTATGCTGGAATTTACGAGGACAAGTTGTGAGTAAGTTCAGATGTCCTTGGGAAAGTCGGAGTATTTGGGTAGAAGTTGCTGGCATAACTCTATTTTATCTATTTAAATCTAAAAACAAAGATTCTAAATCCCTATACCCATTAACCACTCGAACAATAGGAATTCCTCTTAATGCAGAATCCATATTGCCATAACTACGCCCGATTTTAGGAAACTTCGCTATATTACGACACTTATTATTAAAGTTCTGAACAAATTTTTCCCCTGCATCAATATTATACTGGAGAAAATAATCTAAAATAGCTTCTAAATACTTACTTGCCTCTACAGATAAAATATATACCATTATTTTTGATTCTCACGCGCCATCCTAATTTTTTCCTGTAATCTAGCCATAACAACAGCACTTTCAACAACCTCACCTCTTTCAATTTGAGCAAGTCCTACAGCCACTTTTTTAATTGTTTCTTGTTCCCATTCCTGATACCCTTTTTCCCAATCTGATAATAATTTAAGTGCTTTAATTATCACCTCATCGGCATTAGTATAATGGCCTGTAGCAATATAAGCCTGTATCAATTCTTCAGTCTCTGGTTTAAGTTGAATCTTCATGATCTATTTTTCCTGAAATAGTACAGAACAAAATTTATCCCCAATTACTTATTACTTAGTAAAAAATAAAAGGTAAAAGGGTGAGTGTTTATTCCTCGTTCATCCTCTTACCTTTATTCATATACCTGATGCTTATTTCATATTAGCCCGTGCATCCTTAACTGCGGCAATAAAAAAGAATCCGGTGAGAGGAATGCTTAAAACTAGGATAATGGCAGTGGTAGGGACACCAAAATCTGGTTGTCCATAACTGAGTTCAAAAATCGAACCAACAGCCGCAATCGCTGCTACACAAGCACCACCTAAAAACAAACCGGTTTTTGGAGTTAAATACACTACTAGACCACCCTACGCTACTGGTTTTACTGCTTGATATGAAAAGCCATTTTTAGATAGCTCCTGAGCTAAATTCAAGGAATTTTCCACACGATCTACAAATACCACACCATTAAGGTGATCTAGTTCGTGGAGAATACAGCGAGCTAGGATATCATCGGCTTTTAATGTTTGGGGACGACCATACTCATCTTTGTAGGCGATTGTTACCACTTCTGGTCGTTTGACATCTAGAAATACGTTGGGAATACTCAAACAGCCTTCCTGCGCCACACAGAGCTGAGTGCTAACTTGTTTAATGGTGGGGTTAATCAAAACTAATGGCGGATGATCTGGCTCATCTGGTTTGCAATCAATAACAATAAGTTGTTTATTAATACCAACTTGAGGTGCAGCCAAACCAATGCCATCTGAGCTATACATAGTTTGTAGCATTTCACGCACTAGTTGGCGGAGTTCGTCATCTATTTTAGTTACACGCTTTGCAGCTTGACGCAAAACGCGATCGCCCAAGTAGTGTATTTGCAAAGGTGGATTTTTTAACTTTTTCTTCTCGACAGCAATATCAGAGGGCATGGTTCTTGATGGCTTAATGGTAAATAATCTAATTTAATTCTATCGTTATTAGTGAAGGAACAGGGAATAGAGAATAGGTAGTAATCTTCACTAATGACCCAGAATGGGTAGTTTATTCGCTGTGCGTAGAGTTGCTAAATAATAGACTGGAACAATTGATAATTAGCAATAGACATACTCCCTTCCCAGTATAAGATTATTTATCTTCTTCCTTCTTCCTTCGCGTTCTTCGTGCCTTCGTGGTTTATTTAATCTATATTCTTCTAATGGGAAGGGGTAGATTGTAGAGACGTTCCATGGAAAGTCTCTACAAGGATACTAGCAAACGCACATTTAATTTTTACCAAACACCTGTATACCCATTAAATCAACGCACAAGGACTTGATAATGCTTTTTTTAATAAAACTTCATATTCTTCACTATCAACGTGATAAGCCCCAAATCTGGCCAAATGAGGATTCATCATTTGCGCGTCAAATAGCAAAAATTTCCTTTGCCGCAATCTTTCTACCAATTTCACCATTGCCACTTTAGAACCTTCAGAAATATTAAAAAACATAGATTCACCAATAAAAGCACCACCAATGACAATTCCTAAAATTCCCCCTGCCAGTTTGTCACCTTGCCAAGTTTCAAAACTATAAGCGTAACCATTTTGGTAAAGTAACCAATAAATCTTTTCTAATTCTGGAGAAATCCAAGTTGTTTCGCGGTTAGCACAGCCAGCAACCACACCCAAAAAATCCCGATTAACAGCTACTGTGAACCGTTCCTGCTTGAGAACGCGCTGTAATGACTGAGGATAGCGGAAACGTTCATCTAAGGGGATTAGAGTCCGTTCATTACTTCCATACCATCCCAGGTTATTACTTTCATCAGCCATGAGAAAATAACCTTGAGTGTAACCCCGAATAATAGCAGTAACATCATATTCCATAGTTTAGTGAATCATCAAACAACCTCTCAGATCTATTCGTCTGAGATTATATTGGTAAACAAAATCTATTTAAAATATACAAAGATGACTCAAACAATTCCACCCATTACCCTACCTCCTTCCGAAAATCCCCTACAAGAAGGAGAATGGTTACAACAAAACTTGTTAAATTGGCTTGATAAAGAGTTTATTCCCGAAGCGATAAATCAAAATATTGCCAAGCGGGCATCACAGATATTTGTCAGACAACGGATGGAAGGAGAAAATGATTTAGGTTCTCTGGTAATTGCCATTGTCACAGAGATGCAATCATTTGATTTTTCTAAAAGCTTTTTTGGAGAGTTTGCGATCGCCAACGCCGTTAGCGATCTACTCTTAGATAGCCTGGGAATTGATCATTGTTGTGGTCAGTAGGGGCGCAGGGCCTGCGCCCAGTGGTCATTAGTCATTAGTTATTAGTCAGTAGCAAATAAAAACAACTGACAACTGACAACTGACCATTGACAACTAACTACCAGCTAGATTTAACAACACCGGGTAAAAGACCCTCATGCGCCCATTCCCGGAGTACGTTCCGAGATAGTCCGAAATCACGGTAAAAGCCTCTAGGACGACCAGTTAACCAGCAACGGTTGTGCTTACGAGTAGGCGCACTGTTGCGGGGTAATTGTTGAATTTTACGGTGAACTTCTAGCTTCAGCAACGGAGTTTCTGCTGCTTTGAACTCTTCTAGTAGTGCTTCGCGCTTATCAGCATACTTAGCTACCATTCTGGCGCGTTTCTTCTCGCGCTCAATCATACTCTTCTTCGCCATGAATTCCCTAATCTAATGAAAGACAGCATTCCCCATTCTACACCCTTCCTCGCAATTATCGAGAAATTAGTAAAAAACAGTTACCAAGAATGCAAAGCCCGTAACTGAGGAGTTTTTTTGACTTGATGGGCTTGCATTCGGGTGAGGACATCATCTAAAATACCGATAGCTTCGATAATATAATCGCCCTTATTGAGCATGACACATTCTGCTCGTTCTGACATAGCTGCATCAGTGATTTCTGCCCGTGACGGCATTCCATGTTTAACTAGATTTTCTAATACTTGAGTTGCCCAAATTACAGGTATATGGGCAGCTTCACATAACCATAATATTTCTTCTTGAATTTCTGCCAGACGTTGATAACCAATTTCCAGTGCTAAGTCTCCTCTGGCAATCATAATCCCAAAGGGTTGTTTACCTGCGGCTTGAATAATTAATTCTGGCAGATTGCTAACAGCTAGGGGTGTTTCTATTTTCGCAACTATGGCAGGTGTAGGAGAATTTTCTGGTAATTTTGTGGTTAATTCTTGTTGTAAAAGCTGAATATCTTGGGCAGTTTGGACATAAGAATAGCCAATAATATCAACTTGTTCTGCATGATTGATAATAAAGTCTAAATCTTGTTGATCTTTTGTAGTTAGGGAACTCAGATGTAAAGCAGTGTCAGGAAAATTGATGCCTTTTTCTGGTAAGAGTTTTTCCCCTTTAATCCGGGCATGGGTGATTTTTAACCACACTCCCTCCGATGTAATTGACTCAACACAAGCGCCAATTTTACCATCATCAATCCAAACTATTGTGCCAATTTTGAGTTCTGTTAATACTTCTGGAATTGTGCAACTAGCTTGGAAACATTCAGAATCAATATTCGTGGGTAAATCATGGGTAAGTAGGAGGGATTCACCTTTAAATATTCGTTGTTTGGAACTGGGAGTAAGGACAAATTTAATCCGGGTTTTTGGACCACTTAAATCCATGAGAATTTTGCAGGAAACTCCTAATTCTAATTCTGCTTGTTTAACATGATTAATCATTGCTAACCATTCAACGGAGGTATCATGGGCGCAATTAATTCGGACACAATTTGCCCCTTGCTGAATTATATCTCGCAGAAATTCGTAATTAGTCGCGGCTTCATTTGGTAATGTTACCATAATTCTCACTCGCCGTTGATCAAGAGTGTTGCCGAATAAATCTTCGGTATTTTGTTTCAGGATGCGATCGCCTGCAAAAAATGCTTCTATTGGTGGATGGACAATGGTAGAATATTGTTCTGGACGACAAACTGCTGTTAAAGTGGCAATCACAGCATCCAAAGTAGGTAAAACTTTAGCCTCTATTCTCCCTAACGACGATAAACCCCAAGGCATTAAAGCAGCTTGGAGTTCTCTTAAATCATGTCTTCTCAGTGCGAGATAATAGGCAAGATTGAGACTGCTATTAATAAAAGATTGACGGTGAATTTGTTTTTTCCACTGCTCAAATATTACCTTCCCTTCCTCATTAACAGATTGACGAAGTTCCTGTAATGTGGTAAGTAAAACATTAGAATCAGATAGATCCAATTCTGTATTTTTTGTCTCTATATTAGTAGATTGCATATCATTAATTCAACTCTACAAATTTAAAATTATCGTGTTTGCACTGGATACTTTTAGAAATTAAATATGCATTTTCTAGAACTTTTGTAGAGACGTTCCATAGAACGTCTCTACATCTTTTAACATAAGATAAGCTGGGCGGGCAAGACTTGTACTGAGCTTGCCGAAGTATGCCCACCCCACAAAAGTTATGTTTGATTCGATTATGCAAATTAGATGTCTTTTAGCTTATCTATGACCTATTTTCCTGCTTCTGCTGCGGCAATTTCTAACATTGTCTTAATCACAGAGTCAGGGTTGAGACTAATAGAATCTATGCCTTGTTCAACGAGAAAGCGGGCAAATTCTGGATAATCGCTGGGTGCTTGTCCACAAATACCAATTTTACGACCATGTTGTTTGACAGTAGTTATGGCTTTGGCAATTGTTCGTTTTACAGCTTCATTGCGTTCATCAAATAAATGTGCCACTAATTCAGAATCTCGATCTAATCCTAACGTTAATTGGGTCAAATCATTTGAACCAATGGAAAAACCATCAAAGATTTGGCTAAATTCATCAGCTAGTAAGACGTTACTGGGTAACTCGCACATTACATAAACTTCTAAGCCATTTTCACCCTTAACTAAGCCATTTTTTGCCATTTCTGCTAATACCCGTTTGCCTTCTTCAGGAGTGCGACAGAAGGGAACCATGAGAATCATATTAGTTAAACCCATTTCCTCCCGTACTCGTTTCATGGCCTGACATTCTAACGCAAAACCTTCACGATAACGAGGATCATAATAACGAGAAGCACCACGCCAACCTATCATGGGATTCTCTTCTTTGGGTTCAAATTGTCTACCTCCTAAGAGGTTTGCATATTCATTAGATTTGAAATCTGACAACCGCACAATTACAGGTTTGGGATAAAAAGCTGCGGCAATTGTGCCAATACCTTGTGCTAATTTAGAGATGAAGAATTCGGCTTTATCTTCATATTGGGCTGTTAATTCGCTAATTTTATATTTGGCGAGTTCGTCTTCTAAGATGTCAAAATGTAATAATGCTAAAGGATGTGCCTTAATATGATTAGCAATGATAAACTCCATTCTCGCTAAACCAACACCATCATTAGGAATAGCTGTTAAACCTAAAGCTTCTTCAGGATTACCCACATTCATCATGATTTTAGTGCGGGTACGAGGCAAATTATCTAATGGTAATTCTTGAATTTCAAAGTTTAATAAACCTGCATAAACTTGACCTGTTTCCCCTTCCGCACAACTAACTGTAATCTCTTGTCCAGTTTGTAATACGTCTGTCGCATTTCCACAACCAACTATTGCCGGAATCCCCATTTCTCTAGCAATGATCGATGCATGGCAGGTTCTGCCCCCAGAGTTAGTGACAATAGCACTAGCTTTTTTCATAATCGGTTCCCAGTCTGGATCTGTGCGGTTAGTAACTAGCACTTCTCCGGCTTGAAAAAGATTAATTTCTGGTACATCTAGAATAACTCTAGCTTTACCTTGACCTATCATTTCGCCAACACTACGACCTGTTAATAAAACTTTACTTTTTTCTTTGAGTTGATAAGTTCTGAGAACGGTTTTTGATTTTTGAGATTGAACTGTTTCTGGTCTGGCTTGGACAATAAATAATTCACCAGTTATCCCATCTTTTGCCCATTCAATATCCATTGGTGTATCCATTCCCCGAACTTGGGAATAATGATCTTCAATGATACAAGTCCATTGGGCTAGTTGTAATATTTCTTGATCATCTAGGGCAAATTGGTGACGTTCTAGTTGAGGAACAGAGATATTTTTGGTTAATTTTGATCCACCCAAATCATAAACCATTTTAATTTCTTTTGTTCCCAAACGTTTTTGGAGAATGGGTTTATATCCTTGTTTTAATGTAGGTTTAAATACTAAATATTCATCTGGATTAACTGCACCTTGAACAATATTTTCACCCAAACCATAAGCAGCAGTAATCAAAGCTGCATTTTTAAAGCCTGTTTCTGTGTCAATGGAAAACATGACTCCAGAAGATGCTAAATCAGACCGTACCATTTTTTGGACACCGACTGATAATGCGACTTCAAAATGATCGAAACCTCTCATTTGTCGGTAGGAAATAGCGCGGTCTGTGAAGATAGAAGCAAAGCATTTATGACAAGATTCTAATACACTTTTGAGGCTATGAACATTCAGGTAGGTTTCTTGTTGTCCCGCAAAACTAGCATCTGGTAAATCTTCGGCTGTGGCACTCGAACGGACAGCCACATCAGTATTAATACCGTATTCTTGACATAAACTTTGATATGATTTAGCGATCGCTTGTTGTAATTGTAGCGGAAATGGAGTTTCTAACATTAATGATCTGGCTTTTTTGCCACATTCCCGCAGATTATCCAAATCTTCAACATCTAACTCTGCAAAAATCTTTCTCAGTTTTGCTTCTAAACCAGCCGCAGTAATAAAGTATCTATAAGCATAAGCAGTAGTCGCAAATCCCGTGGGAACTTTCACTCCCTTGGAACTGAGTTTTTGAATCATTTCCCCTAAAGAGGCATTTTTACCACCTACTAAGGGAATATCTGCAATTCCCACAGAATTAAAGGGTAATACTAAAGCTGCTTCGGTAATTTGGCTATTTTCTTGGTTGTGTTTAATTTCTAGCATATTCTGAAATTCCTTAAATATCTACTGTTATTTAATTCAGAAGCTTTTCATTGATTTCTCTTTTTTAACCTATTTTTTTGAGAGAAGCAGACTTTATGAAGATATATATCGAGAAATCAGAAACAATCTTTTCTTAACTCTGATACTGTCTTGAATTGTTTAAGATTGTCAATAAATGTAGAGGTAATGTAGCGAAATATTACGTAATATATTGTTCCTGTAAGTATCTTCACAACTTCCTCATATTGTAAAGTTAAACTTAAAGAATATACATAACAGATTTCAATTTTCAATTACCCTCAATTCATTACATAACTATGGTAATGATCCAACCACTTTTAGTAACAGGATTGAAACTATTATGCCTCAGTGTCCTTGCTGTTCCGACTCGCTTTTACACCATATCCGTGGTGCTGAGAATTACTGGTTTTGCCGGAGTTGTTGGCAAGAAATGCCAGTATTAACGCAACATCGTATTGCTGCTGTACCAGAACCTATTTTAGCAAACCTGGCTAAAAAAATCGCCTTACCAGAACATCGTTTTAGTCCTTCTAACTTACAAAAGCCCAGTCCTCTAAAAGCTAAACTAGAAATGAAGTGGAATAGAGACGTTTTATATAACGTCTCCACGAATTCTACAGCACTTCCCGGTGTTATGAAGCCCACTTTTTTAAAGGCAAAGCTCATAAATCAGATAGCCAGAAAACTGGATTATGCCTCATAATAGAGGAAAGCGCTGTAATTTGTGATTTGCAATTAGAACTCCCCAGCTAAAGCAGGAATACAACGTTCACACAACAATGGATGTTCTGCTGATTCACCAACATGAGTTGAATAATTCCAACAGCGATCGCATTTGGTGTATGATATACCATTATGGGTTTGCTCGGCTGCATTTATTACCCCAATATCCCAATTATCTTCACCTTGAACCCGCAAAGTTTTTAATCCTTTTAATGCGTCGGGATTATCTAATAATTCCACTTCAGAAGTTAGGAATAAATAGCGTAATTCATTAATCCCATTCCCATTAACATTCAACGATTCAATCGCAGCGCGTAATTTTTCATCACTGAGATAAATTAAAGCGATAGCTTCTAAGGAAGAACCAATCAGTTTTTCTGTCCGCGCTTGTTCTAAAACTTTATTAACATCACCGCGAATCCGTCGCAGTGTTTTCCAAAATTCCGCTAATTCGGGATTTTCCCATTTATCCTCAAGTTGCACCCAACCAGCTTGGAAAACTGATTTATAAGCCGTTTCGTAGGGGATAAATTGCCAGATATCTTCCGCAGTATGACACAAAACTGGGGCGATCGCTCTGGCTAAATTCTCCAAAGCAATTTGCAAAACCGTTTGACAACTTCGACGACGGAAAGCATCAGCCGAACTGATATATAATCTATCTTTCGCAACATCTAAATAAAAGTTCGACAAATCCACCACACAGAAATTCTGCACAGTTTGGAAAAAGCGGAAAAACTGGAAACTATCAAAAGCTTCCGTCACCTCATTAAACACCTCACGAATGCGGTGCAGCATATACTTATCCAAATCTGGCAAATCATCAAAAGCGACAGCATCTTTTTGAGGATCAAAATCATGCAAACTACCCAATAAAAACCGCGCCGTGTTACGAATCTTATTTCTTACATCAGCTAATTGCTTGATGATGTTACCACCTAACCGGACATCACCAGAATAATCTACAGAAGAAACCCACAACCGCAAAACATCTGCACCATAAGCAGGTTGTTGTTTTTGATTACTACCACCTTGAATCATCAACTGAGGGTCTACCACATTCCCCACAGACTTACTCATTTTGCGCCCATTTTCATCCAAGACGAAACCATGAGTTAACACAGTTTTATAAGGAGCAATACCATTAACTGCCACACTTGTCAACAAAGAAGATTGAAACCAGCCGCGATGTTGATCAGAACCTTCCAAATACATATCAGCAGGATAGCATAACTCCGGTCTTTGCTTGGCTACCGCTGCCCAAGAAGAACCAGAATCAAACCACACATCCATTGTATCTGTACCCCGGCGGTAAGTCTTGCCATTATTGCGATATATTTCCGGTAACAATTCCGCAACCGACAACTCCCACCAAGCATCAGAACCCTTTTCGGCAATGATAGCTTGAACGTGGTTAATAATGTCCGCATTCAGCAAAACTTCCTCAGTTGCTTCATCATAAAACACAGGAATAGGCACACCCCAAGAACGCTGACGAGAAATACACCAATCGGATCTTTCTGTTACCATAGGCGTGATGCGGTTTTCACCTTGTGCGGGAATCCAACGCACAGATGAAATAGCCTTTAAAGCCTCCTCCCGAAAACCAGCCACAGAAGCAAACCATTGCTCAGTAGCGCGGAAAATCGTCGGTTTCTTCGTTCTCCAATCATAAGGATACTTGTGAGGATAAGCCTCCTCCTTCAACAGAGAACCAGCTTCATGCAAAGCGTCAATAATCGCTTGATTCCCCTCACCCAAAACATTCAAGCCAGAAAACTTACCAGCTTCATCCGTAAAATTCCCACTATCATCAACAGGCGCAAGAATCGGCAAACCGTAACGCTGACCAACAATATAATCCTCTTGACCATGACCAGGAGCAGTATGTACCAACCCAGTCCCCGATTCAGTAGTGATATAATCACCACCAACCACCACCGGACTTTCACGGTCAAAAAGAGGATGACGGTAAGTAGTATGTTCCAAATCCTTCCCCGCGAACTTAACTTTTACCGTTAACTCACAATCCAAAACCGCAGCCAACCTATCAACCAACTCAGCCGCCACAATCAGATATCTGCATTTCCTTTGCGCCTTTGCTCCTTGTGCGTCTTTGCGCGAAACCTCCACCACCGCATATTCCAACGCACCATTCACAGCCACAGCCAAATTACCGGGAATAGTCCAAGGAGTAGTAGTCCACACAGCCACGCCCAAATCAGGCAAGAAGCCATCCAAATTATCTTTCAACCCTTCCGCCACATTCACCACCGGGAAAGCAGCGTAAATACTGCGAGAAACGTGACCTTCAGGATATTCTAACTCTGCTTCTGCTAAAGCGGTTTTAGAACTAGGACTCCAATGCACAGGCTTTAAACCGCGATAAATATAACCTTTGAGGAACATTTCCCCAAATACGCCAATTTGAGCGGCTTCGTATTCTGGTTTAAGGGTTAAATAAGGATTTTCCCAATCACCCCAAATCCCATAGCGTTTAAAGCCTTCTCTTTGTTCGTCTACGGTTTTTAGTGCGAACTCTTTCGCTTTTTGTCGCAATTGCAAAGGAGTGAGATTTTGCCGTTCTGCCTGTTTCATATTTTGCAGAACTTTCAACTCAATGGGTAATCCGTGACAATCCCACCCCGGAACGTAATGAACTTTACGACCTTTTAGCAATTGGTAGCGGTTAATAATATCTTTGAGAATCTTATTTAAGGCATGACCAATATGCAACTGGCCGTTAGCATAGGGAGGACCATCGTGCAGTATAAATAATTCGCCGGGGTTGTTTTGTGCCAGTTGAGAATAAATGTGGTTTTCTTCCCAGAATTTTTGGATTTCGGGTTCGCGCTTGATTGCGTTTGCCCGCATATCGAAGTTAGTCTTGGGTAAGTTGACGGTATCTTTGTATTTTCCAGTTTCGGTCACAGTCTCATGCCTAAATGTAGGTGTGCAGGTTATCCGATCAATTATAGGAGATAGGCATAAAGCTTAAAAACTAAAACCTTTGAATTGCATATAGACATCCCGTAATCTGTCAACTAACATAGGTAAAGTATACACGGAGCTATTACGGATGACTAACGATTCCTTCTTTGATGAACAAAAAGAGCAATCTTTAATAAAAGCCAGAATTGTTGAGAACTATTTTTGGGTTTGGGCAAAGGTGATTATCCCGACTGCTAGAAAAGCAGGTAATAAAATTGCTTACATAGACCTTTTCGCCGGTCCAGGTAGATACAAAGATGGCTCAAAATCAACACCTATAAAAGTTTTAGAAAGAGCAATTTCTGACCCAGATATGCGAAATATGCTTATAACAGTATTTAATGATGCTGATCCTGAACATACCAATTCTCTGCAAGAAAGTATAGATGCTATTCCTGGTATTCAAAATCTAAAACATAAACCTTATACAAGTAATTATGAAGTTGGTGAAAAGATTGTTAGAACATTTGAAAAGCGAAAATTAGTCCCAACATTGTTTTTTGTAGACCCGTGGGGATATAAAGGTTTATCATTAAAATTGATCAACTCAGTTATAAAAAACTGGGGCTGTGATTGCCTTTTCTTTTTCAACTACAATCGCATAAATATGGGTTTAACTAATGCAGCAGTTGAAAAACATATAAATGCACTATTTGAAAAAGCACGAGCAGATAGATTACGCGAGCAATTAAAAGCACTGAACCCACAAGAAAGGGAGTTAACAATTGTAGAGGCTATTTGCGAATCTCTGCAAGAAATGGGTGGAAAATATGTTTTACCTTTTCGTTTTAAACAGGAAAATGGTAAACGGACTAGCCATCACCTAATTTTCGTGAGTAAGCACTTCAAAGGCTATGAAATTATGAAAGAGATAATGGCAAAAGAGAGTTCTGAACAAAATCAAGGTGTAGCTTCCTTTGAATACAACCCTGCTACTGTCATACAACCCTTGCTATTTGAATTTTATCGTCCTCTGGATGAATTAGAACAAATGCTACTAAATGAGTTTGCCAGTAAAACAATAACTATGCAAGAAATTTATATGCAGCACAACGTTGGTAGAAGTTACATTAGCAAGAATTACAAAACTGCTCTTATTAATCTTGAATCTCAAGGTAAAATTACAGCCGAACCTCCTTCTAACAAAAGACGAAAATACAAAGGTGAAATTAGTTTTGGAGATTCTGTTAAAGTTACATTTCCACCTAAGCAGTAAGTTGCAAATCTTCTTTTTTTAATGCTAATTTTCGTGGAGATTGACCCCATTTTTTTTGATGTTCTTGCCAAGCTTCTGGCATTTCATCCCATATTCTACCATCTAATAACTTACCTCCAGCCTTAGAAGTTCTACCACCGATTTGCTTAAAGAAAAAAGCTACTTCTGCTTTTTGGCATTGGTCACGAATGTCTTCAGCCCATTCAATATTCATTGGACGATGTTTTTGACCAGATTCTCCACCAACAATAACCCAATCAATATTTGTGAGGTCAAGATTTAATGAACCTAACAATGGTTCACAGGACAGAAAACGCACATTTGCAGGAACTTGACGAAGTAAATCAATACGAGAAACATAACTTTGATTTTCTACTGATACACCTAACCAGATGTTTTTATGAAAGTCTAGATGTGGTGCTAATTCAACTAATTTTTCCGGTCTTTTTGTTAATATTTGATATATGTGATGAGGCGTAGCATGAATCACTTTAAATACCTTTTGAATAAAATCTAAAGGTACTTCTTCATGAAAAAGATCGCTCATTGAATTAACAAAGATTCTACTGGGAGTACGCCATTTTAAAGGTTCTGTCAATCTTTCTGGATGTAGAGTTAAATCAAATCCATTTTTAAAATTATTAGGAAAGCGTTTAGTAATAGCTTCTGCGTAGCAATGCACACAACCTGGACTAACTTTGTTACAACCAGTTGTAGGATTCCAAGTTTTATCTGTCCACTCAATACCTGTGTTTATACTAGACATGATGATTTAACCTTAGTCAGTTATGAATTTTGTAAGTTATCTGGATTTGATGTTTTTAATTCGTATGTACTATAATATAACAGATTTCATGAGTATCAAAAATTATTTTCTCATCCTTATCCAACCGTCAGTTATTCCCAAATGATTAAAAATCAGTTCAATTTACTAGATGTAGTAGCACTCACAGTTGATTTACCTGAATATCATTTGCTGCGTGGTCAAGTTGGTACAATAGTTGAATTATTAGCCGATGGTGCTGTGTTTGAAGTAGAATTTAGCGATAGTAATGGACAAACTTATGAATCTCTTGGTTTACGTCCAGAGCAAATAATGGTGTTAAATTTTTAGCCAATATCATCATCAAAAATAATTTCCTCACCCGCACCCCACATCATGTCATACATACCTTGACGCACAGCGCGATGAAAACTGGAATATTCCCAATCTTTTGGTGCTGTTACCAAACCATGTTTCACCGGATTATAATGAATATATTCAACGTGATGAAAGAAAATCTATTTCATCTCTAATTAAATGTTCCCAAAAACGATATTGCCATATAGCCCGTTATTTTTTCTTTTTTCTAGAAACAGATATATTTTCTGGTGATATAGTTTCACATTTACGACTAAAATAACTTTTAATTAACCGCCAACGGGTAGAAAAATCATGATCATTTTCTGGTAATGTCCAAATACAGTGGAGATGATCAGGTAAAATCACAATAGCATCTATAATAAATGGATGTTTCTGCATTACATAACCAAAAGCATCTCTTAATAAAGAAACATTTTTTGGTAAACATAATATTTTTTGTCTTTTCTCTGTCACCATTGTAAAAAAGTATGTTCCTCCTGCCACATTGGCGCGGCGATATTCCATACTATAAATATAAATATCCTTGGTTCTACCGTTCCCCTTATGATCAAATATCCCTTTTAGGTGTCTAAAAACGTTGCTGTACATGGGTTTGATCTAAATTAATAAGCGATAGCAAAGCGCTCCGTAGGAATCGCTATTTTTGAGGAATATTAAAGCCTCAAACCTAATCACGATAAAGGTTTACGCCATATTTTTCCGGGAAAATCATAAAGGGATCAGTAGAACCCTTTATTTTTCCTAAGTCTAGTATATTAAATTTATCCTAACCCTTGCTCTATCTGGGGTTGAGTTGTTTTCTCGACAGCAATTCGTCTATCTACCTCTTTTGATTTCCTTATCCTTTCATAAAGAGAGCGGTAGAACCATATTTTTTAACTCATGCTGAATATGATAAAGAAAAATGGAAAAATGATCCTTTCTTTTAATAGGAGTTAACGATTACTATTTCCTTAGACAAAACCACCTATTAGTCGTTAATAATCTATCTTTGGTCACAAGTATATTGGTAAATCCCCAATTAACTGATGACTAAATTATGATGATTATAGGTGCAATGTTCATCCATAAGTAAACTTTACCAACAGGATGTCGTAACTATGACTACTAACAATATTGAATCTATAGAAATCGTGGAAATTAGTCTGCAAACCAGAGAAACTGGAGAAACAGATGCAGTCAAGCAGGAAACTACAGCATTATTAGAAGCAATTAAAAAACGCGCTCAAGCTGAAGCTGAATCTGCTGGTACTATCACCCGTGAAACCTATTTAAATGCCGTACGTCAAGTACGGGAAGCTATTGAAAGAGACAAACTCATTGAACGAAATCGCTTGGAATATTCTTGGGCAAAAATTCAAGAAGAATTAGAGCATAATTGGTACTTACTGTCTAAAGATGTCACAGATTTAGGGGAGAGATTCCAAAATGCTGCTAAAGCTGCATGGGAAGCCTTTAACGCCCCTCGTAATCAAAATTAGATAATTGGGAAAGAGGCAATTAAAAAAAATTTCTTCTCCTAATTTCCTCTTCCCTATTTCCCTATTTAAAAGCAACTTTCACATTAGCAACAGCAACTTCCTTTGTAGCTGCTTCAATATTTACTGTTGCATATGCACTAGAACCTTTAGACCACAGCAGCACAGCCGGAGCTACACCCAGCACCACACCTAACAAAACCGGAATAGGAAACCCAGCCGCTAAACTCATCACTGTCGCAAAACCAAAGTTACCTAAATAAACTAATAAAGGTACATTCAATTGGTAATGCTCTAATTTAATCGGGTTTTTGCTCCATAACAAAGCCGCTACAGTCATAAACAACGAACCAGTACCCATCCAACCAGCAAAGTTCTGATAAGGCATTCCAAAGAAAGCCCCAGGTTGTTGCCAATACCAGAAGGGAAGGGATGTTTGACTCATTGCGGGGTCAAGCACAAAATCCCAAGAAGTTAGCAGCAAAGCCCCTAAAACAATTGCTCCAACATGACGGAATAGACTGGGTTTTTTATCTACTTCTAAACCCGCCCGCGCCAACACATAAGAAACACATCCCACATAAAACCATGAAAGAGGGATTGTAAAAGGTACTAACCCAGAAATTTTGTATCCCAATCCACTCAAATAGCTGTAGTGACCAAAAGGAAAGCCCGTGCTAGTTCCTAGTAATTCACTGATGAGAGAAATTGATAAAGATGGTATTAAAAATCCTAAAGCGCGCCCCAAACCCAAAGTTCGGTAAGCATAGAGGAACACTCCCAGCGCCCCCAAAATCATATATACCACACCACCACCCGCCATACTCCACTGCATGACGCTCTGCCCGACCTCTGATAAGCTGACAATTAGTTCAGCATTGGGAATAACAATCAATATTCCCACCAGTCCAAATACCATAGAAACGATATGACCAATTAGGCATACGCGCTCGACGATAACAAGTTGTCTCATGATCAATCCTTAATGATATGCCAGATGGCTACTCAACTGCTAACAGTTTACAAATATTTATGAACATATTTAACTAAATGTTGATCTTTATTCTCTAAAAATGGGAATTAGGGATGAAATTCAACATTTAGAAACCTTATAGGTTCAGTAAATCTGTGAAATAATAAATGCAACTGATACTGAAAATACTAGTATATAACGATTTGTAACTGAGTAAGATACAGAACTTCTACATTTATCAACTGCCTCCAGCCAGTTTTATTCCTGACTCCTGCTATATGTCAACTTTGAAAAAGATTCCTTGGTTTTCTCTAATACTTGTATTATTGAGTTACAGTACATTGGGCTGGCTGATATTTGAAGAAAAAGCCCCTTGGTCTGTACGGCTGATAACTTTGCTAACTACGCTGCTGTCTCTAGTCTGTGTTACCAACCCTTGGTTAAAACTAGATGATTATTCTGAGATTTTCTTCAAGTCAAACGCTAGAACCTTTGTTATGGCTATCTTAGCAGCTTTTCTATTTTTTCTAATGATTGCCTGGTTTCGGGTATTTCTTGATACTCTGCTCATTATATGCGCGACTATTTTAGCCAAACTAGACTTTCAAGCAGTTAGTTTAAAACCAGCACTAGCTTTTGGCTGTATATTTTCTTGCTCACTGATAGGTCTAGGATTGGGCGTACTTATCAATCACTACATTTAGTCATTAGTCATTAGCCATTAATTTACAGTACTTCCTGCTGTTATGATTTTCATCATAGCCCCTCCTCGCTTGCGGGGAGGGGTTAGGGGGCTGACAGGTGTAGGTTTTTAATATTATCTGTCAAGGCAAAACCAGGAAGACAAGGAGGGATAGTAGACAAGGAGGATTTTATCCATAAAATACCCAATTTATGGTTTGTTTTATGACCAATTATCCATTTCTTGTCCGGTTTTCCTCCCTTGTCACCTTGTCTGCCTTGTCCTCCAAGTCTTGCCCTCAAGACAATGTCAAAAACCTACACCTGTCAGGGGGGTTGGGGGTGGGGTTTATGTACCTCACTCGATGAAGAATCGCTGTATTAATGACCAATGACTAACAAATAACTAGCTGGCTACAGCTTCTACAACTTCTACAGCTACTGCATAAACGCTAACTTTCTTCTGGCTTCTACCTCTTCTTTCAAAGGTTACTACACCATCAATCAAAGCAAATAAGGTATCATCACTACCAATACCAACATTGTTACCAGGGTGAACCTTAGTACCACGTTGACGGACGAGAATATTACCTGCGCGTACAGTTTGTCCACCATAACGCTTTACACCAAGGCGTTGAGCATTAGAGTCACGACCGTTACGCGTACTACCAGTTCCCTTCTTATGAGCCATGATTCCCTCTTTTCTATTTACTTTATTTATCCCAGGTTGCTAGTTATCTAGTTTAGAGGGAAAGGTAATTGATAATTACTCTATTATCACCTCTTGCCTATTACCTAACTAGCAACGCAACCTTATTTATGATTCCTCAGATAATTCTTCTGCGGTTTCTGCCACGAAGTCGCTATCACCACTATCAATAACTGGAAGTTCAGGACTAGTTGGCGCTTCTTCGTAAGCTAAAACTTCGCCGTTAAGATTAATGGAATTAATCAAAAATCTGGTGATTTCCTGGCGATGTCCCCGTTTTTTGCGGGTTTTCTTTTTAGGTTTCATCTTATACACCAGGACTTTGCGACCTCGGAAATGTCGCATGATTGTCCCTTCCACTGTTGCGCCTTCTACTAAAGGTTGGCCAATGGAAACTGCGCCTTCGTGATGTACAAGTAATACTGCGTTGATAGTAACTTTTTCATCTTGTTCAGCGGTTAGTAGTTCAATGTCGTAAAAGCGACCTGCTTCTACTTTCATTTGTTTACCGCCTGTTTCAATAATCGCGTAAGTCATTAAATCGTCCTTGAGGTTGCCGTACAGGTAGCTGGCTATAGTCTCCCGTAGAGACGCTATTTATAGCTTTTGCCAGCTTTTGCAGTATGTCTACCTGATCCGAGCTGGAATTAGACAGACAATCTACTATAGTACCTGATAGATAGCTAATTCGTCAACTTTTTGAAAAATATAATAACTCAGAGCCAAATATCCGTATTAAGGTGAGGTGACTTGCTTAATTTTTGATTCCCTCAAACTTTTCAAACACCCTCTAAAAGCGATGGGATATTTTTTGATTTATAACTGCCATATTAATTAGGTAACCAGGAATCTGTTACAGTATTAGTCTGTAAATAAAAGCTACATAGCATAGATGTTTTTGAATTATGTAACCTATGCCAGCGAATTCCTGTCCTGAAAATGATGCTTATAACGGAAGCTCTGATCCCCTTGACTCTATCTTCACTGACCTATCAGTAGATGAGGAATCAGAAGTAAGGACAGATTCCGCGTCTCTACCACCAGCCCGATTTAAAGGGCGTAGAAGCAAAGCTGCTCTAGTTTTAACTATAGTCTGGAGTGGCACTGTTACCTTGCATTTAGTTTCTTGGGGTTCGATATTTGTCCTGGGACTGACAACAATGCTAGGTATTCATGCCTTGGGGATTATTTTTGCTAAACCCCGTCACCATTCCCAAGAGATAGAAGGAGATTTGCCTTTTGTTTCTGTGTTGGTGGCTGCTAAAAATGAAGAAGCGGTAATTCGCAGATTAGTTAAAAATTTGTGTAATTTACAATACGGTAATGGTCAATATGAAGTCTGGATTATTGATGATAATAGTACAGACAGTACACCCCAATTACTGGTAGAACTCAAGCAGGAATATCAACAATTAAATGTATTTAGGCGTTCCCCAGAAGCTAGTGGTGGAAAATCGGGGGCATTAAATCAGGTATTACCTCTGACAAAGGGAGATATTATTGCTGTATTTGATGCTGATGCCCAAGTTACACCAGATTTGCTATTACAAATAGTTCCGTTGTTCCAAAAAGAACGGGTAGGGGCGGTACAAATGCGGAAAGCGATCGCCAATGCTAAAGAAAATTTTTGGACTCAGGGACAAATGGCGGAAATGTTGTTGGATATTTGGTTTCAACAACAGCGCACTGCTATTGGTGGGATTGGTGAACTCCGAGGAAATGGTCAATTTGTCCGTCGTCAAGCCTTGGCAAGTTGCGGTGGTTGGAATGAGGAAACTATCACCGATGATTTAGATTTAACTATTCGTTTGCATCTAGACAAGTGGGATATTGAATGTGTATTTTATCCTCCGGTAGAAGAAGAAGGTGTCACCAATGCTAAAGCACTTTGGCATCAACGTAATCGCTGGGCAGAAGGTGGTTATCAACGTTATTTAGACTACTGGGATCTCATTCTCAAAAACCGCATGGGGACAAAGAAAACCTGGGATTTGCTGATCTTTATGTTAACGATGTATATCTTACCTACAGCAGCAGTACCAGATATATTAATGGCGATCGCTCGTCATCGTCCCCCCGTATTAAGTTCTGTAACTGGTTTATCTTTAGGGATGTCAGTTGTAGGAATGTTTGCTGGTTTAAAGCACGTTCGTTCAGATCAACAATTTAAACCATTTACCTATTTAATGTTACTTTTACAAACCCTCCGCGGCAGTTTATATATGTTGCATTGGTTAGTAGTTATGAGTACCACTACAGCGCGAATGTCTTTCCGACCAAAACGCCTCAAATGGGTAAAAACTGTGCATACAGGTGTTGAGAAATAAGGCATCAAACCTATAAATTTTAAAGAGTGAAGGATGAAGTTTTTTATCCTTCTTTTTTTGTATATTTCCCTTACCAATAACAACTAATAGCTAATTCCGCATTCTTCATCAACATCTCCTGATCAAGAATAGAAACTGAATATTGAGGAGTTATCTGCAATAACTTTTCTACCCTCTCCCGTGCAGCTTCTACAACTGCCACATCTAAACTACCATTACTCAAACTAGCTGTAAAATCTTCAGCTATTTTATATGTTCTTTCTAACGAAGAAGAATTGATATTTCGAGAAACAATAAATAAATCACAACCAGCATTAAAAGCCCGTGCCACAGTTCCCGATTGCATAAACATTGCAGAGACTGCTTTCATATCTAAATCATCGGAAACTATCACACCTTGAAAACCTAACTCTTCTCGCAAAATATCATTTAAAATGATTTTAGATAAGGTTGCTGGAACTTCTGGATCAATTTGAGGAAACAAAATATGCGCTGTCATAATTAAGGGAATTTGTTCCTGAATCAATGCTTGAAAAGGAATCAATTCCCGGCTTCTTAAATCGGCTAAACTCAAATTTAATATTGGTAATTCCAAATGGGAATCTGTGCTAGTATCTCCATGTCCAGGAAAGTGTTTAGCAGACCCTAAAATTCCCCCTTCCCGCAATCCTCGGTAATATTCCCGCACACTTTGACTAGCAGTTTCTGGGGTAATTCCAAAGGCACGAGGTCCAATAATTGGGTTTTGAGGATTAGAGAAAATATCCGCAACAGGAGACCAAGAAAGATTAATTCCTAGTGATTTTAATTCTAATGCTGTGGCTTTGGCGACCTCATAAGTATGAGATTGCAATAAATAAGCGTGAGGAAAGCGGGTAATTGGTAAAGGTGTCCGCACAACTCGCCCACCTTCATGATCTAATGTCGTAAATATCAAATCACGTTCAGTATATTGGCGAATTTCACCAATGAGGTTTTTAAACCTTTCTAACCACACCGGATATGGTACAGCGTCGAGGAAGTTTTTAGCAAAAAAGATGACTCCAACCGGTTTTAATTCATTTAACACCCGTTTATCATCATCATTTAAACTTGTCCCAGAAATACCCAAAATCAGATGATTACCAAAGCTTTGTGATAATTGAGATATTGACATAATTTGGTGAGCTAAATATCAGGCAATACAGTTCAGTTAAGGAAAATTGTAGGTCGGGTGATGCGATCGCGCAACCCAACAAAGTCTTAATCATCTGAGTTCGACGTAAAAAAATCCACTGGAAAGAGAGTTGTAGTAACTGACAAGGTAGTTAGGATAAAATATATGGTTGTAATTCCCGCATAGAAGGTAATCCATGTCCTAATTGTTATAACGATAATTAACAACTAGTTAAATTACTTAAGCAATAAATAAGTTAAACTTGGTTAAGTTTAAGAAAAGTAAAGAAAATGGCAGAAAAATTGAGTCAATTATTAGAACCGATTGCAGCTTGGTTTCGTTCCTTTGGTGTTCCTGAAGCGATTGTGCATTGGGGACATCCAGCAATGATGGGGATTGTGATTTTTGTGGTGGGGACTTTTGTGGGTGTGACTGGTTGGCGTGGTAAGTTGCTAGAGGATAAAGATGCAGCAATTAAAAGTCGTAACGCCCATCGTCAATTAGCACCTTGGTTATTTATATTTTTGGCAGGTGGATATACTGGTGGGATTTTATCCTTGGTGATGCAACAAAAACCTCTATTAGAAAGTCCTCATTTTTGGACTGGTTCACTGGTACTAATACTGTTATTAATTAATGGTGTAATTTCTCTAAGTGGATTTTTTGGAGATAAAGCTGGTTTGCGTGCAGTCCATGCTTATTTAGGGTCTACAACTCTTTTGATTATGTTTGTTCATGCTGTATTAGGGTTGAATTTAGGCATTTCTTTGTGATGTTATTATTGCCAAAGTCACCAAAGATAAATTATATCTTTCCAAAGCAGGTTAAATATTGATGCTATATTTTCTGGTTTGGGCGCTTTGGCAATTATTTTGATTTATGATGCAGACGAGTGGAATAATTATCTGTCTTAGTTATATTTTGGGTTTGCTATTTACCGCAATTCCCTGGGGTGGTATATGGATTTTGCTATTGGGTGTGGTAGGAGCGGTTTTGTTTCGCCGAATATATGCTAATTTGCGGAAATTTGCTCTCAAAAAAGAAAATGCCGTTACGAAACAGAAGGCAGTAGTTAATAACTGGGCAGGTGTTCCCCATCCTAGAACATGGTTAATAGCTGGTGTTGTAGGTTTATTGGCTACTGTTTATTTTCAATTCCGAGTCCCTCAACCGGGAATAAAGGATATTAGTCAATTTGCGGCTGGGGATAATAGTAATCTTGAACAATTGGTAATTGTCCGGGGGTTGGTGGATAGTAATCCCCGCGTAACTCGTAGTCAACGAGGACAATTTTGGTTAGCAACGACTCAGTTAGATGAGGTGAAAAATGATAAGGGGCCTGCGGGAATCCCCAAGGGGGTGATGGGTAGGTTATATGTAACTGTGCCGATTCTGCAATCTACTGGTTTATATCCTGGACAACAAATTGCGGTGACTGGATTTTTATATAAACCCACAGCAGCTTCAAATCCTGGTAGTTTTGATTTTCAGAAATATCTGCGGGGGGAGGGGACATTTGCAGGTTTAATTGGCAGACAGATTAATATTCTGGATGATGAACGTCCTTGGGGATGGTGGCAAGTTCGTGAGAAAATTGGGCGATCGCAAGCTCGTTTATTAGGTGTTCCTGAAGGTCCCCTTGTCAGTGCAATGGTTTTAGGTGGTAAGGCTGTTGATTTACCCTATGATATCCGGGATTTATTTGTCAGGACAGGTTTAGCTCCTGCTTTAGCTGCATCTGGGTTTCAAACTTCTCTAATTTTGGGTGTAGTTTTACAGCTAACAAGACGGACAAAGAAAGCGATGCAGATTACCCTGGGTGGCTTGAGTTTAATTGTATTTTTGTTTTTAGTAGGTTTTGAACCTGCGGTATTAAGAGCCGAAATTATGGGTTTTGCGGCTTTGGTGGGTTTAGCGCTAGAAAGAAATGTTAAACAATTGGGGTCTTTGTTAATAGCAGCAACATTATTATTGTTGTTTAATCCTTTGTGGATTTGGAATTTAGGTTTTCAATTGAGTTTTTTAGCCACGTTGGGGTTAATTGTCACAGCATCACCAATTACTCAACGTTTAGATTGGCTACCACCTGCGATCGCTTCTTTCATTTCTGTGCCTTTAGCAGCAACAATTTGGACTTTACCGCGACTGCTGGAGTTTGCTTGCGTGATTATAGTTTATAGTGTACCTCTGAGTATTTTGACGACACCATTTATTTCTATTATTAGCATTGGGGGAATGATTGGCGGTTTGGTAAGTTTAATTTCACCAGAGTTAGGTGGCACTTTAGCCAGTTTTTTATATTATCCTACCCATTGGTTAATTCAAATGGTGGAATTTTTCGATAATTTACCAGGAAGCCAGATACCAGTTGGTAGTATATCAATTTGGCAAATGTTGACTATCTATCTTTTAATTATTTTAGTTTGGTTATTTAAATGGTGGCAAAAACGTTGGTGGTTTGCAGGTTTAATTGCAGTTGGTTTGGTACTTTTTCCCGTTTGGCATTCTGCTAACAATTTGATGAGGATTACTTTGTTAGATACTAGAACTGAACCTGTTTTAGTAATTCAAGATCGAGGGAATATTGCCGTAATTAATAGTGGGAATGAAGGTACTGGTACATTTACAATTTTACCATTTTTAAGACAGCAAGGGATAAACCAAATTAAGTGGGCGATCGCTAGTAAGTTTCCTGGTTATACTCATGATGCTTGGTTAGAAATTATGCAAGGTTTACCAATTAAAAATTTGTATGAATATACTCCTAAGTTAGAGGACAATATTGCAACTCAATTATTACAACAGGAACTCCAAAAACAGCAAGGAATTTATCAAAGTTTAGCAGTTGGACAACCAATAAATACTCCGACAATTACGGCACAATTAATTAATGATCAAGTACCAATTTTAAAGTTACAAATTTTTAATCAAAATTGGTTATTAGTCGGTAATATTAAATCTCAACAAATTAAAGAATTAATTAAAAGTGGGGTTTTATCTTCTCCCCAGGTGTTATGGTGTCCATCAGAATCTTTACAAGATTTAGTTTTAGCACTAAAACCACAAATAGCGATTTCTCCTACTGATAATCTAGATAGTAAAAGATTATCTTCTTTGAGTAAAGGAGGAACAAAATTTTTCTTTACTGGTAAAGATGGTGCAATTCAATGGACACCTAATGGGAATTTTCAAACTTTCATTCAAACAACAGAAAATAAATCTTCTGTTTTATAGTATGGGTTTTTTTCGGGTTTAAGCATCTTGAGGATTAAGACGACTCATTTCCCATGTGGTGTATGTACCTATGGGACTCCAAAGTAAATAAGGCAATAGTAGTAGTGCAGCCCAAAAAGATACTGGTAAAACTGCTAATGTGATTAACATACAAATTAGTAGTCCTGTACCACCGAGAATTGTACCAACAATGAGACTACGAAAACGTAACATGACAGGGCTATAAGCTATGGTAAATATCTCTAGAAGTAGATAAAAACCCATTATTAAGCGGGTTATCCCAGTATTTGGACTATGTTCCCAAACAATGTAAGCTGACCAAGCACCACAGATAAATATTATTGTCCAAATCAGGGGAATTGCTGATTCAAAAGTTAACCATTTAGGTCTTTGTAATTGTCTAAACCATTGACTCTGGTTTGGTGTAATCCAGTTACCAGCAAAGCCTACTAAGAATACTATAGTACCAATTATCATCCAAGATTTAATCATAACCGCCTTGGTGCTGACTTTCCAAAAGTCTGACGCATTGATATTACTATAAAATAGTTGCTAAAAGTCAATACCTTCGCTATTTTTCTGGTTGTTGGATTAAGAAAAGGGAAACCCAACGTATTTGTTGGGTAATATCCTTATTGACAATGTTGGGTTGAGTGACAGCAAAACCCAACCTACATTACAGTATTGGATATAATTCCGGTAACTATTATCTTGCTGTTAATAATGCTTTAGTTGCAGATTCTCCTAAAACGTTGACTTGACGATTTAATTGGAAGTTTAACAAAGCTACTACAGTCAATTCGGCTAAAAGTGCCATGAAAATTGTTGTTGTCTGAGTGTACTCTATAGCTGCCCAAGGACAGGTAGAGAATAACCACAAAATGGGGTGTTTGGAGGGACTAATACCCAAGACTGAGAGAGTAATTGATGGTAAAAACATAGCTACACCAATAGTTCCCACTGTCCACAAATAACGTTTGGGGTTTTTCATCAGTAGCATTAGTTGAGCAATTGTGGTATACATTAGCATTAAACTGAAGGCTAAAACCAGAGCTAATATGACTTTACTTTTATCAACACCACCATTATAAAAATTAGCAGGTGAGAATAAAATCCAAATCATTATTGGGATAGTGGCAATTAATAGATTAATAGCTATGGCAACAATTGCTGGGCTTTTTTCACCAAATACTAAATCTTGTAATACAGATTTATCTCGATAATTTTGGTGTCTATATCTTGCCCAATCTTGAATAATTTGCCGATGAGGTGAAAGAACAATAGCTAAAGCTAAAACTAAGATAAAATTGAGTAAAGCAATAACGAATATCATGCCTGCATCATATTTATCATTAACTGCGGGTAAAGTCAATCCCAAAAACATGATTTGGACAAAAGCTACAAGTAAATAACTTTGTCCTTTACTCAATATTGTACTTTCTGAATTGCGGAAACAGCGTTTTATTGCTTGCCAAATACCGTAAGAGCAAATTCCGTAATTAACTAAATTAAAGCCAACTAAGGTGATGAAATTCTTACCTATTGGTAAATAGAAGAATTGCAAATCTTTGATTGAAGAGTCGCGATATGACGACGAACGAAAAAGATTAGGGAATAGATAATTGGTCATATCCCAAGGACTGAAGAATCTAATCCAAGCTAGAGGATTATTGAACTGTCCATAAGACGATACCATTGTCATGGTCATAAACAAAAACAGAAGTACAGTACCGCTACCTAACCAAGGTTGAAAGTTGCTAAGACCGCGACTAACTAACCCAAAAATGATGGCTGTACTGTAGAAGAAAAGACAACTACCTGCAATCACAGCATAATAGCTGAGAATATAACTTGAGGCAATTTTAGCAGAATGTCCTGCCCAGAAATGGAGAGGAATTGCTGTGAGGACAAACAGATAAATTAGACTGGGAACTCCTAAGATTTTTCCAGCCAAAATGCTAGTTTCAGATTGAGGACTCAGCCGAATAAAGTTCAATGTTCCCCGTTGTTCTTCTTTAGCTAAATCACTGATTAATAAATAAGTTCCCCCCACTAAGAGTGTGAAAATAAAAATCACGCTAAATGTTAAAAATGTGTATTCCCAATGATCTCTCCACCATAATTGCCAGTCTATTTTATCTAAAGGACAAATATTTTGAGATAAATAACTCTGTAAATCAGATAAATCTGTTTTAACTTGCTGAAGTTGGGCTTCTAAATTGGGGATTATAGTATTGTCTGATAGTTGAATTTGCTGGTAATTAGTTATTTTCTGGGTAAGTAAGCTTTGTTGTTTATAAAGTTCTTGTTCTTGGTTTGCGTATACTTTTCCTAAAGTACAGTAAGTTGCTTTTAGATAGTAGGTTTCATCGGGAAAATCTCGTAATTGAAAGAGAAAAACTATGAGTTGTAATAGCAAAGAAGAACCCATAGATATAATTAAGTTAACAGACTTAAATCTGCCTTTAAGTTCTCGAAATAGTTGGGGATTTAATTCTCCCACTCTGTCTATAAAATTCATTAACATGATTAATCACTCCAAAATTTTTAATTCTTGATTTTAAATTGTCTATGATGCTTGTTTATGTCCTAATTTCAGGAAAATAGTTTCTAGGTCTTCTTGGGTACAATGAAACTCTGTTAAAGGAATTCCTGCACTCACAAGCGATCGCAATAAATCAGCAGAATCTTCTGGTTTCCCCGAAAAATTCACTCGCACATTATTTGTACTCGGTATTATCTCCCACTCTTCCACTAAAGGATTATTTTTTAGTTCACTCACTAATATATCTATATTGCCCAAAGTCGAGATTAAAATCTGCTGTCGGGAAAGACGTTGATAAAGTTGTTTGAGTGAAGAACTTTCTACTAAAAAACCTAGTTCCATAATTCCCACGGATGTACATAACTCTGCTAAGTCGCTGAGAACATGAGAGGAAATTAAAATTGTCATTCCGGCTTCTTGCAAAGCTTTAATAATTTCCCGAAACTGCATCCGCGCAATGGGATCAAGTCCCGAAACTGGTTCATCTAAAAGTAGTAAAATTGGTTCATGGATAATGGTGCGAGCTAAACTTAAACGCTGTTTCATACCCCGTGAAAGAGTAGAAATCATGCTATGGCGTTTATTACCCAGTTGAATGAGTTCTAAAACTTCATGTAAACGTTGAGTACGGTGCTTTCCTTGCAAGCGATACAACCGCGCAAAATAATCGAGATAATCCCAAACCGTCAAATCTTCATAAAGCGGGTAGTCATCGGGTAAATAACCAAGCCGACGTTTAAGTTTGAGGTTGCTTTGATCTCGCAGCAGGCGATGGTCCGAAGGACCCGCTACGCGATCGCCATTAATATAAATCTCACCTGTAGTCGGTTCTTCAGCAGTGGCTAACATCCGAATTAGAGTGGTTTTACCTGCACCATTCGGGCCAATTAATCCATAAACTTCACCCGCATGGATTTCTAAGTCAACATCATTGACAGCAACGTGTCTTTCAAATTGCTTAGTTAGTCCAGTGGTACGAATTGCTATTTCTTTTACCATCGCGGCTGGCTTGGGGTGCGTGTGCAATAGTTAACTTAACTCGGTTATACAATAGTATTAAGCTTGGTTTCGGAAATGGAAACAAAAGAATTAAAAATTAAGAATTAAAAATTAAAAAAAGATTTGTTACTAACGTCTATAAACTCGGTCAAACTCTCACAAATCAGTTAGATTAGCGGTATGCTGGTAAGACTGGGTAAAAATGAGGCTATACTAAAAATGGTTAAGAACTTTACTTTTTTCTGACGAAAAAATTCAGTTCAAAGCCTCTCCTCGTTCACGGGGAGAGGTTTACAAGAGGGGTAAAATTTTAAGCCGTTTGCAGCATACGATTCAAAATAGGCCAACGGCTGATGAAGTAAGCTTTTTAAATTTTGAATTCCGTCTTGCGGTATGCTAGTGAGAAAATACCACTCTCAAACAACTTGCAGCTAAATAAAGTCGGCTGCATTTGAGCAATTATAGGGACGAATATGCCAAGAACACAGAAAAACGATAACTTTGTTGACAAATCCTTTACCGTGATGGCAGATATCATCCTCAAGATATTGCCAACTAACAAAAAAGCGAAGGAAGCTTTTGTTTATTATCGAGATGGGATGTCCGCACAAGCAGAAGGTGAATATGCTGAAGCATTGGACTATTATACAGAAGCCTTAGAAATGGAAGAAGACTCTAATGATCGGAGTTATATTTTTTATAATATGGGCTTAATTTATGCCAGCAACGGCGATCATAACAAGGCTTTAGAATATTATCATCAAGCTATTGAGTTAAATCCACAATTACCACAGGCATTGAATAATATTGCGGTGATTTATCATTTTCAAGGTGAAAGGGCTAAGGAATCCGGAGATCATGACGGTGGTGAAGCATTGCTTGATAAAGCCTCGGATTATTGGATTAGAGCAATTCGTATGGCTCCCAATAATTATATTGAAGCTCAAAACTGGATCAAAACCACCGGGCGATCGCAAATTGACATATTCTTTTAGATTAGTTATTAGTTATTAGTCATTGGTAAAGGAAAAATAACTGACAACTGGCAACTAACAACTAACAACTGACAACTGACAACTGACAACTGACAACTGACAACTGACAAATTATGATTGATAATGAACAAGTTCGTAAAGTTGCTAATCTCGCTCGTTTAGAATTGACAGCAGATGAAGAAGCACAATTTACTACTCAATTGGGTAGTATTCTCGATTATATAGAACAACTAAATCAACTGGATGTCACAGATGTAGCACCGACAACCAGAGCTATTGATGTTAGTAATGTCACTAGAGAAGATATACTTAAACCTTATCCTGAAAGAGAAGCAATTCTCAACAGTGCGCCTCAACAGGAAGGTGATTTTTTCCGAGTTCCTAAAATTCTTAATGTTGAGTAGCTAAGAACTGACTTTTTTCTCAATAGCTGCAAGTTTAATACAAGTACAAAAGAGTAGAGACGCTCCGAGGAACGTCTCTACATCCCCGTAGGGACAGGGGATTAGGGGATTAGGTTTTTGGGTATGAGTTTAATATAACAGATGGTTTTTTATTTGCCAAGTATTTGACAATTATTTTCTACATACTGGTGTCAAAAAAAAGATTCGTATCTTTGAAGACGAATGACAATAATAACTCAGTAATCGTCCCTATCCACCATCCTAAATATAGGTGTAAACTGATGAGTTAGAGCTTATATACTCAAAACGATTAGGAACTTTACTTTTTCTTGACTAAAAAATTCAGTTCAAAGCCTCTCCCCGTTCACGGGGAGAGGTTTACAAGAGGGGTCAAGTTTTAAAGCGTTTGCAGTATAATACCGCAAATATTGACATTATAATTCAGTTACATAAAATGAAAAAGTCAAATATTACAATTAGAAAAGCGACTATAAATGATCATCAAGGCGTGATTAAATACGGACTTAAACTTATTCGTCAACATCAAAATTTCAATCCTTTAAGGTTTGTTGAATTTGAAAATCATGAAAAACAGCTTTGCGATTTTTTTACTGAAGAAATTGTTAATCCAAAAGCAGTTGTCTTAGTTGTAGAAGTAGAAAATGAAATTGTTGGTTACTCATTTACACGATTAGAAGAAAGTAGTTTTGTTGATATGGCACCACCTTCAGTATGGCTTCATGACATTTATATTGATGAATCGGTACGGGGGTTGGGAGCAGGAAAATTGTTGTTAAATGCTTCAATAGATGCAGCCAAACAGTTGGGTTCACAAATATTGATTCTTGAAGTTGCAGCCCAAAACGAATTTGCTAAAAAGCTATTTGAAGCCAATGGATTTAAGGTTGCAACTTACGAAATGATCATGAATTTAAATGAAGGCTGAAAAAATTCTATTACCAATTTTATAGTATAGTCGGCTGTAATAGTATTTTCGATCCCATGAGTTTTTTAGGAGTTAAAGAATGTCCATACCAGCAGATCCAGTTAAATTGATGAAGCAAGAAGTTGGCAAAGCTGCTGCCAATTTAGTAAAATCCGGTTCCATAGTTGGGTTAGGTACTGGTTCAACCACAGCTTACACAATTCAGTATTTAGGAGAACGTCTCAAATCAGGAGAACTCAAGGATATTGTCGGTATTCCCACTTCGTTTCAATCGGAAGTTTTAGCCAAAGAGTATGGTGTTCCTCTGACTACCTTAGACGCTGTAGATCATATTGATATTGCCATAGATGGCGCTGATGAAGTAGATCCTCACAAAAACTTGATTAAAGGTGGTGGTGCAGCACATACCCGCGAAAAAGTAGTAGATTACCTAGCGGCACAGTTTATTGTTGTCGTTGATGGTGGTAAATTAGTAGATAAACTGGGTTCTAGTTTTGCTGTTCCGGTAGAAGTCATCCCTATGGCACTTACCCCCGTCACTAATGCCATTAAAGCCCTCGGTGGTAAGCCAGAATTGCGGATGGGTGTGAGAAAAGCAGGTCCAGTCATCACTGACCAAGGTAACATGGTTTTAGATGTGACATTCGATAGCATTGATGATCCTGCAAACCTGGAAAAAACACTGAATAATATTCCTGGTGTTTTGGAAAATGGTATTTTCGTCAATTGTGCAGATATCGTTCTTGTTGGTGAAGTTATTGACGGTAAACCTGTAGTCAGACAACTTTAAATTATTAGACATCTGGTAAAAATTAAATATGCGTCTTCCCAAACTTTTGTAGAGACGTTCTTTTGTAGAGACGTTCCATGGAACGTCTCTACATTCTTTTTTACTTTTTTAAAAAATCATCCAAATCACACAAATCATAGAAGTATTGTAGGGTGTGTTAGAACGAAGTTCGTAACGCACCATTGTCAAGAAAACGGTGCATTGCGCCGTCGCTAATACACCCTACTTGCTACTTACTGGCTGTTATTAAAACCTGATTTGAATCGTTTTTAATTATATTCGCTAGACTCTCAACAGTGGACAGAAATTCATTTTCTAAATAGGGTTTAGTTAAATAAGAATTTGCCCCTAATTCGTAAGCTAATTGCCGATGTTTATCCGCGCTGCGAGAAGTGAGAACTACAACTGGTTTTTTGGCAAAATCTGGATTTTGACGGATATAGCTTAATAATTCAAATCCGTTCATTTTTGGCATCTCTAAATCAGAGATAATTACGGCAATTTCTGGATGTAACTGCAACTGTTCCAAAGCCTCTACACCATTTTGAGCTTGTAATACTTGATAACCAGATTTTTGCAAAGTCAGAGAGAGAGTTTGTCGCAGACTAATAGCATCATCTACCACTAAAACTACCTTTGGTAATTTGCTATTTCCTGACACATTTGCAGTTAGTTGTCTTTGGGTATTAGTTGCAGTAATTAGAGGTGTAGAGGCAATATTTTCCTCTGACATTGGCAAAGATTGTTGATTTGCTGGGGGTGTCATCGGTAGTCTCATGACATCCAATGTTGCTTGCATTTCTTTAGTATCAATTAGCATAGTGCCATCAATAATTAAGATCAAGTTACCATTAGCTAAACTACTACAACCGTAAACGTATTTTGGTGGAGTAATGGAACTTCCTAAAGGCCTAATTACTAATTCTTGTTCCCCAATAATTTGATCAACTTCTATTCCCACCATTCCCTGATGACGACGGAGGAGAAGAATGGGATTTTTGACTATTCCTGCTTCTGAATTATCACGGAGATTTTGCAGATTATTCGTACTCAGAACTGCGCCATTATAATACATTAACCCCTCTAATTTTTGGAGGCTGACCATTAATTCTTCGCCATCTGTACGCCAATGTAAAAATTGTTTGCCTTCAAATTCTTTGATTTGTTGAGCAGAGGGAATAACTATTTTTTCAATACTATCTTGTAGTAAAGCATAAATAACACCACCTGCCTGAACTAACATGAGTTTATCTGTAGTCATAGAGAAAGGAATTTTAAGGATAAAAGTTGTTCCCTGATGAGGAGATGATTGCACAGAAATTGAGCCGTTAAGTGATTGCATTTGGGTACGGACAATATCTAAACCCATACCGCGTCCAGAGATTTCACTGACTTTACCGGCTGTGGAAAATCCCGGAGAAAACATCATCTCTATTAGTTCGGATTCGCTGAGATGATGAACATAATTTTCACTATGATCATCGGGGATTAGATGCATTTCTATGGCTCTACTACGCACTTTATCTAAGTTTAAACCTTGTCCATCATCATGAATTTCAATAACAGTTTGACTACCTTGATTATAGGCACGAATTTCAATGATACCTTGTGCAGATTTACCTCTTTCCCGGCGAATTTCTGGAGATTCAATCCCATGATCAAAAGAGTTGCGTACCAGTTGTAAAAGAGGATCATATAGCTTTTCCGCGATCGCTTTATCAACTAGAACTTGTGTACCAGTAAGTTTCAACTCTACCTGTTTCCTATAAACATTGGCTAGATTCTGCACCATTTGCGGGAAGCGACTGAGGATAGTTCCTAAAGGTAACATTCTCGCTTCTACTAAGTTATCTATAATATTTAGGGTTAAAGTCTGTTTTTTCTCACTGATTTGACCAGCCTGTTTCATCAGTAATTCTAGAGATTCAGAAGTTTCTTGGATTTGCAGAGTTTCTTCCATTGCTGAGTGTAATGTCAATTGAAACTCTGAATATATATCCATTTCTAAAGAATCAAAATTGACGCTACTCACTGATTGGCTATTATGAGATATTACATTATTACCTTGTAATGGTAAATCTCGTAATTGATATAAAGTAAGTTGGTGTTGGTTAAGTTGCTGACTTAATCTATCAATTAGTTCTATAACTTGTTCATCATATAAAGTGCGTCTTTTTTGGTAAATTAGTAATTCACCTGTGAGATAATTCAGGCGTTGTAATCCTTCGACATCTACGCGCACAAAGGAAGGTTGACGAGAGTTTCTATTGACAGAATCGGTAGTTTTTTCTTCTACTTGCTGATTAATTCTTGTAGGATCATCGTCTGTAATTACCTCTTCAGCGACTGCTGATGATGTCACACTTCCTAAATAACCATAATGTTTAACAGTTTCTCCTGTTTCTATGATTGGTGTAGAGACTATTTCAGGATTATTATCTAAAATAGATTCTCCTCCCCATATTGATTCCAGGAGGTTATTATTGTCTTCGAGTGATAATGACGAAACTATTTCTTTAATAACTAATAAATTTTGTAATTTAGGATGATCAAGCCATTTTTTTTCGGCTTCAGTGACTGGTGGATATTTTTTATATTCTGTACCTAGTTCGCGGATTTGCTGTCTTAATCTTTTAATAATGGGGATAGCACTATTATTTTGCTCAACAGTATATTGGAATTTGGCAATAGCTAGGAGAATAATTAGAATTATCCCCCGCCGATAAAGAGATAAAGACTGACTATCTGTTTCATTTTCGATAAAGTAGAAAAATTCCCCTAGCCAATTTTCTAGATAATTGACAGGATATTTTTGAATAGATGGAGGAATTAATAAAGATAGATTTAGTTCTAATTCTGGTATTTCTCTATAGTGGTTAAACCAGCCAAAAATATAGCGAATTACTTTTAAATAAACCTTGGCATGAATTGGCTTTAAAGGTTCATGATTGCCATTGCTAAGAGTAATTAAAAATTGATAAAATTCTGTGGTAATACTAAAAAATGTTTCGGCAAAAGATTGGTGTATAGATGTTAAAGATGATTCATATTTTGGTACTATAGCTAAAGCACTGGTTGTAACCGTAACAGAGACAGAATCGTCTATAATATTTGTATTTGCTAGTTTTTGCAATTCTAAAGATGGTGAACCTCCGGAAGTGCGATCGCCTGCTAATACCGCTTTTTGTGCTGCTTGTAAATCACTAAAAGCTATTTTAGCAATTTCTAATACTTTTTCAGGATTCCCATCTACAGCCGCCATAATTGTGCGTGCTAGTGCTTGCAGTCCTGGTAGATTTAGAGATTCTGCTAACCCGATAAATACTTCACTTTGAGAGTGTAATAATTCACAAAATTCACTAGGATTTGGTGGATTATTAATAGTTTGACTGAGACTATCTATCCGTTGCTTAACTCCTACTTCAAAAATAGATTTAACAATATCAAATCCTAATTCTTCTGATGTGGGAATATGTGTTTCTGCCCCAAAAGCATCACCTAACTTTTCTTGAATTTGAGCAAATGCTGTAGTTGCTCGATTTAAAAGTCCGTCAGCATTAATATTACTGTTGGTAACTTCAGATGTAACTGCTAATTGTAGACATTCATAACCTTCAATAAGTAAGGCTTGTAATTCACCATCAATAACGACATTGGGACTATATAAAGCCTTAAAAATATCTTCTAAAGAATGGGCAATTTTCATGATGGTATCTAGTCCAACATTGGCTGCTCCACCCTTAATTGTATGGGTTGCTCGCATTAAGTTATGTACTTTAGCTGTGTTATGACTTTCAACTAAAGTAAATAAATCTTGTTCAATAGTTTGTAATAATTCCGGTGCTTCACCCAGAAAATAGGCATAGCCTTGTTCACGAATTGCTGAATCTGTAATCATAATTTTTGCTTTTAGATTTTAGTAATTATTTTAAGTAAGAATTCACCGAGTCAGTAGGGGCGTATAGCAATACGCCCCTACTGAACCACGTTCGCGGAGCGTCCCGGAGGGATATAGGAGCGAAGGACACGAAGGAAGAAGGAAGAAGGAAGAAAATTTGTTCCCTATTCCCTATTCCCTGTTTACTTCACCTTAAACTTACTAGCAGTTGCTAATAAATCCTGTGCCATTCCGGTTAAGCTTTGGAAAACATGGGCAATTTCTTGAGATTCTCCAAAGGTTTTGTTGGCAATTTCTGCCACATCATTCATTGATTTAGTAACTGTACCAGATTGCTGCATTTGGATTTGGGTAGCTTCAGTAATGCGTTCAATTAGTTGACTAATTTCCGCAGTTGCAGAAACAATGTCATTGAGGTTTTGGCGAGTTTCATTAACTAAGTTTGTCCCTTCGACAACTTGCTGAATACCCGTTTCCATTGCGACAGCAACTTCTCCAGTTTCTGCTTGAATTTCCTGAACTAATTTTTCAATTTCGATAGTTGCGGCCGCTGACTGACGAGATAACGAACGCACTTCATCCGCTACCACTGCAAAGCCTTTACCATATTCACCGGCTCTAGTGGCTTCAATAGCTGCGTTGAGCGCGAGAACGTTGGTTTGAGTCGCAAAGCTACTAATCAAATTTACCACTTTGGAGATTTTTTGAGATGACTCACTCAGGCGTTTAATCTTTTTGCTGGTTTGAGCTACGGTTTCTCGAATGGCTTGAATAGCATTAACTGTTTCATTCATAGCAGTATCGCCAGAATCTACAGTTTTGTTGGCTTGTTGAACAGCTATCTGCACTAATTGGGCGTTATTAACTACCGCTTGGGTAGAGTTTACCATCTGTTGCAGATCACCTAAAGCCTTAGTGATTTCACCTGATTGTTGTTCGGCTAAATGAGTCAATCCCACTAGTGAGGTACTGCTATTACTGGAAGTTTCGGCTACTTGTTGAGAGGCTGACTGTACCTTGATGACGATTTGCTGTAGGGCTTGCACAGTCCCGTTATAAGCGTCTGCAATTGTGCCTATTTCATCTTCTGTAATGGGGGCGCGGACTGTTAAATCCCCTTTCAGGGCAGGTTTAAGAGCAATTAGTAATTGAATGGAACGCTGTTGGAGGAGTTCCTTGGCTGCTTTTTCTCTGGTTGCTGCTTCTGATAGTTTCGTAGATTGGGTTTGTAGCTGTTGCAAGAATTCTGTTTGTTGCAAAGCTAGTCCTAATTGATCCCCAATCCGTGCTAATAGGTTGGTTTCTGATTCTTGCCAATGACGCGTACTAGAGTTTTGATAGACTGCCAATAGTCCCCAAAGATTGTCACCGAATAGGATAGGAACAATCGCATAGGCTTTGGCTTCAAACCCTTCTAATAGTTCAATGTAGCAAGTATCAAAGCTGGCTTGATAAATGTCACTGACTACTAATTTGTTACCCTTTTTATAATCACCACCTTTAATTGCTTGTAAGCAAGGATCATCAAAGGCAGTTTTAAGTTCAGGTGTAACTAGTTTTATCCAACCTGTGGCTACTGATTCAGAGACAAAGTTACCACCCCAATCAGAGGTGAATTTATAGACAGCGCAGCGATCGCATTTGAAGAGTTGGCGGATATCCTGAGTGGTAGATTTGAAAATCTCGTCTATTCCCGAATTTAAGGATTGACGGATTTGGTTAACTATTTTAGAGAAAGTTTTTTCCTGTTCAACTGCTTGGGCAATTTTTGCAGATTGCTCTCGTAATCTATCTAAGTAATCAACTTGAGATTTAGCTAGGCTAAATTGTAAACCAATTTGGGTTAAGAAGTTAATTTCTGATTCTTGCCATTGTCTTGTTCCCGTGTTTTGATAAGCCGCCAATAAACCCCATAATTTATCTTCAAAGAAAATGGGGACAATCATGTAAGCTTTGACTTCAATCTGCTCTAAAATCTCGATGTGACATTGAGCATGGCCGACTTGATAAATGTCATTAACTACGAAACTTTCACCTTTAGCATATCTACCACCTTGGGTTTCTTGGAGATGAGTATCTGGCCAGACCATTTGGAATTCTGGTGTGACTACTTTTGTCCAACCACTAGCCACTGATTCAGCGATAAATGTGCCACTCCAATCAGGGTGAAATTGATAGACTCCCACGCGATCGCATTTTAAGGCTTGGCGAACTTCTTGAGTTGTGGTTTTAAAAATATCTTCCACACCAATAGCTTGACGAATCCGAGCAACTATTTTATTAACAGCTTTTTCTTGTTCAGCAACTTTGGCTAATTCTCCTGTTTGGCGTTGAATTTTTTGGATGTAGTCAATCTGGGATTTAGCGAGGCTAAATTGTAACCCTATTTGAGTTAAGAAGTTAATTTCTGATTCTTGCCATTGTCTTGTTCCCGTGTTTTGATAAGCCGCCAATAAACCCCATAATTTATCTTCAAAGAAAATGGGGACAATCATGTAAGCTTTGACTTCAATCTGCTCTAAAATCTCGATGTGACATTGAGCATGGCCGACTTGATAAATGTCATTAACTACGAAACTTTCACCTTTAGCATATCTACCACCTTGGGTTTCTTGGAGATGAGTATCTGGCCAGACCATTTGGAATTCTGGTGTGACTACTTTTGTCCAACCACTAGCCACTGATTCAGCGATAAATGTGCCACTCCAATCAGGGTGAAATTGATAGACTCCCACGCGATCGCACTTCAAAGCTTGGCGAACTTCTTGGGTGGTAGTTTTGAAAATATCTTCTATATTAGCTGCTTGACGAATGCGGTTAACAATCTTATTAACTGTTTTTTCTTGTTCAACTAATTTCGCTAATTCTGCTGATTGTTCCTGAACTTTTTCCACATAATCAACTTGGGATTTAGCGAGGCTAAATTGTAAGCCGATTTGTTTTAAGAAGTTAACTTCTGAGGGATTCCATTCTCTAGCTCCAGTATTTTGATAAGCTCCTAATAAACCCCATAATTTATCACCAAAGAAGATGGGAACAATCACATAAGATTTAGCTTCAAATTGTTCCAATATCTTGATATGACAGTCAGCCAAACCTATTTTATAGGTGTTATTAACAACAAAGGTTTCTCCTTTAGCATATCTGCCACCTTTGCTATCTTGTAAGTAGGTATCATCCAAAACTGTTTTGATATTTGGTCCGACTAATTGTGTCCAACCTACACCTACTGATTCATGAACAAATCTACCACCCCAATCTGGTGTAAATTCATACACTGCTACGCGATCGCATTGTAAAGCCGCTCTTATTTCTTGAGTAGTGGTGCGGAAGATTTCTTCTGTATCTAAGGATTGACGAATTTTATTCACAATCCTATTAATTGCTGTTTCTTGTTCTGCTCTTCGTGTGAGTTCTGCTAAATAATCTATCTGAGTTTTTGCTAAACTAAATTGTAGAGCTACTTGACTCAAGAAACTCACTTCTGAGGTTTGCCATTCACGAGTATCACTATTTTGATAAGCTGCTAATAAACCCCATAATTGCTCATCAAAGAAAATCGGAACATTAATATAGGCTTTGGTTTCAAATTGTTCAAGTAATTCTAAATAGCAAGGGGTAATATTCGCAGCATAGATATCATTAACAGCAATGGTTTCTCCCTTAGCAAATCGCGCCCCCTTAGTTTCTTGAAAAAATGTATCTTCAACCAGTTCTTTACGTGTAGTATCAACTAATCTTACCCAACCTTGACTGACTGATTCTGCGATAAATTCGCCACTAAAATTAGGGTGAAATTTAAATACTGCAACGCGATCGCATTTTAAAACCTGACGCATTTCTTGGGTAGCAATCTTAAAGATTTCTCCTATATCTAAGGATTGTCTAATGCGGCTGACTATCTTAGTTAAGGCTTTTTCTTGTTTGGCTATTTGTCCTAATTGTTCTTTTTGTTTCTGAACTGTTCCTAGATATTCTCCTTGGGAAACAGCTACACCAAATTGTGAACCAATCTGATTTAAAAAGCTCACTTCCCAATCTTGCCATTCCCGCGCTCCAGTATTTTGATAAGCTGCAAGTAAACCCCATAATTTTTCTCCAGAGAAAATAGGAGAAATAATATAAGCTTTAGCTTCAAACTGTTCTAAAATATCAATGTGGCATTGAGCTAAACCGATTTTATAGGTGTCGTTAACAACAAAGCTTTCACCTTTGGCATATCTACCACCTTTGGTATCTTGGAGGTGGGTATCTTCCCAAACCATTTGATAACCGGGAGTCACTACTTTTACCCAATTATTTCCCACAGATTCAGATACAAATTGCCCACTCCAATCATCATTAAAACGATAAACTCCCACGCGATCGCATTTCAATAATTGCCGGACTTCTTGAGTAGTAGTTTGAAAGATTTTTTCAACATCTGGCTGTTGTAAAATCTTGGTAATAACTTTCGCTGCTGATTGCTTGGCTAGAGAAGATTGTTTAAGTTCTCTTTGTAATTTAAATCCCTGAAATCTGTAAGTAATTTCTGTGGCAATTTGTGATAAAAGGGTGGTTTCTGTTTCCTGCCATTGTCGAGGTACTCCACAACTATGAACTACTAATAAACCCCACACTTTACTATCAACAAAAATCGGTAAACTGAGACTGGATCTAACTTGAAATTTATCTAGTAGCTGCTTTTGATAAGGAGTGACTTGAATTTGATTGATATCGTCAATAATTACAGGTTCTAAATATTCTTGACTTGTGTAGACACCAAACAAAATAGCTGCCAGATTTTCATTAATAGTAGGTGTCCAACCAGTGGCTCTTGATTCAGCTACAATAGTTCCGATATCATTTGTGGTAAATTGGTAAATTAAGACGCGATCTGCTCGCCGCGGCGCTTCGCTATCGCATACCAACTTATCTCTAACTTCTGCCACCGTCACGGGTAATAACTTTTCCAAATCTGCGACTTGACGCATTTTGGCGGTTATTTCCTGAAACCGCTGTCTCCAGATTTTAAATTCTTGAGCAATTAAACCCTTATTAGATGAATCATAATTAGCACCATTGCCATTCACTTTCTTCTTTTCTTCGCTTTGTGCTGTAGTAAAACCATTTCCAGCATCTTCATTTGGGTTTTGATATAAAGTCGTCATGCCATTAACCTCAATAATTATAGTAAGGAATAGGGAACAGGGAACAGGGAACAGGGAATAGGGAATAAAAATTATGATTACTAAACTTCTTATTTTTTATTGACTACTGACTGGTCACTGAGCGAAGTCGAAGTGCTGACTCCTTTCCTTAGTTATGTGTTAGCCACATAGAATTTTGCAACATAGCTGAAGCATCCAAATTGAAAATCATTTGTTCGGAATTATTGATGAAATACCCTTGCAAAAAAGGAGTCATTTCTGGATAGAATACCTCACCAGATGTTTGTTTCATTTCTTGAGTATTCAACCAATCAATATCTATCAGTTGACGGATTAATATTCCTAAATACTTCCCATCATGTTCTAACACTAATGCCATCATTTTGGATAAGAAATTCGATCCTTGTAAAAGTGGTGGATAACCTAGCATTTCTTCCAAATCAACCAACCACAACATTTCCCCCCTCCAGTTATAAATCCCGACAACACAATTAGGCATTTGGGGAACACCACATATTTCTGTTAGTGGTATTTGCACAACTTCTGTAATTTGTTCTAGGGGAATTACTGCCGTGTCACTTACTCCCAAAGAAAAGCTTAAAAATTTTTGTTTGGTTTCCAAAGTTAGTTTCCTTTTACCCTCGAAAATTCTTCTTAGGAATGTGAATTAAATAAATTGCAAAAGTAGGGTGCGTTACGCACCATTCTACGTTAACTCGGAATTGCAGGTTATTAAATTTGCGTTCCTTAGTCACTACGAATAAGTGACCAATATACAATCTAGGATTTAATTAATTCTTTCAAAGTCCGCATCAATTCTTCCTTATCTACTGGTTTAGCTAGATAAGCATCAGCACCTAACATATTCCCCCACATTTTATCTACATCGCTGCTTTTAGTAGAGCAAAAAACTACAGGAATGTTGCTAGTTTCGACATTATCTTTTAACTCTCGACAAATTTCATAGCCGCTTTTATCAGGCAAAATTACATCTAGAACTATCACATCTGGTTTAGCACTACCTATTTTAGATTGTGCTTCTGCACTACTTGTAGCACAAACTACGGAATAACCAGCTTGTTGCAAGTATTTACTGATAACCTGCATATCAGTTATGCCATCTTCCACCACTAGAACGGTACTCATGATAATTACCTATTTAATTCTTTTAAGAATGTTAACAAAAACTGGAATATCCTATTAAACAGATTCAATAAACAGTTATTGACGTTTTATTTTATCTCACTTGATACATTGTATAGATATTTCTCCCTTAAAACTGCGTATTCAACATAAATTAACATACCTAATCACTAATTTTAGGTTTGATAAGTCTGTCTTACAAGGATTTAATGCTAGTACACTGCGGCGTAAGTTAATGAACCATTCTCAATCGTCCAAAAGCTGATTCCATATTACTTTTGACTTTTGATTTTGACTTCCGCAAAGCGGTACTAGTTGCCACCAGGACAATAATCTCCAGTTAATGTCGTTAATCTTAACACTATTCTGTTATAGTTATATCCGTAAAAATTATGAACTTTAATCATTCTTACTGACAACTTTTAAATTAGCACCATTATTATTTAATGAATTTGGTATGGCTAAGTATTTACGAACCATATTCATAACCCGATCAGCTACTATTGGCTTAGACATAAAATCTGTAGAGCCAACAACTTTGGCACGAACTCTGTCTACCAAGCCATCATTACCAGTTAATATAATTACTGGTGTGTCCGCAAAAGCAGAAATTCTGCGTAATTGTGTGCAAATTTCATAACCACTGGCTATGGGCATAATCAAATCTAAGAAAATTAAGTCTGGTTTTTCTTGGATGAGAATAGGTAAAGCTTGCACAGCATCTTGGATTTTAACAAATCTCAGTCCATACCGGGTCATAATTTCTTCTAATATTTTACACACCTGGGGACTATCATCTACACAGGCTATTAATGGAGCAGCTTGCTTTGTGGGTTGCTTGATTATAGAACGGCTGGATTCAACTGTTAAAGGTAAATCAGGTACTGATACTAATTCAATAATGCCTTTAAGGATATAGGGAAGTAAGGAACGAGAAACAGGTAGGACATCTTGTTTCATTTTTATTCCTAACTCTCTTAATGTGAATTGACCATCGATTAAATTAACAAAATTTTTGTATACAGATGGATTTACCATTTGCTGTAGTTGTTCTGGTCGGCGCAACACAGGTGATAAATTGGGATAAATATTTGCTAACCCAGCTTGCGACCAAATTGACCACGCATCTTGCATTTGCCTAATGGACATATCCGCATTAGTGAAACTCATAGGCATTTCCAGAAGCACACCTTTAGCATAATTGCAAGTAACAGAGGCAAAATCTAGTTCCTGTGCCAGGTCAAAAAATAATTCGGCTATAGTGCTTTCGACAATGGCGTGAATTTTTTCTCTTTGGATTTTTTGTCTTTTATATAAAATGTCTAGAAGTTGATAATCCCAATAGTCAATAGCTATATCTTCATCACGACAGCGAATTTTATTGACATCAACATTAGGACAATGTTGCGCCATGTTTCTACGCCAACGTCTGAAGGGATGATCACTACCTGTAGCCCAGACTATTCTGCCTAAACGATAGTAGAAAGTCCATTTCCGCCCTTTAGAACTCTTGATATTTAGTTGTCCGTTGTATTGTAGCTGAATACACTTTTTAAACTGATTAAATAGGTTTTGCGCTTCTGTTACTTCTGGGTTGGTCATCATACTTTTCCCGAAAATTTATTGATTAGCTATTTATAAAAATCAATGCTTGGCTTCTTTATTTGATAATTGAATTGCAGTGAAGGATTAAAAACACTAAAATGCAATTTGGCTTTTGTTATTATGTAATATTACTTAATACTTTGGCTGGTAGTTGATATTAAAAAGTATAGGATTGATACAGGGGTATGCCAACTAAACATCTGTTGTACTAAATAGTCTTGTAATATTATAGTCATTTTACTTAAGATACTATATCAGTGAAAATGCTTATTTTAGGATACATCAAGTAGTAAGTAATTACCAATTACCTATTTTCTGATTCTGTTCTGCGGTATTAGCAACTTGGTTGGTTAAATATTCTGATTATAATTGTATAGTAACAGACAAGATGGTTAAGATATCAATGGCAGAGATAACCCACCGGAGTATTCACGAAACTCAGCCTCCGCAAGCGTTTTACTCCTGACTCCTGACTCCTGACTCCTGACTCCTACTATAATTTGTTACAGCTAGTCGGAGATTACCTTGATGGGCAGTTAGGAGTTTTTTACCCGCTTCTTGGTCTAAACTAGTCCAGTGCATTAATAATGCTAGTTTAACCCATTTGCCGCTATGTTCTAGTAAAAAACCAGAGGCTTCTCGACTTAAACCGGTGAGGTCTTGTAAGATGCGTAAAGAGCGATCGCGTAATTTTTGATTAGTAACAGCGACATCTACCATCCGATTACCATAGACCTTACCTAGTTTCACCATTACTCCAGTCGAGAGAGTATTTAAAACTAATTTTGTGACTGTCCCGGCTTTTAAGCGAGTAGAACCAGCTAAAATTTCTGGACCTGTCAACAACCGAATATCAATATCAACTTCAATACTGACTTGATCTGCGGGGACACAGGCGATAAAAATGGTCTTAGCACCCCGTTGACGAGCCGCATTAATAGCACCGTGAACAAAAGGCGTTGTTCCCCCAGCGGTGATGCCGACGACTACATCCAGTTGGGTAATTTGTCGTTGAGCGATCGCACTTTCTCCATCTTCTGCCCGATCTTCCAAATCCTCGGAACTACGGACTAATGCTCCCGCACCACCCGCAATAATCCCTTGTACCAATTCCGGCGGAGTACAGAAAGTAGGTGGACACTCAGCAGCATCTAATACTCCTAATCTACCACTTGTCCCTGCACCCACGTAAAATAAACGTCCACCTTGACGCAACCTTTCTGCTGTACAGTCAATGGCTGCCGCTAACTCAACTTTAGCCTCTGCTACCGCTGCTACTGCTTTTTGATCTTCGCTATTAAATAACTCCACCAATTCTAAAGAGTTAAGTTGGTCTAAATTGAGACTATTGGGATTAACCTGTTCGGTGAGCAGATGCCCGCGTTCCTGGAAATTTGTCATTTTGTGTTAGTTGTCAGTTGTTCGTTGTTATGACTGAATGATTCTTGATAAACTATAGTAAGCCTTCCAGTTTGCGCCGAAAGCTGTCTAGATCAGAATTAGCAATTTCTGGCATAGGTGGATTGAAAGATGAAAAGTCTTCGTTAGTATCCGCCATTTCTGGTTCCGCTTGCCAATCAGTTTGTTCCACGTTTATTTCTGGTGGCAATACTAATTCACTATTTTCAGGAACCACTTCCCAATCATAGCCAGTGCTTTCGCAAAATTCCTTAACATCGTCAGCATTCATCATTTCCACTGTCGGCACAGCAAAATCTTGAGCTTCTAACATTAAAGCAAAGCGAGTGGCATCATCCTCTGATTCAAACATGAGGATTTTGTTCCCTTCTATCCCTTTAGCATTGCTAATCCGAATGCTGTGAATCCCCTCATTATCAGTACCAGCATTGAAAATCAGTACAAAAACACGCATTATCTATCCTTATAATTGGTTATCTAATTTATCATAAAGTTCCAAGCTGTATATTCATGAAAATCTCTGATAATTTTTGTGAAATCATAGAGAACTAGGCGTACACCAAAAGATATAAGCTTCTAATTTTGCCCAAACCCAGGCTGTTATTTCTGTACTCGTCCCGTTATACTCTAATAGTTAAACGTGAGATTATGTCAAAATTAATTTATATTCATAGTACACTAGACAACATTAAGGATTGTCTTGTTCTGTGTCAATACCTTCGCCATTTTTCTGTAGGTTGGGTTGAGCAAAGGGAAACCCAACAAATACGTTGGTTTTCATGCTTCAACCCAACCTACGAATCAAGAAATTTTTTGATTTGGCTAAGGTATTGCTGTGTAGTGAATATTTTGCCGGATATTCTGGTAATTCAAAGAGTAAAAACCTATGTCTAATTCTCCTAGTGAAAATTCTCACCCCGCCAATACTGGGATCAATCATCTATGGTTGATGATATTGAGTCGTGGTGGATTAGGTGTAGGTGCTTTGTTGCTATTGGGAATTATTTTTGGTGTTTGGCGATTAAGAAGTTTTGTTTACCAGGAATTAGTACCATTAGCTAGCCAAAATCTCACGACTACTCTCAATCGTCCAGTCAAACTGGGAGCAGTTAAGTCCTTTTCCCTAACTGGCGTTCAGTTTGCTGCTTCCGAGATTCCCCCTACACCCACGGATCCAGATAGGGCAAATATCAAAGCAGTAGATGTGGGATTTGATATTTGGCAGCTAATAACTAACCGCAATCTCCGCTTAGATGTAACTTTAATTAATCCAGATGTTTATATTGAACAGGATAGTCAAGGACGCTGGTTAACGACTACTATAGCTCCGTCTAGCGGGAAAGCACTGATTAAAACTGATTTAGATAAGTTGCGATTTCGGGATGCAAATTTAGTATTAGTACCGAAAGTCCACGAAGGGGAAAAACTTTCTTTACCAGTCCCTGTGGGATTTGCTGGGATTAATGGGACGACTCAACTTTTAAATGAAAATAACCTGATTAAATTAGACTTAGCTGGTAAGACAGTCAGTGGGGGTAATATTTCCATTACCGGAGATCTAATTCCTCAGAAAACTTTAGCAGGGGATTTTCGACTGCAAGGGCAAAACCTCCTCGCCGCAGATATTACCCGGATTGTAACTTTACCACTGACTTTACAAACTGGTAAGGTAAATGGTGATTTGCGAATTAAGGTGATACCAAAGCAAAAAACCTTACTTTATGGCAGTGCTACTATGGAAAAGGTAACTGTGCAAATCCCTAAACTGCCCCAATTACTCAATCATAGTCAGGGGAATCTTAGTTTTAATGGACTGGTAATTAAACTAGATAATATAGTTACAAGCTACGGACAAATCCCTCTGAGAGCATCAGGGACTATTGATCAGCAAGCAGGGTTTAATTTAAAAGGGCGTGTGAATGCGGTTAGTTTGGCCAATGCTCAAACAACTTTGAAGGTGAAATTACCATTTCCGGTGCGTGGCATAGCTCAAGCCGATTTGCGGCTAATTGGAGCAATTACTAAACCAGTGTTGTCCGGTAATGTGAGGACGTTAAAAACTGCCCGAATTGATCAAGTTGATTTTGGGAAAGTTAGTAGTAAATTTGAGCTTATTAGTAGTCAATCTCTGTTAAAAATTACAGATATTCAAAGTAAAACTACTTATGGAGGGGATGTTAAAGGTGCGGGGATTATTCAACTTGGTAAAGTATCTGCATTGGATTTTCGACTCCGAGCCGAAAATGTGCCTGGAGATGCGATCGCTCAAGTATATAATATCAAAACAGGATTCCCTATTGGACTGATGACAGCCACCGCAGAGGTAAAAGGTGCTGCCAATGATACCCACACTATAGTTAAATGGCAAGCTCCTCAAGCCAAATATCCAGCCACAGGGATAGCTATTATTAATCCCGACCGCACAGTTTCTTTTCGTGATGTAGTTGCCAATGTTGGTGGCGGTATAATTAATGGCAGTGGTATTTATAATCACAATAATAAGAGTTGGCAAGCTTTAACTCAAGCCAACAGGATTAAATTAACAGCTTTTGTTGACCAAAAACAGCAAGAAAATATTTCTCTGGTTGGGGCCAAGTTTAATGGTGGTCTGCAATTATCAGGAAATTCTTCACCATTCCAAATAAAGACAATTATTCCTGACAATGCCAATGTTAATATTGCAGGTGGTCAAGTTAATATTTCCCAAATTAAGTTACAAGATCAAAATTTTACAGCCCTATTACTAGGGAAAGATTTACGTTTAGGAACAATCTTAAAACAAGCCAACCCCATTTTAAATAATCCCCTAGCAGGTAATTTCATGATTACTGGTAATAGGGAAAATTTCAGCCTGAAAACTTTCTCTGGAATCGGTGAAGCCTTTCTATCTATTGGACGAGGAACAATTAAAGCCGCTAATATCCAAGTTGAAGAAGGTCGCTATCAGGCGAAAATTCAGGCTAATAATGTCCCTTTAACAAAACTCGTAGAGGCGCAGAAATTGCGTCCAGAAATGCAGGGTATGATTACTGGACAGTTACAAGTAGCTGGTTCTGTGGAATCATTCCAACCAGAAACTATTCAAGGGTCGGGAAAAGGCAGATTCAAGTTATCTAGTGGGACAGTTACGGCTTCTGAAATTCAACTGAATAATGGTAATTATCAAGCATTATTAACTACTTCAGGTTTACAATTAAACCCGTTTAATCCGCAGTTAAAAGGACAGTTGGGAGGGAAGTTACAAGTATCAGGAATTTTAGCTGCTCCCAAATTAGCAGATGTGGCTGCTGTTGGTCAGGTGCGGTTTAGTCAAGGATTAGGAGGGATTGATTCACCTATTCAAGCTGATATTGGTTGGAATGGAGAAAAGCTTACTATTGATGGTTATAATAATGCCAATATTTCAGCTAATAGTTCGACTACTTCGACTACGCTCAGTACAAGTGCACTCACTATCAAAGGTTATTTATTAACTAATGCGAGAAAAGCAGATATCCCAGAAATTACTGATGTAAATTTCCAGATTCAAGCAAAAAATTATAATCTGGAACGGTTGCCAGTGCCACTACCTGACCTTGCAGATGTTTCTGGTGGGTTGGATTTTAGTGGACAGGTGATAGGAAAACCAACTGCACCAAATATTATAGGTAAATTAGGGTTACGCAATTTAAAAGTTCAGAAATTTGCTTTTGAGCCATTATTGATTGGTAATGTCAATGCTGTATCAGGAAGGGGGTTAAGTTTAGACGTTACTGGTGTAAAGGATTCTCGCGGAGTGCTTCGTGAACGGATAGCATTTAATTTAGATGGTAATAATCGTCCTCAATCCTTTTTCGTGCAATGGCGACAAGCTTTATTATCAGGTGCAGCAACGGGATCTAACTGGGGTATAAATATAGATAATTTCCCTTTAAAATCCTTAAATATAGCTCTACCGGCGAATACTCCTTTAAGTCCAGGAGATGTGAGAGGATTATTAACAGGAAAATTGCAAATTAATTCGCAGACATTTTCCACAGCAGGAAATATAGCCATTGAAAAGCCTGAACTGGGACGAATTAAAGGCGATCGCTTTACTACCCAACTACGCTATAATAATAATACATTCATCCTCGGTGATAGTGAGTTTCGCAAAGGCGAAAGTAGATATACTTTTGATGCCAACATCAAACCGTGGACAAAAAAACCGCAACTGCGGGCAAAAATCAACATTGACAAAGGCAATATTCAAGACATTCTCACAGCGGCTCAAATCTTTGATATCCAAGACTTCCAACGTGGTTTAAACGCACCTACCTACGGCAAAGCCACGGATTTGACCACCTACTCCCAAGGATTACCCTTAGAGTCTCTATTGACCCAAATACAACGCTTATCAGAAATTGATGCTCTACTTACGGCTCAACAACAACAACGGATAGAGACTAAACCTGTCCCCGAATTAAGAGACTTAAAAGGGATTTTGGATGGTAATATTTCCATTAATACGGCGACAACGGACGAACCAAGGATAAAATTTGATCTCCAAGGACAGAACTTTACTTGGGGTAAACCAACAGAACCAACCCGTTTTTATAGTGCAGAAGAAGTTATAGTTAAAGGTAGTTTTGCCGAAGGAATTTATCGGTTACAACCTTTAAGAATTCAAGCTCAACAAAAAATAATTGCCTTTACAGGTAGTATTGGTGGTAAGGAGCAATCAGGTAAATTAAAAGTCGAAAACTTTCCTATTCAACGATTAAATAATTTGGTGAAACTCCCTCTGGGAATTACAGGTAAGCTAAATGTTAATGCAGCCATATCAGGTAGTATCTCCAATCCTCAAGCTAGAGGAGAATTAAACATTACAGATGGGACAATTGATAAAAAACCTGTGGAATCAGCTAATGCTAGTTTCAGTTATGCTAACGGACGGTTAAACTTTGGTAGTCAGGTATTAGGAGTGGGGGCTGAACCTGCAAATATTAGTGGTAGTATTCCCTATACTTTACCCTTTGCATCTGAAAAATCCAACAGTGATCAAGTTACTCTGGATGTTAATATTAAAAATGAAGGGTTGACACTTTTAAATCTCTTTACTAATGATATATTTTTTGAAAAAGGACAAGGAGAATTAGATTTAAAAGTTCGGGGAACTCGAAGACAACCTTTTGTTAAAGGAATTGCTGCTCTCAATAATGCTACCTTTAGCGCCCAGGCTTTACCAGGAAAATTAACTAATGTGAATGGTAACGCAATTTTTGATTTAACTCGTGTGTTTATCAAAAGTCTGGAAGGTAAATTTAGTAATGGTAATATCAAAGCTGTGGGAGAATTACCAATTTTTGATAATCCCAATCTCAAAATTGATGTTCCCCTGACTGTTGATTTACAACAATTGCTTTTAAATCTCAAGGGATTATATCAAGGAGGTGCTAATGGTAATTTAGCAATTACTGGTTCTTTGCTCAAACCAATAATTGGCGGTCATATAGAATTATTTAATGGTCAAGTGTTGTTAACAGAATCTCCAGATAATAATTCATCATCTTCTAAAATTAATAACCAAAATAAAACAGATCCAGAAAATAGAATTACGAGATTAAATAATTTAGAATTAAAACTAGGTAGAAATATTCAAATTTCCAAACCACCAGTGTTCAAATTCCAAGCTGCTGGAGATCTAATTGTTAACGGTTCTTTAGCTGAACCTATTCCAGAAGGAACTATTAAGTTAACTAAAGGTGCAGTGAATTTGTTCACTACCCAATTAAATTTGGCCAGAGGCTATAAACACACTGCCACTTTTAGCGCTCGTCAACCTCGTGATCCTAATTTGGATATTCGTCTATTTGCCAAGGTGCTAGATATAACTCAAAATAGCGATCTGAGCAGACAAGGTTCTCTAGGTTTAGCAGGATTAGAAACAGTCCGAGTAGAAGCTAGTATTGATGGTTTAGGTAGTCAAATTAATGATAATTTGCAACTAAAAAGCAATCCTTCTCGTTCACAAACACAAATTGTCACTTTGTTAGGAGGTGGGTTTGTTGATAATCAAGGACGTGGTGACAGTAGCCTGGGTTTAATTAATATTGCTGGTTCGGCTGTTTTCAGCAATTTTCAAGGTGCATTTAATGAAATTGGTGATGCTTTTGGTTTAAGTGAATTGCGGATATTTCCAACTATTCTTGCTGAAAGACCAGAAGCAGGGAGAAATAACTCATCTCTAGAATTAGCTTTAGAAGCAGGTATTGATATTTCTCCAAAATTTTCCCTTTCTACTATTAAGATTTTGACCGCAGGTGACCCTTTGCAATGGGGGATTAATTATCGAATAAATAATCAATTTCGTGTTCGTTCTTCTACTAATTTAACTAATGATAGTCGGGCTGTAATTGAGTTTGAACGGAGATTTTGAGGAAGAAGGAGTCAGGAGTCAGGAGTTAGGAGTAAAGAAAAAGAAAATCATTAATGACTAATAAGCTTGGGTATGAAACTTTCCAACATCCTCTAAGAGCCATAATTTCCTATTCATATTTACATTAAACTTTGATTTTTTGTTTTTACCCGTTGATAAAGTTCCTCCATTGTTTCAATAAAAGAATTATCTTTATGCCAAAAAGCTGGAAAATCTCCTTGTTTCTTGATAAGAATTGCCGAAACACCACTGGAACTTAGCACATCTATTGTTTGAGGTAAACGCTTTGTCCCTAACCAAAACTCCCTTACACTTGGCTTTTCAGAAACAGATTGTTTTTCTAGCTTGGGATAAAACGATGTAGAAGATTCTAAACTAACTTCTTGAGCATTCAATTCCTGTGCAAGTGCTTTACCTAAATTAGAATTAGCTAATTTAGACTGAAGTTCATCCTTCGATAACCCCCGCAATTCAAATAACAGAAAGGGATTATTATCTAATTGGGAAGCAACTAAATAATAAACACCAGCTATATGTTTACAAGGATTAGCATAATCTGGACAGGAACATTTAGTTTTAAAGTCTTCACTACTATGCGGTAATAAATGTAATCCCAATTCCTTAAAAGTATCTTCTATATTCTCAGGTACTTCATTCAGTAATAATCTAGAAACAATACTAGCTTTAGATGATAGCTTTTGAACAGCTTCATTCCAACTACTTTTAGCTATTTCTTTAATTTCAATAGAAATTTTATAAGTTGGTTCTTTATACACACCAAAATAAGGATTAACAGAACCTCTAACTTTAGCCGTGATATGATTTTGCTCGATTTCAAAATTTAGGACTTTACCATTATTGGCATAGGAACGTCCCCGTTGCAAACGACCATCATCAGTAAAATCTTCCAGTGCTTTAATAAACCTATCACCCCACCATGTCCGACTAAATTTAACCATAATATTTTCCTCCAGTTTTACTCCAAAATTGCACTTTTATTTAAAGCAATAAGTTGTTTAAAAGCATCATTGTCTAACTCAGTTAACCAAGATTCATCATTGCCAACTACAGCATCAGCAAGTTTTTTCTTATCTTCAATCATCTGGTCAATTTTCTCCTCTAAAGTCCCAATAGCCACAAATTTATGCACAAATACATTCTTTTGTTGTCCAATCCGAAAAGCTCTATCTGTGGCTTGATTTTCAACTGCGGGATTCCACCATCTATCAAAGTGAAAAACGTGATTAGCTTTAGTTAAAGTAATCCCTACACCACCTGCTTTTAATGATAAGATAAACACCGAAGCTTCTGTATCAGGTTCTTGAAATTCTGTAATCATCTTTTCTCGACGTGGACGACTTGTGCCACCATGCAAATAGTAAGTATTGCAACGTAAATTATGTTTAATGTATTTTTCAACTTGTTCGCATACCTCCGTAAATTGACTAAATATCAATAAACTTTCCCCTTCAGAAATTGCCTCATTTACCATTTCTACTAAGCGGCTAAGTTTGTGAGAACGTTCAATCGAAAATTCGCTATTATCTTGTAAAAACTGAGCCGGATGGTTACAAATTTGCTTTAATTTCATCAAAGTAGAGAGAATTAATCCTTTGCGTTGAATTCCCTCTACCGTTTGTAATTTCTCTTCTACATCTTTAACCACTACTTCATACAATGAAGCTTGTTCTTTGGTTAAATTGGTGTAAAGTTTTTGTTCAACTTTATCAGGTAAATCATTAATAATAGATTTGTCTGTTTTTAGCCGACGTAAAATTAAGGGTTCAACTAATTTCTTCAGCGTCGTTGATTTGACTCGGTTATTATCTTTTTGAATAGGAACTTCAAAAGATTTACGAAACTGCGCTTCTTTACCCAAATAACCAGGATTCAGAAAATTAAAAATTGACCATAAATCTAACAAGCGGTTTTCTACCGGAGTTCCTGTTAAAGCCAATCGGTGTTTAGCAGAAAGTTTGAGAATAGCTTTTGTTTGTGCAGCTTTGGGATTTTTAATATTTTGGGCTTCATCTAAAACAATCCGTTGCCACTCGATACTTTGTAGCAGCTTTTCATCTTTGCGAGCTAAAGTAAAAGAGGTAATGATTACATCATGTTGTTGACAAGCCTTTTTGAAATCAGCAGAGTTTTGTAAGCGTTCGCTCCCGTGATGTATCATACTCTGAAGATGAGGCGCAAACTTAGCAATCTCTTTCTGCCAATTCCCAACTACAGAAGTAGGTGCAATTAACAGGGTTGGTAGCACAGAATCAACCGACTCCCTCTCCTGAACAAGTCTAGCAATCACTTGTACCGACTTACCTAAACCCATATCGTCTGCTAAACAGCCATTTAAACCCAACCGTTCCAAATATTCTAACCACGCAACACCACGTTTTTGATATTCGCGCAGATTACCTTGCAGATTTAATTGGTCAGAAATTGGTTCTAATCTACTTTTATCTTGTAATTTCGCCATCATATCTGATAAAATATCATCATGTTCAATATCCCAATCTTCCCCAGATTCAGCATTACGTTGCAGAAATTCCAGCACAGACATCTCTGGTTTTTCATCACCATGAGACTGCCAAAATTCTAGTAATTGTTGCATTTTATCTCGGTCTAATTCCATCCATTGACCACGAAAATGCACTAAAGGAGCTTTAGCATTAATTAATTGTTCCCATTCTTGTTTAGTGACAACTTCTTCACCAATTGCTAATTCATATTCATACTGCACCAAAGAATCTAAACTAAAATGGCTTTTTTCTTTGCCTTTAGTTGCAGAACGACTTTTACCCGCAGCCTTGAGTCGCAGTTTAGCACGACGACGACCAGTAGGGGTATACCAAGCGGGAACAGTAACTTTAAAACCCGCATCTTCTAATACCCAAGCACTTTCTTGCAGGAATGAAAACGATTCTTCTAATGTTAATTGCATTCCCACGGGAGTATCTGTTTCTAATCCTTGCCATAATTTAGGAAACATCCGCGCCGCATATCCTAAATTTAACAACAAATTGGTTTCAAAGTTTTCACCATATTGTTTGTGTACACCTGTTTTAGTTTTTTGACTCATTGGCCAATAATCTACCAAAGGTAACTTGAGAGAAGGGTCTTGTTTACTAGATACCAAAAACTGCATTTGCCAGTTATCTATTTGTTCAGCCGCAGGGGAATTGAGTTGAAAACACAGATAAAACGGTAATTCTGATTGGGAACGAGTAATTTTATTTTTCCATATTTGCCATTGTTTATATTCTTCTAAACTTACATTTGCTTTGTGGAAATTATGCTGCTGGGAAAAACAATAGTAAATCAAGGAATCTGTGATTTGTTTATCAAAGGCAGCAGTTGATGATGTATGAGTAACTATATTATTGAGGATAAATTCAGAAAAATGGCGTAATAATGTTTCTTGGTTAAAAAATTCAATATTCTCAGTTTTTACTGTTGAACCTGCTACACAAATCAATGGCATATATTCAATATATTTTTGGATATTGGCTTCATATTGCTCGGAAATAATTGACCAACCAGCATAGATTTCAAGTGCAGGTGGAATCGTTTTTTTGCTTTTACTTTTGGATTGAGGAGTTTCTAATTCTCGATATTTCAGAGTGGGAATATATTGGTCTTTGAGAATTATTTGTTTAAACGATTGCGTATAGTGATACCAAAATAATAAATCAGACCCGAGTTGAATTTCACTCAGATTATTAATTGCTAAAAAATGGATATCATTGAGCAGTCTGATAATATTAATTGCTGGTGTATCAGCTTTAATAGAAGTTAATGTTTGATAACAATCTACTTGCCAATATTGAAATTCTGTGTATTCTTCTGGTGTTTCTATTTCTAGATATTTAATTAGTTCTGATGAAGGTAGAGGTTGATTATTTGCGGTTGGCAGTGCAAAATATTTGCTAGATATACGTTGGTTTAATTGCGGTACAGGTTCTTTAATTCCCAATTCCTGAGCTAAGAAATTGATTAACTCATCCTTGGCTAGATGTCCAGGATGAATTTGTTCTTTAATATCTCGTTTCTTTTTGAGTATAGGCGTTTCTATCCACAGATAAAAAGAGCCTGACTGAACAAAGTCTGTTTCTGCATTTGGTATCCAAGTGCCATGAACGATTTTCATAGCGTTATTCATAATGATAATCTTTAATATTTAGCATACATGGATTTGGTGAAAATATATTTAAAATGGTAAGAATATACCTAAAGACAGTCCATACTGCCACTATGCCCTTAAAAAAATATCCCAAAATTTTTTGTGGTGTGGGTATATTCTGCTAATAATAGAAGGACGGGCAAGATGCCCATCCTACAAGATTGGATTGTTCCGGAGGGAACTAGCACTGCTGCAAGCAGTTCATCTTTTTTGTTATAGCTCTCTTACAAGTAATATCTAACAGTTGTAACAATGCGATTTTTTTTAGCTCGCAAAGCATTCTTTAAAAACAAGGTGGTTTGGTTATGTAAAATACTGTCCCACCAATTACGAGGCACAAAAACGGGAATAATGACAGTTGTAAAAACATCTGGGTGACGTTCCTTAAACTGCTCCACAAAATCTACAATTGGATCAATTACGGAACGATAAGGAGAGTCAATAATTTCCAAAGGAATATCTGATTGGAGATTTTGCCATTTTTCTTGGAGTTTTTCCCTGTCTGTAGAACCAATATCTACGTGAACAGCCACAATTTCGTCAGCAATTGTCCGTGCATAGTCTAAAGCTTCTACTGTGCCTCGGTTCAGTTGTCCGACCACAACTACCGCAGGGTGAGTGATAACGGCTGGTTTGGGAACGGAGATATAACTGCGGGGTGCTAAATCCTGAATACTTAGACGTTGAGCTACATATTGATAATGTTGTTGAATAGCGGAAAATAAAGCTACTACTAAGGGAATCGCTACGACTACCAACCAAGCACCTAATAGGAACTTAGTAGAAATGATTACTATCAATACTATAAGGGTGGCAACTGCTCCTAACCCATTCATAATTGCGCTTGCATGCCAATTGCTGGTTTGTCCTTGAAACCAATGACGAACCATACCGGCTTGGGAAAGGGTAAAGGAAGTAAATACACCAACCGCGTAAAGAGGGATAATGGCGTTAACTTCACCTTTGAAAATAATGGCTAAAATTCCGGCACAACTACTGAGAAGAATAATACCATTAGAGTAAACCAAGCGATCGCCCAATAGGGACAATTGGCGGGGTAAAAATCCATCTCTTGCTAGAAAATAACAGAGTCTGGGAAAATCCGCATAACTGGTATTAGCAGCTAACATCAAAACCAGCAGGGTAACTATTTGCAGGAAATAGTAAACAGGCCCTGTCCCTAAAATTACTCTTCCCAATAGAGAAACTACTGTTTGTTCATCTTGGGGAACAATATGATAAATATTTGCTAAGTAAGTAATACCCACAAACATAAATCCTAAAATTACTCCCAAATACAACAAAGTAAGGCGGGCATTTTTCCATTCTGGGGCTTTAAAAGCTAATACCCCATCAGATATTGCTTCTACCCCCGTCAGTGCTGTACAGCCGGCGGAAAAAGCCCGTAAGATGAAGAATACACTTATGCTTTCGGTAGCAGGAAGGGAAGGATAGGCTGTGGGAACTTGCCCAGTGCTATATTTAAACAACCCAATACCAATTAATAGAAAAATACTCACAACAAAGGCGTAGGTAGGAACCATGAATATCTGGGCTGATTCCTTGACACCTCTAAGATTTGCGAGCATTAATAAGAAAATGAAAATCAAACACAAAATAACTGTGTGAGATTGGAGTGCAGGAATTGCTGATGTTAAAGCTGCTGTACCCGCAGATATACTGACAGTAACAGTCAAAATATAGTCAATCATCAGCGAACCACCAGCCACTAGTCCTGGATAAAGACCCAGATTTTCTCTAGCGACAATGTAAGAACCACCGCCTTTGGGATAAGCACGAATGGTTTGCCGATAGGAAAGGACAACTACAGCCAGGAGAGCAATAATTGCGATAGCAATAGGCAGAGACAAGCCTAGAGCACCACTTCCTGCTGCGACTAAAACCAGCAAAATCTCCTCTGTCGCATAAGCCACAGATGAAAGCGCGTCGGAAGAAAGAACAGACAAGGCTGCTGCGTTACTCAATCGCTCTTCGCTATGGGCGCTGGTTGGTAAGGATTTACCGAGAAAAAATTGCTTAATCTGAGGGTAAAAGGACATAGAAAGTCCGCTTAAAAAATAAGTTAACTTATACGCAGTTGAGAATCAACTCAAACCTGAGTTTATAGAATATGGTAATTTGGGCAGATTTGTAACAAATTAACTATTACATTTTAGCCTAGAATTTTTCTAACAAAAAAATAAGCTGCTTAAATTACTGCTAGATTCTGGGAAAGCTGCAAACTGCCTAATCAACATTTTATGGTAAATTTGCCCACAAATTATCAGATTTATTTCTCGCAAAAAGCACGGATTTTATGATTATTCTTAATGTTTTTATTGCCAAATTTATGTTTAATGCAGATAGCAGTAGCAATCAATGGCTATACTGAAAAAATAACCGCATAACTCATCATTTGTTCAAAAATTAATTAATATTCACCAATACACCATGACGAGCAGCGAATTGGAGAGGTACTACAGAATCTTAGAATTAGAGCCAGGGGCCACACTAGAACAGATAAACCAGGCTTATAAAGATTTGGTGTTTGTTTGGCACCCGGACCGCCTCCCCAAAGATAATCCGCGCTTACAACACAAAGCACAGGAAAAGCTGAAATTATTTAATGAAGCTCGTGATAAATTGCGCTCTTTACAAGACAAACAGCCTACGCGCTCTTATTCTCCCACACATCAAGCAGATAAGTCATCATATCCATATTCTTCACCACAAACAAACCATCAACAACCACAGGCAAATTCAGATTTAAGCGGTAAAGATTTTAGTCGTGCTAATTTGAGTAACCGGGATTTATCAGGCAGAAATTTGAGTTATGCAAATTTAAGCGGTTCTAATCTTAGTGATACCTTTATGCACAAGGTGATTCTTAGAGGTGCGGATTTGTCAGAAGCGAATTTATTTAGAGCTAACTTACTCTTAGCAGATTTAAGAGATGCTAATTTACGCTCGGCAAATTTGATTGGTGCGGATCTTAGCGGTGCTGATTTGCGTGGTGCTGATTTGACAGGGGCGAGAATTCGTTCAGGCGATCGCTTGCTGGTAAAATTAATTGGTGCTAAATTAGCTGGAGCCATCATGCCTGATGGTATAATTCATACCTAACAACAATTCTAGCTAAAAAGCAAGTTAAAATTACTTATAATATAAAAAAACTTAGTAATATTTCTTGCTAATTAGATTACCAGTGATTAACATAGTTATAGCCACTAAAATTAATAATATAGCCATACTCCATGATATGTGAGAGAATCTACCTCCTGCGGCTTGACTGCATAAGGCAAGTTTACAGACAAAAAAGGATGCTATATTCACAAAATTTAATGATCAATGTGGCTTCCTCCTAAAGTTATATATTTGAATAGGCAGAAATAAAAAGTAAAACTAATACTTGTTAGTTAAAAACTTCTGGATTCCTGTACTATTGATTATTGACTGGTAATTGTTAAAAATAATTTATTTTAGTTTTATTAATGATCATGAACATTGCAATTATTGGCTGTGGTTATGTAGGTTATGCAGTTAGCAAATATTGGCAGTCAAATAGTAATTTTATGCTGACTGCAACTACCACTAACTCAGAACGGATACCTACTTTAGAAACAGTGGCACAAAAGGTCATAGTTACTTCAGGTAATGAGGTGGAAAATTTGAAAGCCGTATTAAAAAATCAAGAAGTTATTTTATTAAGTGTAGGGGCAAAAAGTGCAGATTCCTATGAAGAGACTTATGTAGAAACTGCTAAAAATATAGTTGCTCTTTTGCCCAAATTTCCTCATATTCACCAAGTAATATATACAGGTAGTTATTCAATTTATGGAGATAGAAATGGTATATGGGTAGATGAAGAAAGTCCACCGGCACCAGCTAATCGCAATTCTCAACTACTGCGAAAAGCAGAGGATATATTATTATCAGCAAATAATGAGAATACCCGCGTTTGTATTTTACGTTTAGGAGGTATTTATGGACCGGGTAGAGAACTAAAAAAAATATTTAGTAGAGCCGCAGGAACAACTCGTCCTGGTAATGGGGAAGATATTACCAATTGGATTCATCTTGATGATATTGTTAGCACGATAGAATTTGCTCGTGAGCATCGTTTACAAGGTATTTATAATCTTGTTGATGATAGTCATCTCACAAATAAAGAATTACTTGATAATGTAATGACAAACAATAATTTACCTAATGTTATTTGGGATGCAGATAATAAAAATATCCGTCCATATAATGCCTGGGTATCGAATCAGAAATTGAAAGATGCCGGATATCAATTGATTCATCCTCGCATAATTTTTTAGCCACCATTCAAAATTTTTATCATGTCATCATCTCCAACTCAGTATTATACTTGGCAAAATTACCGCTGTGCTTACGAAATTCATCAACCTCTTAATTCTCCAGCAACGGGCATTCCTTTACTTTTAATTCATCCCATTGGTGTCGGCTTATCACGACAGTTTTGGCAGCGATTTTGCCGTGAATGGTATGATAAAAACCACCAAAATTCTATTTACAATCCTGATTTATTGGGATGTGGTGAAAGTGATATGCCAGCTTTAGCACATACACCAATTAACTGGGCAAAACAGTTACAACACTTCTTGGAAACCGTAGTTAAACAGCCTGTTATTATTGTAGTGCAAGGAGCTTTGTTACCGGTTGCTATTGAATTAGTTAAACTGGAACAAGATTTAATTGCTGGGTTAGTATTATCAGATCCTACATCTCGTCCAGTTATTACTAAAAATGCTCCCAAATGGCAACAAAACTTGCTTTGGGGTATTTTTATATCTCCCATAGGTAATGCTTTTTTCCGCTATGCTAGAACTCGCAAATTTTTGTATTCTTTCTCGTCTGAAAAATTATTTGCTATGAGTGAAAATGTTGATGATGAATGGCTAAATACTCTCATAGCAGATGCTAAAAATATGAATGGGCGTTATGCGGTATTTGCTTTTTTAGCGAGATTTTGGCAAAGAGATTACAGTAGTGATATTGCCTCTATTTCCCAGCGAACATTATTAGTTGTGGGAGAAAAAGCTCGCGGTATTAGTAAAGAAAGTAAAACAGAAACGACTGATGAAAGATTAGCATATTATTTAAATTGCTTACCTCAAAGTCAGGGAGTAAAAATCATTGGTAAAAATGTTATGCCTTATGAATATACTCAGGCATTTGTTGAGGCAATTTCCCCATTTATAGCTTCTATTTCCCCCAATTAAGATGAGATTTTGAATTACCCATGATTGGGAAAATTCAAAATTTACTCACAGTAGGATTTAAGCTGATTAAATCATCAATATTTCGTTTCATATTTATGCAAATTGCGTCTAGAGGTAGGTCATTTTCATCATAACCAAAGGGGTTTTCTATTTCCAAACCAATGGCTTCAATACCTAACAAAGTAAAGCTAACTAAGGCAGAAATTAAACCTGTCCACCAATGAAGATTGGCTACTATTTGAAATGGTAAGAAGAAGCAATATAGTAACAATAATTGTTTGAGATGAATAGCATAAGCTAAAGGCATGGGTGTTTTCAAAATTCTTTCACAAGCACCTAAATTATCTACCAGTATATTTAATAATTCTTGCATAGCTGCGAATTGATAACTATTGATGCAATTACGTTTATACTGCTGTTGCAAATAATTAGTAATCCAAAAAGCCACCTCTAAAGGAGGATTATTGATAATCGTTAAATTAATATATTGAGAAGTGGGCATTAGTGCTTCCAAATCACTATTGATAGGTTCACTTCGTAAATGTAATTTTGTGGCTACTCCGAAGGCAAGAAGTAAGTTTAAAGCATCAATTTTATGATCTCTATCTTCTGGTTCTTTTTCATCAATAGATATCCAAATCTGTCGAGCTAAATTACGGATAGTATTAACTATTGTCCCCCAGGATTTTCTCCCTTCCCAAAAGCGGTCATAAGCTGTATTAGTGCGAAATACTAATAATAAACCTAAAACAATACTGGGAATCACACTACTCAACATTGGTTGAGAAACGGGGACTTGAAAATGATAAAGTATAGAAATAAATACCCCAAAAGCCCCAAATAAAAGCACCCGTTTATAAATTGCAGCAATGACTGAACCTTTGATTTGTAAAGCGGTTTCAAACCATTGCGGTGTTTTAGTTACCATAAAGTTCTCTGATCATATATCCAATGTAAGATAAAATATACAGGCGATTCCTACATCTGCCAATACCCAATTACCAATTATTAATTTTATCTCTATTCAAGTCCTAGCTTTTCCATAAGTTTAGTTAAGGAAATACCATATATTTTTGCCAATTCTGCCATATATTCTATCCGTTGTGCTTGTAGTTTATCTATCTGTTCCCCCAGATATAATAATGCTTGATATTCTTCTTTTGTTAATATTTCTACTTCTGTGTTATCTATCAATTTTTCATAATTATTATTATCTATAATAATATCTTGATCTGGTTTTAAAAAAAATTTCGCTTCATTTTTGAGCAAAGAGGCTGCTTTCTTATGAGTATGCAAAATTACAAGCTGAGAAAGAAACTGTTCTAAATGTGGTTGGGTTAATTGTTCAACAGCTTGAAGCAGTTGTTCCGACGATAATTGAACTTCAACGTTTATGCTTGGCATTTTTTTAACTTACCAGCTAGATTGCCAATATCTTATCAAGCTTTGGTTATTTTCATCAATAAAAAATAAGTGTAATGGGGTAGCTTGCTTGTAACTATAAAAACTCTGGAATTGATGAAAAAGGCACTCCATAATTAAATGCCATTTTTTTTACATCGGACACAGTAGCAATGGTTTGCTCAATATAAAAGCTAAAATCAACTTCTGTTCTGGAATCTCCACAAGTCTTTTTGATGACTTATAAGTAGAGTTTCAGACCTGAGTAGCCTCGTATAGTCTAATGGAGCTAAGCGGATTCGAACCGCTGACCCCCTCAATGCCATTGAGGTGCGCTACCAACTGCGCTATAACCCCGAAAAATTTTAACTTTTTCATTATAGCACATATCACCTGAGTTAAGTCAAGAGGTTTGCAAAAAAGAGTAATTTTAAAGAAACTGTGAAACCTGGACGGGTTCTCTCGGAGATTAGGAACAAGATATAGCGGTTCTCGGTTGAGTGAGATACAAGAACCCCACCCCCAACCCCCTCCCCGCAAGCGAGGAGGGGGCTTATGATGTATCTCATTCAAGTGCATACCGCTATATGGTAAGGACTTGGTGAATTTACAGGCTTTGATCTCCAAAACTGGATAAATTCAAATATTAACTGGCGAAATGATTTATTAAGTACAACAGTAAATGATTTTCAAAAATCTAATTTAATGGGATATTTACAATGGTAATAGAAACAAGAGATAAAGATCAATACCAAACTTATTTCACATCAGATCCAGCTTTATCATCATATATGGCTTCACTACTGAGACTAGAAATAAATGATAAATTACTTGAACCATCTGCTGGAGCAGGACATCTTTTAGCAGCAGCACTTGATATCAATAAAGATATATCATCTGTTGCCTATGAATTACATCCTGAACACGCAAAAAATCTTAAATTAAAGTTTAGTCAATTAAAAAATGTAGAAATACGAGAAAGGGATACTATCTTTTGTCCAGATTTAGACCTTTGCGAATCTTTTGGTCATAAATTTACCAAGATTTTGGGAAATCCTCCCTATGGAGGTTGGCAGGAATACGAGCGTCGTAGTGAATTAAAAAGAAAATATCCAGGGTTTTATGTTAAAGAAACTTATGCTGTTTTTTTGCTCCGTTGTCTTAAATTACTAGCTGAAAAAGGAAGACTAGTATTTATTATTCCCGACACTTTTTTGTATCTTCATAGTCATATTAATATTAGACGTTATCTACTTACAGAATTTACCATTGAAAGTATAGATACTTTTCGTTCTTCGCTATTTCCTGGTATTTCCTTTGGTTATGCTGGTCTTTGTATTATTTCTATCCGTGCAGAAAAACCCAAATTTAACTATTCTTTTTCCATGAGATTTGTTAATTCTCTTGCAGATTTGATAGTATCTCCGAATATACAAAATAATTGCAAATTTATTATTCAAAAAGATATTCTTAAAAGTGAATCTTTATCTATTTCTCTATCTGGTCATGAGTTAGCTTTTAATGAACTATCAGATAGTGTAATGAGAATGGCTGATATTGCTGATTGTGTGACTGGTTTTTATTCAGGAAATGATAAACGCTTTCTGCATAAAGCATCAGTTTTGGTAAAAGGTTCGGCTGATTATTCAATTGTTAATCATAATTCAATTGAATATAACCCTGCTAAGTTAGAAAATAATTTATATGGAATAGAAGGAACAAAACATTTTATTCCAATTCTCAAAGGTGGTGGTTATCATTTCATCAAACCAACTCAATGGTATGTAGATTGGAGTTTGGCAGCGGTAGAACATTATAAAACACATAAAAAATCAAGATTTCAAAACTCTTCCTACTACTTCAAAACAGGAATAGGCTTTCCTATGGTAACTTCTAAACGTCCTACAGCAGCATTAATTGAAGATAGTCTTTTTGATCAATCTATTGTAGGAATTTTTCCTAAATCTTCAGTTGATTTATATTTTCTATTAGCTTATTGTAATTCTCCAGTTTTTTGGAGTTATTTAAAAGCCATTAATCCATCTGCAAATAATTCTGCGAAGTATATTTTAAAAACTCCTATAATTTTACCAGAGGAGGATACTATAAAATATATCTCTTTGAGAACTCAAGAATTATTGGTAGAACTCAAGCAAGGGAATAAACAAGTATTATGTGAAATTCTCCAAGGAGAAATTATTGATGCCATTATGAAATATGTTGATAAGCAGATATCTTTTTATCCCACCCTAACCCTCCCCTTGCAAAGGTGAGGGAACTTGATTTTCCGTTTTTCCTTAAATCGGTGGTTAGAAACCGCAACTACACAGGCAAAACCCACCTCCGTGGGTTAAAAACAAATAGTTTTTCTTAGTCCACGCAGGTGGACTTTGTTTGTGTAGCCGTGATTTATAATCGCTTGTTTATTTAATTTTGATTTATTCTTCTTCACTGTCTTGATATAAATTCTGCAAATCCTGTAGCTGGGTTTTTCGAGAAATTCGGCGATATTTTTTACTTTCTAGTTTTGGTTCGTATTGACTCTGACCTTTGCCTTTAGATATTAATTTCAGACTTGATTCGGGGTCAGCTTGTTGGTTAAAATGGGTTTGTTGGGTGATAGCATCAGCCAAAAATTCTAAATAATGCTGATATCTTTCCCAGTCACCACTGACAACACAGTCCGGTTCATCTTTATGGATACAATCACTAAAGCGACAACGAGCCGCAGCTAGGCGTTCTCTGGCTTCTGGGAAATAATGAATTAACTCTTCGGGACTACAATCCAAATCAGGTTGATTAAAACCGGGAGTATCTGCTAATAACCCACCTTCGGACATTTCAAATAATTCTACATGACGGGTGGTATGGCGGCCACGGGCTAATTTACCGGAAACTTCCCCCACTCGCAGGTTGATATCGGGAATCAAACTATTAATCAAGCTGGATTTTCCCACACCGGAAGGGCCAGCAATGACAGTGATTTTATCCTGCAAATATGTGGCTATTTGGTCAATATTAATGTGATTTTGCACACTAATAAATAAAGGTTGATAACCCCAAGCCAGGAGGCGATCGCTTATTTGCTGTTTTTCTGCTGAAGAAACTAAATCACATTTATTCAAACATAACAGCACATCAACTCCTGTAGACTCCGCCTTAATTAAAAATCTACTCAATTGAATAGGTTCTAAGGGCGGGTCTGCAACCGCAAAAACCAAGAGAATTTGATTGACATTAGCGATCGCAGGGCGATTTAATTGACTATGACGCGGTAGAACTTCACTAATAGCCCCCCGTCCATCAGTCCAATCAGGTTCCTCGACGATTACGCGATCGCCCACCATCACCTGTTGACCAATCTTTTTTAAGCGCGTTCTCCGCGTACACAAGAGGATAGGGGCAGGGGGCAGGGGGCAGGGGGCAAGAGGCAAGGGAGTACCAGAGAAATTGCTTTCTTCTTTCTTCTTTCTTCTTTCTTCTGAACTCCTGGAGTCATGAACTTCTACCTCCTGACTCCTTTCCCCCTCATCCATCTGCACTCGATAAAAATTCGCTTGTACAGCTAATACCGTACCCAATAACTGTTTAGTAGAAAAATTTTCCCCTATCATTTGGTAGCAACCGGACAGCGGATAACCAGGGAAAAATAGCCAGAACAATCTATAATTTGTTCGACTTGATAACCAGTCATTATCAAACTATCTGGAACTTGTTCTATGGGTTCACCTGGATCTAACCAGACTTCCAGCAAACCGCCAGGTGGCATCTTTTCCAGATACAACTTTGTCCGCACAAAATTAATTGGACAGGGAGTACCACGTAAATCGAGTTGAGCATCAGGGGTGAAAACAGAAGACCCACTCATGACTTAAAAAAGCCTCCTAAGAATCCTTCTAAACCACCTTTGCCAGTTCTGTCTCCCTTAATCTTAGCCAGTTTTTCCAGCAGTTCCCGTTCCTCTGGGATGATTTTGGTAGGAATATCAATTAACACCGTCAACATATGATCACCGCGACTGACGGGATTACCCAAACGAGGAACACCACGATTTTCCAATTTCATCACCGTATGCGGTTGCGTTCCTGAGGGAATAATTAACTCCACTGGGCCATCTACAGTATTTACTTCTAAACGGCAACCTAAAATTGCTTGTAAGTAGCTAATTTTAATTTCCGAGTTAACATTAATGCCTTCTCGATGAAATTCTTCATCTTCATTCACAAACAGGTAGACATATAAATCACCCGGAGGACCATTCCGTTGACCCGCATCTCCTTCTTGGGAAATCCGTAACCTGGTGCCATTGTCTACACCAGCGGGAACATTAATTTTCAGTTTCTTTGTAACCTGATTTGCGCCCTTACCATCACAAGCGTCACATTTATCTTCCACAACCGTTCCTGTGCCATCACAGGTGGGACAGGTAGAAACTTGGGTAAAGCTACCAAATGGAGTTCTAGTTACCCGTCTGACTTGACCTGAGCCGCTACAAGTGCTACAAGTCCGGGGACGAGTTCCTGATTTAGCACCAGAACCAGTACAAACTTCACAGGTTTCTAAATGGGAAATGCGAATTTCTTTTTCCCCACCAAATACCGCTTCCCGAAAATCTAATTTCAGGTCTAGGCGGAGATCATCGCCTCGTACTGGTCCACCACGCCGTCTCTGTTGGGGTTGTCCACCTGGAGTGCCAGCAAAGCCGCTGAAAATGCTTTCAAAGATATCGGCAAAACCACTCATGTCACCCATATCTTGGAAACCAGCACCCGCACCCGCACCCGCAGCCCCGGAAACACCAGCTTCACCAAAGCGGTCGTAACGAGCGCGAACTTCTGGCTCTGATAGCACCTCATAGGCGCGGTTAATTTCCTTAAATCGCTCCTCTGCCCCAGATTCTTTATTTACATCTGGGTGATACTTGCGGGCTAGGCGGCGATAAGCCTGTTTAATCTCTTCTTTGTCGGCATCACGGGAGACACCCAGGGTTTCATAATAGTCTCGGGCCATATAGCAATGTTAAGAGTTAGAAGGAAGAAAAATTATGGAAAATAGTAACTAACAAGTTTAAGGTAACACTTTAACAAGAATACAGAAATTTAGGAGTGAGTGTAGATAGCGCCGGGTGGCATTAGCCATACTTTTTTTAATTTTTGTTAATAATTATTTTTTGGTATAAATATACACAAAAAAGGATTTTCAGCGATCGCTGCCATTTACCCCAAAATTGGGTTGCATTTGGGACTTTTCTGTGATCTCAAAGACAAGCTAGGTTAAGTTCGCTATTTTTGATCAAATCATGATTGCTGTTCCTACTGTTAATTAACTTTTTATTATTGTGCTATTGAAGTGCGGAAAAACCTACCCATTGATTATAGGCACTAGCCGTACAATTAGATGTGGATAACCCAACCTACCATATAACTAATGAAAATTATGTATAAAAAATGATAACCTTTTAATAAAAATTGAATCACTTTGCACGAATGAGTTTAATCAGGGTGGGTTTTCCCACCCCTAGAGATATTAACGTTTCACCAATTTCTTGGACATCTTCCGCAGACGAATAGATTCAGGTGTAACTTCCACCAATTCATCTTGAGCAATGTATTCTAAAGCTCGTTCCAAATTCATGTCTATGGGTGTTTGCAACTGAGTGAGTTCTTCACCACCAGAGGATCTATGGTTGGTTAACTGCTTAGTTTTACAAACGTTCAATTCCAAATCTTGGGGACGATTATGTTCACCAATAATCATTCCTTTGTAAACCTTAGTTCCTTCACTGATAAAGAATGCGCCTCTATCTTCACAGTTTTTCATCGCGTAGGAGGTAGAAACACCTTCTTCAAAGGAGATGAGAACGCCTTTATTGCGGGCTTCAATATCACCACAAAGAGGACGATAATCAAGGAAACTGTGGTTCATGATGCCTTCACCGCGAGTCATCCGCATGAATTCACCCCGGAAACCAATTAAACCACGAGCAGCAACGATAAACTCTAATTGAGTGCGATCGCCACTACCAGGCTGCATATCTTGCATTTCCGCTTTCCGTTGTCCCAAACGTTCAATACAGCTACCAACTGCATCGGCGGGAACGTCTAATGCTAGAAGTTCAAAAGGTTCGCAATTTTGACCACCAACTGTGCGGTAAATTACTTGAGGTTGAGATACTTGGAACTCAAAACCTTCACGACGCATGGTTTCAATTAATATCCCTAAGTGTAATTCCCCACGACCGGAAACCAGGAATTTATCGGGAGAGTCAGTGTCTTCAACGCGCAAAGCCACGTTTGTTTCTAATTCACGGTACAAGCGATCGCGGATTTGGCGAGATGTTACCAATTTACCTTCCTGACCAGCAAAAGGTGAATCATTCACCCAGAAAGTCATTTGTAAAGTTGGTTCATCTACCTTAATTAAAGGTAAAGCCATGGGGTTACTAGGATCTGTAATTGTTTCGCCGATATAAGCATCAGCAAAACCAGCCACAGCCACAATATAACCTGCGGTAGCTTCTTCCATATCCACCCGTCTCAAACCATCAAATCCCATTAATTTGGTGATTTTGCCCTTAACAATAGTGCCATCTTCTACTACCAAAGCGGCTTGTTGTCCAGCCCGGATCGTGCCATTGTGAATTTTACCAATCACAATCCGTCCTAAATATTCAGAATAATCTAGGGTAGTAACTTGCAATTGCAGAGGTTTGTTAGGATCTCCCACTGGTGCAGGTACATGGCGCAGAATTGCATTGAATAGGGGCTGCATATCTACCGATTCTGCTTCCAAAGATTCTTTAGCGAAACCAGCCATACCGGAAGCAAACAGATACTTAAAGTCGCATTGGTCTTCATCTGCGCCTAATTCTAAGAACAGATCTAAGACTTTATCAACAGCAACGTGAGGGTCAGTTTGACCACGGTCAATTTTGTTAATAACGACAATAGGACGCAAACCTTTTTCCAAAGCCTTTTTAAGTACAAAGCGGGTTTGGGGCATTGGGCCTTCGTTGGCATCAACAATCAGAATACAACCGTCCACCATGCCGAGTACCCGTTCCACTTCTCCGCCGAAGTCAGCGTGTCCAGGGGTATCAACAATATTAATCAGGGTGTCTTTGTAGCGAACCGCTGTATTTTTAGAGAGAATTGTAATGCCTCGTTCCCGCTCCAAATCGTTGGAGTCCATGACACAATCCGGAACGTCTTCGCCTTCGCGGAAAATGCCGGACTGTTTGAGGAGAGCATCAACCAAGGTGGTTTTACCATGGTCAACGTGGGCGATAATGGCGACGTTACGAATTGGGAGCGTCATAGATGGTTTGGGTAAACTTTAAGGTTTTTAGATTAAAAAGCTAATTTTCGGCTGTTTTAACAGAAGTGGAGATGATTTGCCATTTCTGTAACGAACCTTTATTGACACTCTCCGCTCTTATGAGACGAAGATTATTAAAACATCGCTGTTTTAATATCCTGATTTCTCAGGTTCCCAGGCTCACCACGGTTGCCCGTAGGGCGTAGTGATATCTCCTCAAGGTTTTTCGGGCGTACACTTTCCCCCAGTCCGGGGGTAGGTTTTTAAATCTTATACTGATTAGATTATTATTGTAGCATAACTGAGGCGTAAACTAAAAAATAAACGGATATTTAGCAACGTTCCTCAATAATAGTTTGAGAAACGGGGTTTCCTTCTGCCTGAATCAGTTTTCTTTCATGTTGTTTACTGTCAGCAGGTTGTTTAATTTGTTTCACCAAACCAGAACTTAACAGTGCTTGATGAAATTGTGTGATTTGATTAACTTGTACTTTGTCATTCAGACATATTTGGATAGCTTGATTAAGTTGCTGTAGTTCATCTTGTTCTAAACTATCAAGCTGACTGAGAATTTCCTTGAGAATTGTTTGTGGCATAGGTTTTTAGTTTGTAGTCAAGTGTTTTCTACTATTTTAGACAGATAATAACCTGGAATTAGCACTTACAACTAAAATTGTGCCAAAATGAACTTATAGATTTATAAGTTTACAGGTTATGGCTTGGTTGTCAGGACAGCAATTACAAGATGGTAAATATACCATAGAAAAAAAGTTAGGACATGGTGGTTTTGGCATAACTTATCTTACCAAAGACAAAAAGGGCAATCAATTTGTAATTAAAACCCTGAAAGATACAGATATAGATAATGATGAATTTGATAAATTTCTGCAAGATTTCATCAATGAAGCAATAAAACTAGCTAAATGTAGCCATCATCCTCATATTGTCAAAGTTTATGAATGTATAAAAGAGGGTGATATTTGGGGAATGGTAATGGAATATATAGAAGGTGAAGAGTTAGGCAATTTGGGTATTTTATCAGAATCTCAAGCGTTAGAATATATTCAACAAATTGGTGAAGCTTTAACAGTAGTTCATCAGAATGGTTTATTGCATCGAGATGTAACACCAAAAAATATTTTAGTAAGAGATAATAAATCCGAAGTAGTTTTAATTGATTTTGGTATTGCCCGTGACTTTACATCTAACTTAACACAAACACATACAGCATATAAAACACCTTTTTATGCTCCACTTGAACAATATAATGAACGTGCTAAACGTGGAGCTTTTACTGATGTTTATTCCCTAGCCGCAACGCTCTACAAAGTATTGACAGGCAAAGAACCAGAAAGTGCTATATCTAGAATGATGGGCGAACCACTAGCACCACCAAATAAACTCAATCCAAATATTAGTGATAGAGTTAAGAAGGCAATTCTCAAAGGACTGGAACTGCAATTAGAAAATCGTCCCCAGTCTGTGCAGGAGTGGTTGTATCTTCTTAAAATACCAGAAGAAATAATTTCATCTATTATGCATATAGAAAATCAATTACAATTCAAGAATTTATCATTAGAACTGTTTTCACAATTCACAGATAAAGCTTTACAAGTAATCAATTTGGCATATCAAGAAACCCGCCTATTAGGTCATAGTTTTATTGGATCAGAGAGTATCCTTTTGGGTTTGATTAGTGGAAATACTGGATTAGCTGCGTCTGCACTAAAGAATAATGGTGTAACACTGGAAAATGCACGTTTTGAGGTTGAAAAGATTGTTGGTAGAGGTTCAGGTTCTCCCAGAAAAGCAATATTTACCCCACGTGCAACCAGAGTTTTAAAGCTATCACTGGAAAAATCTATCCGAATGATGAATAAGTAAATTGATACGGAGCATCTGTTGTTAGCTTTACTTGCAGAGGGTGAAGGCGTAGCAATAAGACTGTTGAATAAATTGGGAGTTGAATTATCAAACTTAGAAGACTTTATATTAGAAATAATAGCACCCTGATTTCAACTGAGAGATTATTTTTCTCTTCCTTCTCTTCCTCTTCCTTCGTGTTCTTCGTCCCTTCGTGGTTCATTTCCTCTTATTAACATCACACTAAAAATGCTATCAGAAAGATTTACCCAAGCGCTTACCTACGCCCATGAACTCCACGCCACCCAAAAACGCAAAGCTGGGGATATTCCCTATATTACCCATTTACTAGGAGTAGCCAGCATCGCCTTAGAATATGGTGCTAATGAAGATGAAGCGATCGCAGCCCTACTACATGATGCCATAGAAGACCAAGGCGGAGCAGCCACCAGAGCAGAAATTCGCCGGCGGTTTGGGGATCATGTCACTGCTATTGTTGATGGTTGCACAGACGCAGACACCACACCCAAACCTCCTTGGAAACCCCGAAAAGAGACTTATATTGCCCATATTTCCACCGCTTCCGCTTCAGTATTGCTAGTTTCTGCCGCTGACAAACTCCATAACGTCCGTTCAATTCTCAAAGATTATCGCATGATTGGTGATGCAGTTTGGGAACGGTTTCAAGGTGGCAAAGAAGGCACACTTTGGTATTATCGTTCTTTAGCAGATGCTTTCCAGAAACATCAAATTACGCCCTTAGTAGCAGAACTAGAAAGAGTAGTTTCCGAATTAGAAATTTTGGCTGGATACAAAAAATGAAGAACGAAAACTTTCATCCTTCATAAATTTAGATTTCATCCTTTGGGATGATATTTATTTGTTGATTAACGGAATAAACTACTAAGTGAGCTATCTTCGTGAATGCGCCAAATTGCTTCTCCCAATAGATTAGCGACTGAAAGCGTCACTAATTGAGGAAACTGATTCCCCTCTGGGATAGGAATAGTATTAGTGACTATCACTTCTTCAAATACCCCACTAGACAATCGCTCAATTGCCGGTGGGGAAAATACAGCATGAGTAGCACAGGCATATACCTGACTCGCACCTTCTTGACGTAGTAACTTAGCCCCCGCCGCAATCGTACCGCCAGTATCAATCATGTCATCTACCAAGATGGCAGTTTTGCCTCTCACATCACCAATGACATTTAAAACTTCGGCAACATTATGAGCTTGACGGCGTTTGTCAATAATTGCCAATGGAGCATCATTGAGTTTTTTAGCAAATGCTCTAGCGCGTGCTACCCCACCCACGTCAGGGGAAACAACGACAATATCCTGTAATCCTTTGCTAACTAGATAATCAAGGATAACTGGTGAACCATATACATGATCAAAGGGGATATCGAAATAGCCCTGAATTTGGGCTGCGTGTAAATCCATTGCCAGAACTCGGTTAGCACCCGCTTCAGTGATTAAGTTAGCAACTAATTTAGCAGTGATGGATTCTCTGCCGGCTGTTTTTCGATCAGCACGAGCATAACCATAATAAGGAATTACTGCTGTAATCTGTCGTGCAGAAGCACGACGACAGGCATCAATCATAATTAGTAATTCCATCAAATGATCATTGACGGGTTGACAACTGGGCTGGATTAAATAGACATCGCAACCCCGAATTGATTCTTGGATTTGAACATAAAGTTCACCGTCCGCGAATCTTTTGCGAATCATTGGACCTAAGTCCATGCCTAGATAACGAGCAACTTCTTGCGACAGTGCTATATTGGCAGAACCGGAAAATAGCCTCAGACGATTATTGTCAGGTAGTCCCGTTACTATTGACTGGACTGGTAAAGTTGCAGAACTTAGCACAGCAGATCCTCGAAGTGCATTCATAGAAATATCATCAGAAATTGAGCAAATTTAATGGAAATGGAGTCAAGCAATAATAGTGAACTTCAAGTTAACTCTGGGGTGTGAGAACACCTATGATTAAATAACATGGAAAGTGCAAATAATTATTCTATGATACTTGTTACCAATTAATGACCTAGTGAACTGAAGATTAAATATTTGTATCTTGTATCAAGAACACTAGCCAACCCATCAGGAAGTCAAATTTCCGGATATATTAAGTGTGTAGACAGTAAACTCAGATACCGTTCAATAGCCACGTTGATATTATTAGTGATGCCGCTGGATTTATCAATTCTGGATTATACCTGTTACTATATGGGACACATCCTGACTCAAGGCAGAATGTAAGAATAGAATAATGCAAGACTTGATTTCTAGTATACACTTCCTGTTAGGCGGGTGACAGAGGAAACTTACGGAAGCCACAATTGATACACTTTGTGTCACGTTGTGGATAGATGATGCTTTTGCTCTCTTTCTAGCTCAGTTGCTATTATATTCAATTAATAGACCATGCAATCACCGATTACAGTTGGTACTATCCTACAAAATCGTTACCACATAATTCACATTATTGGACAGGGAGGATTTGGTAGAACCTATCTAGCAGAAGACCAAAGACGCTTTAATGAGCTTTGTGTGCTGAAGGAATTAATTGCCCCAATCACAGGAACAGATAGTGGGGAGAAGGCACAGGAGTTATTTGAGCGAGAAGCTGCTATCTTATATCAAATCGAACATCCTCAAATTCCTAAATTTCGAGAAAAATTTGCCCAAAACGACAAGTTATTTTTGGTGCAGGATTTCGTGGCTGGTAAAACTTACCGCAATTTGCTCAGAGAACGCCAAGACGTTGGTACAAGTTTGACTGAATCAGATATATTGCATTTATTAGCTACTTTATTACCTGTTCTTAGTTATATTCATGGACTAGGAATTATTCACCGAGATATATCGCCGGAAAATATTATTCTTAGGGAAAATGATTTCCTGCCCGTATTAATTGACTTTGGGGTAGTAAAGGAACTAGCGACAAAATTACAATCCTCAACGGCTACACCAGTAACTACTGTAGGTAAATTAGGTTACGCGCCCAGTGAGCAAATGCAAACAGGCAGGGTATCCCCTAGTAGTGATTTGTATGCGTTGGCTGTGACTGCCATAGTTTTGTTGACTGGGAAAGAACCGGTAGATTTATTTGATGAACAGCAATTAACCTGGAATTGGCAAAAATGGGTAATGGTGAAGCCGGAATTTGCTCAAGTTTTGCAGCGAATGTTGAGTTATATACCGGGGGAACGCTATCAAAGTGCGGCTGATGTTACTCAAGCCCTGTTGAATACTGGCTACACTCGCCAATCTACTCCTAATTTATCTTATTTACAAACTGTCGCTGTCGGTCGTCGTCCTGAACCTATATCAAAAACATCCGAAAAGCCGCAACCTTCAGTTGATTCTGGACAAAATAGGTCTATTTTGGATAATTCTTGGGCGTTATGGGTAATTGGTAGTGCTGTAATGATTTTGACAGGATTTGGTTCTTGGACTTTGGTGACTTCACTTAAAAATCAGTTTCGTCCAGCAGTAGAAACAACCGCAACGCCACAATCATTTCCTTCCCCAGTTATTCCTAGTGGGACAACATTAACACCAACTCCAACACCGACAGAGACTAATACTGAACCTGTGATTAATCGCCAACCTCTGCAATTAGACAAATCTAACACGGCGAAAGTTGAGGGGATACTCAAAGAACATGAATTAGTTCAATATAGTTTTCAGGGTAAGATCGGTGAAAAATTAATTGTATCTGTAAATGAAAACAGTGGTATTGTGCTGACGATTTTAACTGCTGATGGTGAGGTTCTGAATATTCAAGATCAACAATCTACATCTTATGAGGGAATACTAGCCAATAATGGGAAATATATTATTCAATTAGGTTTGCTTGGGGGTGTTTCGGATGTTAGTTATAACCTGAATGTGGCAATAGAGGCATTAACGCCAAAGGAAACTCCTACACCAACGGAAACTCCTACACCAACAAAAACTTCCAAACCGACAAAAACCCCAACTCCGACAGAAACTCCAACCCCGACAGAAACCCCAACTCCGATAGAAACCCCAACCCCGACAGAAACTCCTACATCAGGGTTAAATGGGACTAATTAACGCTAAATTATCAAAAGAAGCAAGTTGAGTTGTTATTTTTAGCAGGAAACTTTGTTGAATACTTTACTGATTACGGGAACTGATACGGACGCTGGTAAAACTGTTGTCACAGCAGCTTTAGCAGCTTACTGGCAAAAATACTATCCCCAGCGCAGTTTGGGGATTATGAAGCCAATTCAATCGGGGGTGGGAGACAGAGAACTGTACCAAACTCTGTTCAATTTGGAACAGTCAGCGGAGGAAATTACTCCTATGTATTTTCAAGCTCCTTTAGCCCCTCCCATAGCTGCGGCTAAGGAAAATCGTCGAGTTGATTTAGGAATAGTTTGGCGTTCTTTATTGGCTTTGCAAAAACAGCGTGATTTTGTGTTGGTGGAATCTTTGGGAGGTTTGGGTTCACCAGTTACTGATGAGTTGACTGTGGCTGATTTGGCGGGTGAATGGCGATTACCGACTATTTTAGTTGTTCCTGTGAGATTAGGTGCGATCGCTCAAGCTGTTGCTAATGTAGCATTAGCTAGGCAAAATAAAATTAATCTGCGGGGAATTATTCTGAATTGTACCCAACCCCGCACGGAGTCAGAAATTGCTGATTTAACTCCCCCAGATTTGATTCAATCATTGACAAATATTCCCGTTTTAGGTTGTGTCCCTTATTTGGAAAATCCCAGAAATTTGGAAAAATTAGCAGAAGTTGCTGGGGTTTTAGATTGGGAATCGCTAGGAGTTTTTTAATTTTTAATTGCTAACTATGGTTTCTATATTACCTCAGTCTTCAACATTAAATCTCAAAAATGTGCGGTCAGAAATTCGGGCTTTACAACCGCAATTAGTGGAATGGAGAAGAGAAATCCACCAAAAACCAGAATTAGGTTTTCAGGAAAAAATCACGGCTGAATTTATTTCTCAAAAGTTGCAAAGTTGGGGAATTAAACATCAAACGGAAATTGCTCAAACGGGAATTGTCGCTATTATTAAAGGTGAAAAACCTGGCAATGGTAAAGTATTAGCAATTCGCGCGGATATGGACGCTTTACCTATTCAAGAACTCAACAAAGTTCCCTATTGTTCTCAACATGATGGAGTGATGCACGCTTGTGGACATGATGGACATACAGCGATCGCTCTCGGTACAGCATATTATCTCAATCAACACCGTCAAGACTTTAGCGGGACTGTAAAAATTATTTTCCAACCCGCAGAAGAAGGTCCTGGTGGGGCAAAACCGATGATAGCAGCAGGTGTCCTTAAAAACCCTGATGTTGATGCCATTATCGGTTTACACTTATGGAATAATCTGCCATTGGGGACTGTGGGAGTCCGCGCTGGGGCATTAATGGCTGCTGTTGAATTGTTCCGTTGTACCATCTTTGGTAAAGGTGGTCATGGGGCAATGCCGCATCAAACAGTGGATTCTGTAGTTGTAGCGGCACAAATAGTCAATGCTTTACAAACCATTGTTTCCCGTAATGTTAACCCCATTGATTCGGCGGTTATCACAGTGGGTGAATTCCATGCTGGGACAGCAGTTAATGTGATTGCTGATACTGCAAAAATGGGTGGGACGGTGAGATATTTTAATCCTGATTTAGCAGGTTTTTTTAAAGCCCACATTCAACAAATTATTGCAGGAATTTGCCAAAGTCACGGGGCAAATTATGACTTAGATTATATCCATCTTTATCCACCCGTGATTAATGATGCTGGAATTGCTGAATTAGTGCGTTCAGTAGCAGAAGAGGTGATAGAAACCCCTATTGGTATTGTCCCCGAATGTCAAACAATGGGTGGGGAAGATATATCATTTTTCTTGCAAGAAGTTCCTGGTTGTTACTTTTTTCTCGGTGCGGCAAATGCAGAGAAAAAATTAGACTATCCTCATCATCATCCCCGATTTGATTTTGATGAAACTGCTTTACCAATGGGTGTGGAAATGTTTGTGCGTTGTCTAGAAAAGTTTTTTGCTTAACGACTCCTACGATTGAAGGCGTTGCTGAAACCAAGTATGAATTTAGATGTAGAGACGTTCCATAAACGTCTCTACAAGGGTTTTGAGATTATTGAAAATTATTTTCATACCTCAAATCAGCAACGCCAGATTTTCTAATTGATTGACAGAAAGAGATTGAATTTGCTGTTTAATTCCTGGTGATAATTCACCCATTCTCCTTCTCAGTAATTTTCTTAGCATCCAGAGAAAATTATTGCAATAAAAAATAAACCAAATTATGGGTTATTTATTGTCCTCTTGATTAACTAAAAAATCAGGATCAAGAATTTGAGAAATACTATAAGGATTTTCAGCAGGAAAAGTTGTATCAGGTAAATTAGTTTCCTGAATTGCTAAATCTACACCATCTTGATAAGCAGAAATCATTGCTTCCGATAGATAAGATTTAAGACTAGGGTTTTCTTCTAGAAGTTCTTTAATCCGACGACGTTGTTCTCTAATTGTAGCTTTCCAACTATTACTACATTTACCGCTTTGATATTCCCACTTTAGTAAATGTCCAATTAAAATCCCTAATCGGTTTCTTAATTCTTGCTTTTCTCGCTTACCCAAACATTCAATTTCCTCTATTAGATTTAAAATATCAAGTTGATTTAGTTGTCCTTGCTTTAATAGTTTTGCTTGTTCCAATGTCCAAGCATAAAAATCAGTTTCATACAGTTGTGATGTCATATTTTCTATCTCCAATTGTACAAATGATTAATCTTAAAATTATTTTATCCTGATTCACATATTTTTACCATCAAAATCAGGATTTACTAGATTTGAAGACTAACAAGATTGAGTGTAAATAACTCCTTAATCCTGTACATCCTTAAATCCTGAGTATCCTGATTCCTGATTATTACCTACCAAACACAGTAGTTAGAGAACGAGCAATATTTTTCGGTTGCATTGCATCCATTGCTGCGGTTGGTTCATAACCACAATGCACCATACAATCAGCACATTTAGGATTACCACTAGCACCGCCATATTGACTCCAATCAGTCTTATCCAACAACTCTTGAAAGGTTGCATAGTAACCTTCATTCAACAGATAACAAGGTTTTTGCCAACCTAAAACACTGTAACTAGGACTACCCCAAGGAGTACATTCATAGTCTTTCTCACCAATAAGAAAATCTAAGAATAAAGGGTTGTGATTAAAGTTCCAGTTTTTCTTACCAGATGTGTAAGGTGAGAGAATTTCCCGGAATAAAGCGCGGGTTTGTTCTTTTTGCAGAAAATGATCTTGATCTGGCGCCCATTCATAACTGTAACCAGGAGAAATCATCATCCCGTCAGTACCTAGAGTTTCCAGGAAGTCGAAAAATCCCTGCATTTCTTGGATATCGCAACCTTCAAAAATAGTCGTGTTAGTAGCGACACGAAAACCCTTGGCTTTAGCAGCGCGAATCGCTTGGATAGCAGTATCAAAAACGCCTTTTCTATCTACACATTTATCATGCCATTCCCGCATTCCATCTAAATGGACGCTAAAAGTTAGATAGGGAGAAGGTTTAAACTTATCGAGACTCTTTTCTAGTAATAAACCATTAGTACACAAGTAAATATATTTCTTGCGTTTAATTAAACCCTCGACAATTTCATCTATTTGGGGATGTAGTAGGGGTTCTCCACCGGGAATAGAAACAACTGGTGCGCCGCATTCTTCCGCCGCCTTAAAACACTGTTCTGGGGTGAGGTTTTGCTTGAGGATCTCCACGGGATGCTGGATTTTTCCGCAACCTGTACAAGCTAAATTGCACCGGAATAGAGGTTCTAACATCAAGACGAGGGGAAAGCGTTTTCGCCCTAAGAGGCGTTGTGTAACTAAATACTTACCAATATCTATTGCTTGTTGTAAATTAATCGCCATGAAACTAACACTCCTCAATTTGGTAATTGGTAATTGGTGATTGGTAATTGAAAAAAACTATTTTCCATTACCGATTACCTATTAGCAATCAGTTAACATAACCATTGGAAATAAACCAATCAACAGCGTCCTTGAGGGCTATATTCAGAGGGGACTGAGGTAAACCTAATTCGCGGATAGCTTTAGAAGCATCATAATACATTGGTTGCTGTGCCATCCGAACACCATCTATGGGAACTGCGGGATTTTTGCCTAGAGGTGCGAGGATTTTTTCGTCTATCCAGGCTACAGTAAGGGGTATCCAGGCTGGTATAGATGTTTGGGGTGCGGGTAAATTAGTGATTTGGGATAGTTGTTCTAGGAGTTGTTTAAGGGTAAGATTTTGATTACCGAGTATATAGCGATCGCCTGACTTGCCTTTTTGTAAAGCTAATAAATGTCCCCAAGCCACATCACGGACATCAATAAAATTTAACCCCGTATCCACATAAGCTGGCATTTGTCGCCGTAAAAACCGCAGAATAATATCCCCTGTGGGTGTAGGTTTAATATCTAACGCACCAATAGGACTACTAGGATTAACTATGACAATATCCTGACCTTTTTTTACAGCCTCCATTGCGACTTGTTCAGCCAGAAATTTAGATTTTTTGTAGTCTCCGACTAATTTTTCTACCGGACTTTGATAGGTTTCATCCACAATTTCTCCAGATTTTCCCACACCAATTGCAGCCACGGAACTGGTGTAAACTGTGCGTTTAATTCCGGCTTTTTGGGCTGCGGCTAAAATATTGCGTGTCCCTTCCACATTATCAAGATAAAGCAATTCTCGGTCTTTTTGCCACAGGGAATAATGGGCAGCGACATGAAAAAGATAATCACAACCCTGCATCTGTTCCCAGATATTTAGGTCATTTAAATTACCTTTGACAATATCTACAGCCAAACCCTGTAAATTTCCCAGGTTACTACTAGGACGTACCAAAGCTGTAACTTGGTATCCTTCTTGTAAAAGTAATCGCACGACATGAGAACCGATAAACCCCGTACCACCAGTTACAAATACTCGCATTCTATCACCCCTTATTCTTCAATATTTGATTATTATCTAAATATGGATGAAAGTTATAGCTATTTTGATTAATAAAAAAATGCGAAGGATTAAACCAGAAGAAAATTTGACAGATTTCTCCTCAAATTAAAGGTTGATATATATCCTCAGAAGCCGGATTGAGATAAGGATGCTGCATATCAACCAAATGTTGAGCAAAGTGTTGATTAATAATTTCTATTTTTTCCTCAAGAGCATTTTTACCCTTTTCCCAGGATTCCAATAAGGCATTAGCAACAATTTGACAACGATTCATCCCAAAACTTTCTTGAGGAGCAAATTTTTGATTTGGTTCTTCTGCTAACCCTAATCCCGGTGCTAAAAACTTAGTAAACAGGGGAATTTCTGGCTGAAAATAACCTTGATATTCTGAATAAATATCTTTAAGAATATTGCGAATTATTGAGTAATTTTGAATGTCAAAATGCAGAATACCAGCATCATAACGCCCATAGGTAGAGGGATTATAAAGAACTTGAAAACTAAAGGCAATGGCCGCATTATTTAATGCTTGAGTGAGGCTATTCATAATAGCGATCGCCCCGGCTGATGTAAAATTAAAATAAATTCGTCCTCCGTCCAAATTACTACTTTGTGAATCTTGGTTTTCTATAGATACATTGCTGACTGCCACATAACAGCCATTTTGCAAGCGATTTTTAGGCATCCATATTGCTATTAATTCCCCCACTTTAGGCGACTTTTTCTGGGGTTGGAGATGACATTCCGGCTCAATATATAGGGTTAAACCATCCTTAGTAACAGCCATACTACCATCAGGTTCAATTCTCAAAATTTGCCAGTTGGGTTCATAATGACCTGTACCATGATTGCTATGATGTAGTTGTTCATAGAAATCTGCATTTACACCTAAACTATTGTTTTCTAGGAAATTCACCTGAGATTGGTAATTATGATTATTTGCAGCTAAGACTTTTTGTAGTGAACCATTGTAATAAATACCGTAGAGGAAATTTCTCAGCAATATATTCAAATACTTCTGTTTTAAAGAAGGTGAATTTCGTTGAAACCTATTTGCTATGTTAGTGGGTAAAGCAAAAGGTTGATAATTGGGATGGTAAATACAAAAATTAGATTCAATCTGGATATTAGTAGCAATATCTAATAATGACTGGAAAATTTGACTAGTAGAATCATCAAACATTAACTTGTTTTGCACCTCAAATTTTGAAAAATATATATGTCAGCGAAAGGAATTAGATTACTAACAACCACGTAGACGAGTTTTTTCGTAATAAAGACGAACTAATTTTTGTTCTTTATGGGGCTGTGGAAGTTTCTGGAGTGTGGGGACAGATTGTAAAATCTCTGATGGGGAGATACCAAAAATAGTTAATACTGATTGTTCGGGCATAGTCAAAAGACTTTTAGCAACTTCGAGCATACACAAGTTACTATTATCAAAGGATTTTTGACATTCAATTCTGTTTTGAATTTGTTGAATTAATGCTAAACCAACAAACTTAATTACTCGGAGAATGAAGTCTTGATGATAGTCTAAAATCATCGGGAAAGCATCAAGATAAGCGCAGATTAAAGCTAGAATTGAAGGCTGTATTTCCTCTAAAGGAATCATGGCTAAATTCAAAGATTCTTCTAACTCCAATGTCGGATCTACTATGAAACTAGAAAGCCAGATACTTAAATAACTTGCTAATAGAGTTCCTAGATCAAAAGCTGGATCTCCCCAACCGCAAGCTTCCCAGTCAATTAGCCTAATCAAACAATTATCTAGCTGTTCCCAGCGAGAATGAACCAAAATATTGCTTAACTGTAAATCGTTGTGAGTTAAACAAGACGGTTTCCACTCATAAGCTAAATCAGCAATAGCAGATTCTAAACTCTCGTAACGCTGATAGAGACGATGAAATTCTAAAGCCTCAGTGGGAATTGTTCCAAATGTATCTGGGTTGATTGATTGTATGCCTTGGGCGGGATTGTAAAAATTATAGCGAAACTGTCCTGCGGGTGCAGTGGACATAAAATCACGATACTCACGTTTATTAAACGTAGCTCGGTGTAACCCTGCTAACGTAGTACCAATGGCACCGGCGATCGCTGTGGGGAAAATACTGCTGTGTTGATAAAATTTTCCTAGTTCCACATATTCGCTTAAGTAACTACGCACAAGGATAGAATTTTCCTCATCAAAGTGTAGCAATGATGATGCGATCGCGCCAATATTACCAATCACCGGAAATTGCTGTAATAGCTGGTGCAATAGCAACTCATTAAAGAGTTCGTGAGAACTTTGATTATTATTAATTTTCCGCTCTTGTTTAATCAGCAGTTGGCGATTATCTGCCAGTATTACCAATAAATTTCGATTTTTCTGGCTATACTCTGGCAATACAGATTTATATGCAGCGCCATCTTCCGCGCTACACAGTCCTGCATTGAGCAGATACTGGATAACATTTTGAGAAGATAGTGATGATAACATAAATTATTTCCTAGTGATTTCAATGGCTAAAGAATTACCGCAGTCAAGATTGAGGTGGCTGTAACAGTTCTTAGGTTAATGGTAAAAAATTTACGAAACATTGCTACTATCCAGTAATATCCCATTTGTGGCAGAAAGACCTGCCAAAATGGCAATATCAGCTATTTTTTTACTTTCAAGTCTACGGAAGAAACTATAAAATCTTTACAATAGCTGTAGTAGAGCTTTGTACATTGAACAAAACATTACTGTTTGAGAAATACTTGGTAGTAGATATCAAAGAAAAACAACGGTTACTGGCATTCGTTAGTAATCTATGCTTCTAGTAGGTTTGTGAGTAATATATCCTGAATATTATCAGTATTCGTTTATTATAGGACTAATATTTTCCACTTTAATATATAAATAGTTACACTTATCTTGCTGTAAACATATCCCCATTCCCTATTCCCTATACTAAGAGGATGTTTGATAGCTTGCGTGACGTTAGCCATAAAGTCCTCTTGTCGGTATTAAAAGTTTTAGATCCCTCTAAATCTCCCTTAAAAAGCTTAAAAAGGGAGACTTTGATTCTGGTTCCCCCTTTCTTAAGCTACGGTGTACACACAAGTCCTAGCTGTCTTCGTTTCGGTCTATTTCGCCCCCTAAATCCCCAATTTTGGGCCAATTTGGGGGGGTTAGGGGGCGATTCAATTACTTGTGTGTACACGATAGCCTTTATTAAGGGGGATTAGGGGAGATTTAAAAGTGCCTAAATTCACAGTGAAACACTTTATAGCTACGCTACGTAAGCTATCAAACAACCTCTAAGGAACATCAATCGGAATCAAGCCATTTTCCGGTGCATAACTAGAGAAACACCCATCATCAGATAACACCAAAATCAACCGCAGAGGATAGTCTGGAGGGACTTGCAAATCAGCCCAAGGTACTGCTACTTCCAAGCAAGAACCTAATGTAGCTTGAGCGCGAGTAGCACGGGGATACCATAAATGATTATCTCCTGCTACTCTAAACTGCACCGATTGACTGAGTAAATTAACTTGCAAATGATGATGAAATAGATAATTCAAAGGTGCAGTATCCGGTAATTCAGCTAAAGGTATGGAACTATTCACCATTGTTTTATCTGGATAATACCAAAGTAGGTTTAAATCTGCGGGTAAATCCTTGCCGGGGACAGCACCAGTTTTAAAATCTACTCGCACGTAAAAATTTAAATGGTCTACTCCATACCAGAGCTTCTGAATGACGCTGCTGTTGTGCATTGTTCCCCTTGCCCCACCAACTTCTATGCGTCCAGCTTTGTCCCAATCCTGTTCATCACCTTTACCATCTATAATCGGATGAATAAAGCCTTCTGGTCTATGGTCTGAACGGGCTTCATGGATTTCTAGGGGACTGTGCAGATATGGGGGTATGGGTTCATTTAAGGCTTTGTAAATGCCATAGAGATGTTCTCGAAATAATTGGTCAAAAATGGCATCTTGGTTAGAAGAATGTCCTTCTCCAAACCACCAAAACCAGTCCGAACCTTCAGCCGCATATAAGGCTTCCCAAGCTGCGGGGTTGTTTTCTTCTGTGGCTTCAGGATGATTTGCTAAGACTTGTCTTGCTGCGGTGAGATAATCCCACGCACGATTTTTGACTGGATCTCCAATCCATGTGGTAAAATTACCATCTACCCAAGAACCGCTATGGAGTTGTTCACCGGGAATAGTTGCGGTGGGGGGAAACTTATCAATAAATTCGGAAACGGTGACAAGTTTGATATGCGGTTCATTACTCAAACTTTCATACAATGTTTCCAAGAAGTCTTTCCCGTCGTGGGGATAAAATTCCCAACAATTTTCCCCATCGAGGGCAATTGTCACTAACCAAGGTTGATCATCATTACTTTCTTTTTGTTGTTTCGCTATAGCTTGCAAATGTCCCACTAAATCTGCTGCTGCTTTTTTCGCCGGCATGGCGCTGTATGTAAAACCAATTAAATCTGATAGTCTATGATCACGGAAAACAATCGCCACTTCACCTGCTGGAGTTTGTAGACGATAGGGACGATATAGCAATTCTGGTTGCTGGACATTTCCTGCTGCGTCACGATGAAAAAAGTGTTTTAATGACCAACCTAAAACTGCTTCATCTGAGCAAATCCACTTAAAGCCTTGTTTAATAATATACGGTAAAATTTCTGGGCTAACGGACTGTTCGGAAGGCCATAAACCTCTTGGATCTTGTCTAAACCTATCTATATATAAATCCCAGGATTTTTGTAAATGTCTGGGGATATCTTCCACCCACTGAAAATGCTGTTTAGGTAGTGTCATCTGTGGTACAGCTACCCGTCCGGCATTAGTATCAGCTAATAAAGGCAAAATTGGGTGAGTATAGGGTGTGGTGGTAACTTCCAGTTGTCCACTTTTCTGCATTTTCCGATGTTGGGGAATAATCTGACTGAGAATTTGCCGTTGTTTGGAATAAATGCGCTGGCGATCGCCTAAACTAAAATTACGTCCTTGTTCTAACCAAGCTGCAATTTCCGGGTCATTCCAGAACAAAGGATCAATCCAAGCTAAATTATGCCAAGCTAGTAAATCACCATAATCCGACAACTGCCAATTTGCTAAACACCAACTTTGTCCCTGCTCTTGTCTTTGGTAATATAACTGAGCATAACGAGGGTGAGGATCAATTAAAGTATGATGGTTAGCATCAAAGAAGTGTTGAATAATAAACTCTTTTTGTTCACGAGTTAACTTTTCTACAGGAGTCAAACTAGCAGTTAAATAAGGGTCAAAAGCCGTACCTGCAACATAATCTTCTATTTGCAATATTAACGAAGGTACTAAGTTTACCGTTTGATGCAACTTAGGATACTTCTCCAACAATAATACTAAATCTAAATAATCCTTAGTTCCATGTAAACGTACCCAAGGCAAGCGATACTGCTGACTAGTTACCAGCGAACTACCATTCTCAGGAGACTTGTACAACGGTTGGTGTTGATGCCAGATAAACGCAACGTGCAAAGGATGAGACATAATATCGAAAATAGGTAATGGGTAATGGGTAATTGGTAATGGGTAATTGGTAATTGGTAATTGGTAATTGGCATATCTTAACTAATGACTAATGACCAATGACTAATGACTAATAACCCATTACCAGTAATTTAGATAACTTGTTCGACTTCAGCGATTTCAGGAATCATTTCCTTGAGACGGCGTTCAATACCCATTTTCAGAGTCATGGTTGAACTAGGACAAGAACCACAAGCACCCTGTAACCGGACTTTCACAATAGGCCCGTCCAATTCTACAATTTCTACGTTACCACCATCAGAGATGAGATAAGGACGCATTTCATCTAATACTGTTTCTACATTCGCTATCGTTAGTTCCATAATCTCAGACCTGTTTAGTTAATAAATTGGGAATTATTCAAGTTGCTAATGATCTAGTTTAGGCTGGGAATGGATAATTGGTCATTAGTCAGTTGTCAGGAGCTGAATATTGGAATAAACAAACTCAGTAATTGATTGAGGAGTTTCAATCTTCCCATCTTCATATTCTGCGACTACCTGCTTTGTTAAAATGTAATAAGCACCAATTTTTTGATATGTATCCGTAAACTTGAGAATGCTATTGACATCACTTGTTTGCGAATTCCGAAAAACTACATGATATGCAGAAGGGACATAACCGGAGTCTGTATCTAGGAATTCCTGAGAATTAATCTCCAAAGCCATCCGACCCATGACCCGAATTTCTTGATATATTTTTTGGTTACAGATTTGATAGTAAGAATCAGTAGTTTCACTTTTAATAAAAACTGTGACTGCATCTTTTTCTGCTGTCTCACCTAAACTAAACTCATGTTGACTATAAGAAGTTTGAAAATTGGCTTTTTGACAGCGGGTAACTATTTCCTGTAACTGAATACCAATTCCTACTTCTATTTGTTTATCTGCAACTCCTGTAATTTCTACATTCAAGTTACGATCAATTTGAATTTTACCAGTATAAACTTCGTTTTCCTGTAGCAGTTGCACGTCGGCAGAATAACCAGGAAAACTTTCATCCCAAGTGTAACGACGTTCATAAGCAGTTTGGAATAAAATTCCTGCTGTTGACTGAATTGCCATATCACCAATCTGACTGCGCTTTTTTAAAAGTTTAACATATTTGCCTAATTCCCCATACCTCTATATGGTGGGGTTGACACATCCTTATCTGTATTTATCCGCGTTCGTGTATTTGTAGAAGTTCCTACAAAAAAAGTATCTAAAATATAAACATCAATAGAAAAACTTTGATAATTATAACTTGACAGAACAATACCGTTCAATTATAAGTCCAATATACCATAAACTGAAACCATGTCAATAATCAATTGCTAGAAAGTTGAAATCTCGTTAAATTATTGACGACATTCTCAACCCCCGCTTATTGAGAAATGACAATTTTTCCAAATAGGCGATTAAAAAAACTTATCTGTTTAGCATTCCTGCGTACATGATCTAGAATTGATGGTTGCATAGAATACGTTAGGAATATCTTCCCATTTTTCACTAATAAAAGAGCGTTGAAAAATATATCTGCTTAGTTACTCCAGATTGGGCAATAATACTACATTTTACAGATGTGAAGACCGATCTAGCTATTACCCCAGATATTTTTACAATGATCTCATTAGACAGTAGTTTGTTATTCTAAAAGCTTATGCAGCCGACTAACCCTGATCAATTTACAGAAAAAGCCTGGGAAGCAATCGCCCATACCCCTGATGTCGCTAAACAGTACCACCAACAGCAGTTAGAAAGTGAACATCTGATGAAAGGTTTGCTAGAACAGGAAGGACTGGCCAGCGCGATTTTCACCAAAGCTGGCGCAACTGTACAAAAAGTCCGAGATCGCACCGAGCAATTTATCCAACGTCAACCCAAGGTATCTGGTAATAGCACTTCTGTTTATTTAGGACGGAGTTTAGATGCACTATTAGACCGGGCAGAAAAATATCGTCAGGAATTTAAAGACGAATATATTTCTATTGAACATTTACTGCTGGGTTACGCCAAGGATGACCGTTTTGGAAAGGGTTTATGCCAAGAATTTGGTTTAGACGAAAACAAACTCAAAAATATTATTAAAGAAATTCGGGGGAAGCAAAAAGTGACAGACCAGAATCCAGAAGGTAAATATCAAGCACTGGAAAAATACGGACGAGATCTCACTGAAGCCGCTCGTAAAGGTCAATTAGACCCCGTAATTGGTCGTGATGATGAAATCCGGCGCACGGTACAAATTCTCTCCCGCAGAACTAAAAATAACCCGGTTTTAATTGGTGAACCTGGAGTGGGAAAAACTGCGATCGCCGAAGGTCTAGCACAACGCATTGTTGCGGGTGATGTTCCCCAATCTCTTAAAGATCGCAAACTGATTAGTTTAGATATGGGGGCTTTAATTGCAGGAGCAAAATTCCGAGGTGAATTTGAAGAACGTCTCAAAGCAGTATTAAAAGAAGTCACAGAATCGGGCGGAAATATTGTTTTATTTATTGATGAAATTCATACCGTTGTTGGTGCAGGTGCAACCCAAGGATCTATGGATGCTGGGAACTTATTAAAACCGATGTTAGCGCGAGGTGAATTACGCTGTATTGGGGCGACAACTTTGGATGAATACCGCAAATATTTAGAAAAAGATGCCGCTTTAGAAAGACGCTTTCAACAAGTTTATGTAGATCAGCCTAACGTTGTTGATACAATTTCGATTTTACGCGGTTTAAAAGAACGTTATGAAGTGCATCATGGGGTAAGAATTTCTGATAGTTCTCTAGTTGCTGCGGCTACTTTGTCTAATCGTTATATTAGCGATCGCTTTCTCCCTGACAAAGCCATTGATTTAGTAGACGAAGCCGCTGCTAGACTGAAAATGGAGATTACATCCAAACCCGAAGAACTAGACGAAATAGATCGAAAAATCCTCCAATTGGAAATGGAAAAACTTTCCTTACAAAAAGAAAGTGATCTCGCTTCCCGTGAACGTTTAGAAAGATTAGAAAAAGAACTCGCAGACCTCAAAGAAGAACAAAGAACTCTCAGCACACAATGGCAATCTGAAAAAGGTATTATCACCAAAATTCAATCAATTAAAGAAGAAATTGACCGAGTTAATCTAGAAATTCAACAAACAGAAAGAAACTACGATCTTAACCGGGCTGCGGAATTAAAATATGGTAAATTAACAGACTTACATCGGCAATTACAAGCCGTAGAAACTGAACTTTCCCACACCCAAGGAACTGGAAAATCTCTATTACGAGAAGAAGTTACAGAAGCCGATATTGCGGAAATTATTTCTAAATGGACAGGAATTCCTCTGAATAAATTAGTGGAATCAGAAAAAGAAAAACTCCTCCATTTAGAAGATGAATTACATCATCGGGTCATCGGTCAACAAGAAGCCGTTACCGCTGTAGCAGATGCCATTCAACGTTCTCGCGCTGGACTTTCTGACCCCAACCGTCCCATTGCTAGTTTTGTCTTCCTTGGTCCCACAGGTGTTGGTAAAACCGAACTTGCTAAAGCCTTAGCCTCCTATATGTTCGATACAGAGGAGTCGTTAGTACGGATTGATATGTCCGAATATATGGAGAAACACGCCGTTTCTCGTTTAATCGGTGCGCCTCCGGGATATGTTGGTTATGAAGAAGGAGGACAACTTACCGAAGCCATTCGTCGTCGTCCCTATGCGGTGATTTTATTTGATGAAATCGAAAAAGCTCACCCCGACGTATTTAATATTTTCCTGCAAATTCTCGATGATGGTAGAGTCACAGATGCCCAAGGTCGGACAGTAGACTTTAAAAATAGCATCATCATCATGACCAGTAACATCGGTTCTCAATACATCTTAGATATATCTGGAGACGATAGCCGTTACGATGAAATGCGTAGTCGAGTTATGGAAGCGATGCGAAATAGTTTCCGGCCAGAGTTTTTAAACCGTCTTGATGAACTGATTATTTTCCACAGTTTACAGAAATCAGAATTACGGAATATTGTTCAATTACAAGTAGATAGACTCAGACAAAGATTAACTGATAGGAAAATGGCTTTGAAATTATCCAGTGCTGCTCTTGACTTTTTGGCAGAGGTAGGATACGATCCCGTTTTTGGGGCAAGGCCATTAAAAAGAGCTATTCAGCGGGAACTAGAAACCCAAATAGCCAAAGCCATTTTACGCGGTGATTTCAGCGACGGTGACACCATTTTTGTAGATGTACAAAATGAGCGTCTTGCCTTTAATCGCTTACCTGCGGAGGTGTTTACAGGTTAGACTTGAGAGTCCCTTCAAGCCAGGGAATAAATTCCCTGTCTAAAAGCTAAAGTCGGTTAAAACCGACTACTTTGGCATAAATAGTTAAACGGGCGGTTAGAAACCGCGTTTACACAAACGAAGTCCACCTCCGTGGACTAATGAAAAATGTAGCTAGAATAACTAGACTAAAATTCTCTGTATTCAATAATACAAAAGCCAAGTGATTTTAAAAGTTTATCAAACTCATGTCATCTATCTAAAGACGTAGATTAAAAGATTTTTAGTAAAATTAAGCACGATTTAGAGAAAGCAGCGCACTAAAAAAGGGAGTTGTGGAAATAATCCCCTGACTTAATGCTTTGTGCCTGGACAAATTAAAACTTTTACTGGCAGATATGCAAACAAAACTTCCCTATGAGGCTAATGTATGCTACCGAAACACATACTCATAGAGAATTAACAGTTTTAAACCCACATAGGGTACGGGGGAAAATAACCCAATCTCCAACTTAAAATGAAGACCCAGGTTCTTCTAAAAACTCCTCTTCTTCTGGAGTAGAGACGCGTCCTAAAATGGCGTTCCGGTGAGGAAAGCGACCAAATCGGGCAATTATTTCTTTATGTCGAAAAGCTGATTCAATCGCTTTTGCACTATCAGGGTCATGGCTAAGTTGTTGAAATAGCTTAATGCACTTGCGCTGATCAAGTGGGTTTTCACTGTGTTCAAAGGGTAAATATATGAACCAGCGTTGCACAGAGAGTAGTTTACGGTCATAGCCCTGACTTGTTGCGTGTTGAGCTAATGATAGTGCTTCCCAGTCAGTTGCAAAGGCTTCTGGAGTATCACGAAACATATTGCGGGGAAATTGATCTAGCAATAGAATTAAAGCTAAACAGGTTTCTGGTGAGTTCATCCAATCATGTAAATATCCTGCTACCGCTTTTTGGTAATCTTCCAGAAAAAGGTCGCGGACTTTAGCATCGAAATCTGGTGATTTTTCAAACCAAAATGGTTGAATTTTCCCATAATTTGGGTCATTTAGATGACCAAACCAAAAATCTAAAATAGTAGTTGCCTGTGACATTGCTATTATTGATGATTACAAAGCACCTGTCGCATTTTACATAGATTTGCTGGTAATTCCAAATTGATTACTTGTTCAATAAAAATTGAGGGGATGGGAATGTTTGGGGTGGCTTGTACGGTATAGGATAATAAAGTACCATTTCCCATGTCTTTGAGTTCTAAACTGGCCTGAAAATCTGTAAATGAGCCTCCTTCCATGCGAAACTGGATTTGCTGCTCTAATACTTCTACCACACTTAGATAAATTTCTACTTGGGCCGTGAAAAAGAACAAGGCTTTTTGTCCAACTTGATACAGACGTTTAACATCTCCCTTGGATATAACTTCGCTCTGGGTGAGATTAGGAAAATATTGTACCCAACGGGGATAATCTGTAATTTGATGCCAGACATGGGATCTGAGAAGGGGGATATATATCCAAGCGGTAACCGCACCACCCCAGTTAGTATGCGATCGCGTTTTTACCAATACTTCCCCCTGCATTAGTGATCTTTGCTGATCTTGATTCCAGAGGGTATCGGATAAAGGTAATGTGGGGTAATCCAGATTTTTAAGATTTGAAGTTGACATAATATAATGCAGATATAGTGATTTTGGTAACTTTTTAACTGATTAACTGGAATTATCCCATTGAGTTTAGCTCACTTAATTCTAATTACAGTTCAATTCATGAAGTTTTCGCAGATAATCAGGTTTAAGTTCATCTTCACAAGGATGGAATACCTATTTCCACATCCACCATAAATTAGAGTTAACAGGAAAAACAGTGAGTCAATCTTCTTTAAATGGCAAGTTAATGCAGGGTTTTGGCATTCTTCTGGGTATAAGTGCATCCTTATTTATATTTAGAGGATTGGGTATTATTACTTTCCTTCCTGGGGGTGTAATTACGCTTCTATTTCTTGGCGCGATTTCTTTGGCAATTTTCAGTTACTTACAACGAAGATGGTGGCGTTTTTAACTATATAGGACTAGCCCTTTCAAGGTGGTGAGATTTGTCACGAAGATTGGTTGTTTCCACCTTCAAAAAACCAAAATATGAGCAGAGGATTTAAGATGATATCGTCAAAACAATGTATTTCCGTTAGTCAGTTTGAAAGGGCTAGTCCTATTATTATCCCCACATTCCGCAGGTGTTTTTTGATTTTTCGGAATTATCCATAACCCAATGATAATAAGGCTTTTAGACAATTATACGCAATTCTATATTAGGGCGATGCCTTCGGCGCGGCGTAGCCATCGCATATCTATCTAAAGCTAGAATCAAGCTTATTGAGAATAATGTCAATAAATCAGTTGGTTTGAGATTAAATTTATTGAATACCTCCATAAATAGCAAAAAGCATGAAGTGGTTATTATGACTGGGTTTTAGCTTTTTTATGAAATTCTTTTTTTGACAAAATAACCTGCTGGGAAAAATATTTTGAGTATATTTACTCATGCTGAATGTGGGTTATCAACTCCTCGCTTGAAAAAGCGAGGAGTCAGTATTAATTACCGACACTGACGATATTTCACGTGGTAAACTAAACCGCGATGGGCGAGATCAAAAGAGTCAACAGTGGCCATCCCTTGACCACTAGCGATCATCGCAGCATTCACCCGCATATTTACACTATCACCACAGGCTGACCAGACATCACCTACAGTCACTAATTTATCTCGAACGTTGTACTCAGTTTCCCCTTTAAATGTTCTAGAAAAGACGGGGCCACGCTGACCAGCAAAAAAGTATTCTGCTCTTAGTTTCCCAGTGGTATCGGGAGCAACATAGCCCCGATAATCAGCATCGGAGAGGGAAATTTGAAACCCTTGGGGTACTTGAATAGGAATGCTCAAATTACAGCTTTTGCGTGCTTCTGATGATTTATTCCCCAAAGCGATAAATTGATCAAATAGAATACTTAGCTCTTGACCATCGGGACTAACGTTTACACTAGCAGATCCTTCAGGGCAACCATTACCACCATATCCTGCACCTACGATTTTAACTTTGCTGTCAGCAAAGGCAGGCCCAACAGAAGCTATCATCAGTGCAGCGGCAGCCAGAGAAGCTTGTACAAACTTGATAGATTTATTCTGGAAATTTTGATGATTCATAACTTATGTGTTTTGAGTATTCTCAGCCCTGTGATCAAGTTTTCATGTTTTAATCAATATCAGAAAAGGTTCTAATAATACAACGTTTTTGAATTAATTCTTAAGAGGGACAAAAATGAAAAAATATATATGTACCGTATGTGGCTATGTATATGACCCCGAAGTAGGCGATTCTGATAGTGGCATAGAACCAGGAACAGCTTTTGAAGATATTCCAGATGATTGGGTTTGTCCTGTTTGTGGTATAGCCAAAGAAGACTTTGAAGCGGTGGAAGAGTGAAAATAACAGCTACTCTAGTTAAGTAGGTGCTATTAAGAAATTTTTAAAGTTGTTACCCTTGCAAATTGTAGTTATCGGTGGTGGGGCCGCAGGATTTTTTGGCGCGATCGCTTGTGCTGAAGCTAATCCCCAAGCCAAAGTTACTTTAATCGAAGCTAGTCGTCAACCTTTGGCGAAAGTGCTGATTTCCGGTGGGGGACGTTGTAACGTTACTCATGCTTGTTTTGAACCAAAAACTTTAGTCCAGAATTACCCTAGAGGTGGTAAAGCCTTGTTGGGTGCATTTACTCGTTTTCAACCTTTAGACACCATAGCTTGGTTTGCAGAGCATGGGGTGAATGTGAAAACAGAAGCGGATGGCCGGATGTTTCCAATTACAGATCGGGCGGAAACTATTGCGGAATGTTTGATTAAAGCGGCTTTTACGGCGAACATAGAACTCCGTATTGGTACACCTGTAACTGCTGTCACCCGCAAAGATGCAGGTTTTGAAATTCTCCTCAAATCGGGGGAAACCAAAGAATGCAATCGTCTACTATTAGCTACCGGTAGCAGTTTAGCTGGTTATAAAATCGCTAGAGAATTAGGTCATGATATCCAAGCACCTGTACCTTCTTTGTTTACCTTTAATATTGCCGATGGTAAACTCCGGGAATTAGCGGGGATTAGCGTTAATTCTGTAAATATTCGGTTATCAAATTCAGGTAAGACCCCATTACAACAAACAGGTCCCTTATTAATTACCCATTGGGGTGTGAGTGGTCCAGCAGTTCTCAAACTTTCGGCTTGGGGTGCAAGAATTCTCCATGACAGCCGCTATCAATCCAAATTATTGATTAATTGGTTACCGGACTTATCACAAGAAGAAGTTAGACAAAAACTTTTAACTATAAAAGCCGAATGGGGACAAAAAGCGATCGCCCTCCATCGTGGTGTAGACTTACCTCATCGGCTGTGGCAATACATTATTAACCGTGCGAATATTACCACAGAAGATCGTTGGGCAACCATCACGAACAAAACCTTAAATCAGCTAGTCCTAGAAATCTCTCAAGGAGAATACGCAATTACAGGTAAAGGTGCATTTAAAGAAGAATTTGTCACCTGCGGCGGTGTCAACCTCAAAGAAGTTAACTTTAAAACAATGGCAAGTAAATTAGTCCCCGGCTTGCATTTTGCTGGCGAGATATTAGATATTGATGGTATCACCGGTGGCTTTAACTTCCAAAGTGCTTGGACAACAGCTTACTTAGCCGGTCAATCCATGATATAACTTATTTCTTCCTTTGCGCCTTTGCGCGAAACAAAAAGCTGTATTTTTTTTAGTAAAGTATGAAATTTAGTAAAATCCTCAACCTATTAGGTGATTCCGTCACCCAACACAGCCTAAAACCAGATCAAGATTTAGAAATTACGGGAGTTGCAGCCATAGATGAAGCAATACCTGGAACTATCAGCTATATAGAAGGCTCAAAATTTGCTGTATTGCTAAATTCCACATCTGCGAGCGCCGTAATTTTACCCCCAGATGAAAAGTTACAGAATCAAGCTACAGAACAGGGTATTGCTTGGTTAACAACGACTGAACCCAGGCTGTTATTTGCAAAAGCGATCGCTCTTTTTTATCAACCCTACCGTCCTAGTCCAGAAATTCACCCCACCGCAGTTATTCACCCCACCGCCAAAATCGGTAATGATGTGTATATTGGCGCTCATGTTGTGATTTATCCCGATGTGGAAGTTGGCAATCATGCAGTTATTCATGCCAATGTCGTTATTTATCCAGAGGTGAAAATAGGCGATCGCACCATCTTACACGCTAACTGTACGATTCAAGAACGCTCTCAAATCGGTGCGGATTGTGTCATCCATAGCGGGGCTGTGATTGGTGCTGAAGGCTTTGGCTTTGTGCCAACTCGGACAGGTTGGTTGAAGATGGAACAATCAGGCTATACAGTTTTAGAAGATGGGGTAGAAGTAGGTTGTAATACAGCTATAGACCGTCCCGCAGTAGGAGAAACTAGAGTTGGTAAAAATACGAAAATTGATAATTTAGTCCAGATAGGACATGGAAGTCAAATTGGTGCTGGTTGCGCTATCGCAGGTCAAGCAGGGATAGCTGGCGGTGTAAAAGTAGGAAATCGGGTGATTTTAGCGGGACAGGTGGGAATTGCCAATCAAGTTAAAATCGGAGATGGGGCGATCGCTTCCGCTCAATCTGGTATTCATAGCGACATCGCACCTGGGGAAATTGTCTCCGGTAGTCCAGCCATACCCCACAAACTATATCTCAAAGTATCGGCAGTTTCTCGCCGCTTGCCAGAGATATATCAGAATCTCAAACAATTACAACGTAAATTAGCTGGGAGTCAGGAGTTAATGAACCACGTTCGCGAAGCGTCCCGGAGGGATATAGGAGCGAAGGACACGAAGGAAGAAGAGTGAAAATGCAAGATTAGGCTCAGTAGTGATTACCCTGATAACTAGCAATTAACTTGTTAGGGTGTTTGAGTCGCTATTGCTAATTTTGCTCCTTTTACCTGACGCACCCGATCCATAACTCCTACTACTTGATCAAGAGTGATGCTTTTATCGGCATTCATAATCACTACTATATCCGTATTTTTCCCCATTAATTTCTTGACTGACATGGGTAAAGTATCTAGGGTTACTGGTTGACGGTTTAAGCTCAGATTGCCTACTGCGTCTATGGTGACAGTAATTGGTGCGGCTGATGATTGGGTTTTTGCTGTTCCAGCTTTGGGTAAATTTACTGGTAAACCTTCGGAGCGATGTAAAAATAAAGTGGACATGATGAAAAATGTCAAAATTGCAAAGATGACATCAATCATGGGGACAATATTAATTTGAGCCGGCAAATCGGGTTCATCTGGTAAACGCATTATGATCTATTTCCTGATACTTTCAACCGAGACATTCCCTGACATCTGAGATATCGTGAATATCTAGTATAACATCACC